>JAGTRV010000324.1 GCA_018262245.1 Pseudomonadota bacterium | reverse complement strand
ATGCGGCATCACCCACCGCATGAAGATACTGTGGGCCGGCCGGGGCAAACCCAAGAAGTTCTGCCAGGCCTGCAAGATGTACATCGCCACCCTGGAGACAGTCGAGCTGCCGTGCATGCCGGTGTCCATCAACCGGATCGTGGGATGAAGTGGCAACTCTTGGTTTTCAAATTTGAATTATTCTTTGCGATGCACGGCGATCATGGTGATGTCGTCCGACTGAGGGGCGTGCCGGATGTGGCTGAACAGGTCGGTTTTGACGCGCTCGATCAAGTCGCCTGCGGATGAAGCCGGCTTCTCCAGGAGGGAGAAGAAACGTTCCTTGGTGTACAGAACCTCCTCCGGTGACATGGCCTCCGTGACGCCGTCCGTATAGCCGACTAACACTTCGCCCGGCTCGATCCGGGCGATGGCGCTTCGGTACCTGGATACGGAATCAATCCCCACTGAAGAGCCCGTGGCATTCAGAAACGCCCGTACTCCCGATTTCCCGATGATCACCAGCGGCAAATGCCCGGCATTGACGTACGCCAGCAGGCCGGTCTGCGGGTTGATGATCCCCAGGCAAAGAGTCGCAAACATTCCCTGATCGCCGTGTTCTTCGGCGATGTACTCGTTGGTCGATGTGACCGCTCCCAGGGCGGTTTCGACCTCTGCATCCACTTCCGCTGTGGCCGGCCGGTCGCCGGCGGAAATGGAAACTCCGCTCAGGCTGATCTTACCGGTGAAGACCCGGAGCAGGCTGCGGATGAGCGCCATAAAGAGGGCCGAGCCGACCCCCTTGTCGCAAACATCGCCGATGACGACGGCCAGGCAGCCGTTCGGCAGCACGAACCCATCGTAAAAGTCGCCGGCAACCTGGCGCGCCGGGTGAAAGCAGGCCGCAATGTCCCAGCCCGTCAAGCGCGGAAGTTCGCGAGGCAGGAATTCCTTTTGGATCTGTCTGCCTTTTTCGAGCTCCGCGTCCAGGGCCCGGGAATACTCGTCGAGCTTGGCATAGAGCTTGGCGCTCTCCAGGGCCAGTCCGAGCTGCCCGGCGGTCACCTCCATCACGTCAACCGTACCTTGGTGGAAAATGCCGGGATGCGCATGCAGCAGGGTCAGAATGCCCAGCAGTTCATTATCGCGGATGATCGGCACGGCCATGGCGGAGCGCACGGCGTAGGGCTGGTCGGGGAGGTTGAGCCAGCGGTCGTCTTTTTCGGTGTCGGTGATCAGCCCGATCCGGCGGTTGCGCATCACCCATCCGGCGAGCCCGTCTTTCAGGACGGTGCCGGTGAGATCCAGGCACTCTTTCGCTTGGCGCGGTCCGCGGGTCAGGATGCAGTCCCGGACCACCCCGTCGGGATCCAGCAGAAAAAGACTGCCGGTCTCGGCCTTGGTCAGCTCTGCGGTGAGATCGAGGGTCTTCTGGAGAATGGCGGCCAGCATCTGCTCCTTGGCCGAAGATTTCGCCAGGGACACGAAATCCTGAAGCAACCGGCTTTGGGTCAGCAGCGCCGTCTTTTTCCTTCTCAACCGCTCGATCTTGGCTTTCAGCTCAGCGGTCTTGTCCATATTTCAGCCCGGACTATTTTCCGGCAATCATCGCGATTTCCACTTTGACGTCGCGCGGCAGTCGCGCCACTTCTACAGTCGCCCGCGCCGGCGGGGCGCTCTTGAAAAATTCGGCGTACACCGCGTTCATTTTCGCGAAGTCGTTCAGGTCCTTGAGAAACACAGTGGTGGACAAGGCATTGTCCATCGTCATGCCGTTTTCCTCGAGCACGGCCTTGAGGTTGTTCAGGGCCAGCCGCGTCTGATCTTCGATGCTCGCGTCTTTCATCAATTGATAGGTCTTGGGGTCGATCGCGATCTGACCGGCAAGGAACAACAAATTACCGAACTTGACGGCCTGCGAATACGGGCCGATCGCCTCTGGCGCCTTCTTCGTCGCGACGATCTGCTTTTGGGCACCGTTCGTGGCGCAACCGAAAACCGCCAAGGACATTACGACCCCAATGGCAACTACGCTTCTTGTTCTCGTAAACATGGCTGAACCCTCCTTTCGGCGTTGTATGCGTTAGTCCTCCCTCGTTTCTTCACAAGGGGTCCATGCAGTGGGATATTCGGACGATCACTCCGATCCTCCCAGGCGTTTGAGATGAATCCTGTAAGAAGACTTGTTCACTATGGGGGGCAGGGGGTTGAGCCGCATGGCCTTGCGGTAGAGGCCGATCGCCTCTTCCGGCTTCCCGTAATAGCGCAGGGTGAACGCCAGGGCGGCCAGGGCAAAGTCGGAATTGGGCGCCAAGGCTACGGCCCGCTCGCCTCTTTTGACGGCCGAGTCGTGTTGCCAGCGGGCCAGGTAAATCCGGCCCATGAACGCGTGGCCCTCGGGCAGGTTCTCGTCCAGTTTGAGCGCCTTCTGGACCAATTCATCGGCTTTGCGCAGCGTTCCTGCGGAAGGCTCTCCGGAGCCGTAGGCGAGCTCCATCAGATAGGTGGCGCTGAGCCGCAGGTAGGCCATCGGATAGTTGGGATCCAGCTCCAACGCTTCCTCGGCCGCCTGCCGGGCCAGCGTGTTGGCCTCGGGAGTGAAGTGGTTGGCATATGCTCGAGCCTGCATGACCTTCATGTAGGCATCGAGATTCTGCGTGCCTTTGGCGAGCGCCAAGGCACGCTCGCCTTCCGTCAGCTTGATTTGAAGCGCGACCAGGATTTTCAGCGTGATCTCGTCTTGCAGGGCAAAGACATCGGCGAACTTCCGGTCGTAGCGTTCGGAAAAGACATGGCTGCCTGTAGCTGTATCGATCAACTGGGCGCTGATGCGCACCCGGTCTCCCTCGCCAGCCAGGCCGATGATTAAAATCCTTCGCCGTGAACCCTGCACCGTGTACCGTGCACCATTTCCTTTCGTTACCCTCGGTTCCATGAGGACTTTGTAGGCGCCCACCGGCCTGGCGCTGTTCTTGACTGGTTGTTCACCGAGAAATTCGTAGCCAAAAGGCAGTTTGGTCTCGATCTGGTTGAAGGCCGCCTTGAAATGCAGATACCCCCGGGGTCGGCGAGGGATTCAAGACGGGCGGCGATATTAACACCATCACCGTAGATCCGCTCGTCCTCCT
>JAGTRV010000323.1 GCA_018262245.1 Pseudomonadota bacterium | reverse complement strand
GCTGATCGAGGAAGCCTACGAGGCCGGCAACGAAAAAGGCATGGTCTCGCTGATGATCACCCGCCACTGCCTGCGCTACAGCTTCAATCTGTGCCCGAAGGAAGTGAAGCACCTGAAGCCGGACCCGATGACGCTGGTCAATGGCAACGAAAAGCTGATCCTCAAGTTCGACTGCAAGGCTTGCGAAATGCACGTTATCGGCAAGATGAAAAAGGGCGTCAAACTGAACCTGGGAACCATTCGTCCGGCATAATATCGGCATGAAGCCGCTGCCCTGCCCGTCCTGCCGACAAACGATGACCAAGCACCGCTTCGAGCGGCTGCTGCACGGCGAGGTCGTTCTCGACCTCTGCTTCCAGTGCCAGGGCATCTGGTTCGACGATTTTGAAAGCGTGCAGATCACGCCAGGCGGCATCATCGAACTGTTCAAGCAACTGCACGAACACCACGACGACCAGCGCCTACCCTTGCGCGACCCGCTGCAATGCCCGCGCTGCAATGAAAAACTGCTGCATGGACTCGACGTCGCCAAGCATGGCGGCAAGTTCAACTACCACCGCTGCCTGCAAAAACATGGTCGTTTCACGACCTTCGCCCAGTTCATGATCGAAAAGGGTTTCGTCCGGCAACTCAATCCGGCCGAAATCGACGAATTGTCCGCCAAGGTTGGCATCATCCGCTGCATGGGTTGCGGTGCCCCGGTTGATATTCGCAAGGACCACGCCTGCAGCCATTGCCGGGCGCCAATCACCATCCTCGACTCCGGTGCCGTCGAACAGGCACTCAGCCGCTATCAGCACGCCGAAGTCCGCCGCACGACCCGCGACGTTGAATTGCTGGGCGACGCCATCGTGATGCGCGAACGCGAAAAATCTCGCTTGAAACGCATGAAACAGGAGCCGGAAAACGCCGGCATCATCGATACCATCGACCTGATTTCGGCCGGTGCCGAGTTTGTCTGGCACCTGATCAAGCGTTAGCCAGAATACCGCCGGCCCACTCCGGGCAAGGCACATCCTTCTTTTTGGATTGAGCGCTGCAGCAAGAGAACTTAGACAAGGTATCCATGTCCTAAGTGTTGGCTGCAACTTACTCACCCTGAAGCGAAAGGATCCAACATGCCCAACCGCCTGGTAAGTGAAGTTATTCAAGGACGGCCATTCCCGACCACCGGGAGTGGCACCACTGTGCGAGAAGCCGCGATCATCATGAAAGAGTGGCATTCATCGGCCATTCTGATCATTGACAAAGGCCTGCTCGCCGGGATTTGCACCGAGCGCGACATTGTTTTTCGTGCGGTGGCCAACGGTTGCGACCCTGCCAATACCGCAATTACCACCATCATGACCCGAAACATTCAGACCGTCAGCCCCGACAAACCTTTCGGACATGCGCTACACCTGATGTACGAAGGCGGTTTCCGCCACATTCCAGTCGTTGATGACGCCGGCCATCCGGTCGGCTTGCTGGCTGCCCACGATGCACTGGATATCGACGGCTTGCAGATGGCGCAGGATCTGGTTCGGCGCGAGGAAATCACCGTCATTCTGTGACCGGGAAAAATGAACTGAAATAAAAAAGGCGAGCTGCCAGGCTCGCCTTTTACTGATCATTCAGCCTTACTGAACGCGAATCTCGACGCGACGCCCCTCTTCCGGGCTGCCGGCTCCGAGCGTCGATTCAGGCTTGCGGAACTTGATGCGTTCTGCGGCGACGCCACCGGCGACCAGCGCGTCGCGCACCGACTGAGCGCGATGCTTGGCCAGTTCGGCATTCTTGGCCGGATCGCCGGAAGGATCGTGGAACCCGGAGAGCAGCACGATGGCGTTTGGATTGGCCGAAAGGGCTTCCAGCGTCTTGGCGACGACGCTCTTGTCGGCCTCGTCGAGTGCAGCGGCGCCGACCGCGAAAAAGACCTTGGCCAATGCCTCGCCGACCGGTGCGATCTCGGCCTGCTGGACGACCGATGCAGCAGGCTTGTAGCCCTTGCCGGCGCTGGCGCCATAGACCACCGCCACGACGGCCAGCACGATGCCGGCCAACACCCCGACGATTACCGCCGTTGATTCGTCATCATCATTCGCTGCCATAGTCACCTCTCAATTTGCTTGCACGGAGCCTGCAAGAGACCGAATGATTCTATGCCAAATCGCTAGCGAACAAAACTTTCGGTGTCAGTTCGACGTGTCCCTGCTCCCCCCCCAGCCAGATCGTTCCATCCTGAATCGTACACTGCAGCCGCATACCGCGCTCAGCCAGGCCAGCCAAGGCTTTGCTGTCCTCGACACTCAGTGCCAGCACGCGCAGGTTTTTCTGGCCGGACACCTTGCCCTGCGTCTGTTGCCACCAGAGTTCGGCCGTCCGGCCGCCGTAACTCAGCACCATGACGTGGCGCGCCCGATTGCAGGCGCGGCGGATCAGCTTTTCATCGGGCAGGCCGACATCGATCCAGCGTTCGACGCTGCCGGTGGCGTCAAGATCCTGCAGATCCCCTTCATCGTCGGTGGCCGACAAGCCCCGCCCGAAGGTCAGCGTTTCCGAAGCATTCAGCGCGAAGGCGAGCAGACGGACCATCATGCGTTCGTCGGTTTCCGACGGGTGGCGGGCAATCGTCAGCGAGTAGTCGCCGAAGTGCGAACGGTCGAGGTCGGCGAGCTGCAATTCGGCCTTGAAAATGGTGGATTTGAGCGCCATGCCGGTTCCCGTAAAAAGCGCGGATTATCCCATGACGCATTCCCCAAAGCAGACTACGATTATTACTAGCCACTCTTCTGGAGATTCCGCCATGAACCCACTGCGCATCCTTCCCCTGTTGCTCGCCAGCCTCTTCGCCGTTCAGGCCGACGCCGCCGATGCCCCGCGCCGGAAATCCGGGCTGTGGGAAATGAAAACCCAGATGGCCGGCATGCCCTCGCAAGGCCCGATGCAGATGTGCGTCGATCAGGCCAGCGACAACGTGATGCAGGAGCGCGCCAAGGAAAAGGCCAATTGCCCGGTCATGGATGTCAGCCGCGGCGCCGGCAAGGTGACCATCCATGCCGTCTGCAAGCATGAGGGCGTGACCAGCACCAGCGATTCGGTCATCACCGGCGATTTCGACTCGGCTTACCGTAACGACATGG
>JAGTRV010000322.1 GCA_018262245.1 Pseudomonadota bacterium | reverse complement strand
CTTCCGTCTCGACGCCTTCGGCGATGGTCTCAAGATCAAGCGCCTTGGCCATCGCGACAATGGCCGTGGTGATGGCAACCGCATCGGCCTTTTCCGGCATGTCGCGGACAAACGAGATATCGATCTTGAGCGAATCGATAGGGAATTGCCGGAGATAGGACAAGGATGAATAGCCGGTACCGAAGTCATCGAGCGAGATGGCGGCACCCAGCGCCTTGACTTCATGCATGCGCGCCGTGACGAGCTTGGCGTCGTTGGCCACCACCGACTCGGTCAGTTCGATGACCAGTTTTGCAGGATCGACCTGGTTCTCGGCGAGGAGTTTGCCGATTTTGGTGACAAGATGTGGCTGGAGAAAATCGAGTGCGGATAAATTGACGGCAACGGTAATCGACTGGTCGGCGCAGGCGGCGATCTCGCGCATCGACTGGCGCATTACCTCGTCTGTGATGCAGCCAATCAGCCCAAGGCGTTCGGCGATTGGAATGAATTCGCTCGGCTGGACCAGACCAAGCTCGTCATCGATCCAGCGAACAAGCGCCTCGGCCCCGGCAATCCGGCGATCAGCCAAGCGAATTTTCGGTTGCAGGGCGAGGGACAGCCCGCCGTTATGCAGCGTTTTGCGCAGGTGAGTTTCAATCTGCAACTCGCGCTGCGTCCGCCGACACATCTCGTCGTCGAACGCGTTAACGCGGCCTTTGCCCTGCGGGCCGGCCCGGTCGCAAGCCAGTTGAGCATCATGCAGGCGTTGCTCGATGCTCCCCTGGGGCCGGGAAATGCCGATCGTGCAGGTCAGTGGGAAGTACATGCTGCCCTGCGTGAGCGGTTTTCTCAGCAATTGTCGCAAGCTTTCGACCCGGCTGCCGGCGTCACCCGGAATCAGGACGGCAAAGGCGTCCTCGCGCACCCGCGCCGCCATCTCGCCGGGCTTCAGAAATCCCTGCAGGCGCAGCGCGAACTCATGCAGCGTGGCCTCGCTCCAATGCCGATTGTAGGCGACTGCCAGGCGCCTGAACTCTTCAAGACGAATGAAAACGACCTGGGCTTCGCCGCCCGCGGGCAGCGGGCTGCCGCAAAAGCCCCGGTAGTTGAGTAGTCCGGTATCCGTGTCGTGAATGGCCAGAAAGTGCATGTGGTCTTCGTTTCGTTGGCGCTCGCTCATGTCGCGGACGAAGCCCGTGAAATAGCGCTTGCCGCCCTGGACGAAGGCGGAAATACCAACCTCGACGGGAAAGCGAGTGCCGTCCTTGCGCTCGCCATCCAGTCGCTGGCCGCTGCCGAGCACATGCTTGATCCCCCGGTCAGGGCTGAACGCAGCGAGGAAGCCGTCATGCTGTTCTTTGAGCGGGCTGGGCACAATGCAGGAAATATTGCTGCCCAGGAATTCCTCGCGGCTCCGACCGAACATCCTTACTGCCGCGTCATTCAAATCGACGATACGACCTCGCTCATCGATCGTGAACACCGCGTCGAGGCTGGTCCCCAGGATTGAAGCGACGGTGTTGCTTTCGTAACTGAACATGGCGCGCCCCAAGGAAAGAGACTTCAGGCGCCTGGCCTTGCCGGCCGGCGAAAATCAAGACGATCCAGTTTGTTGACTGGCCCGGCACGCTATCGTTCAGGCGCTCGCGGATCCAGCGCCCCATCTGATCGGCATCATGGACGCTCCACCTGAAGGTTCCGGCATTTATCACTGGTTCCCTCCTGGCGCAGGAAGGCCAGCAGGTCGTGCCGCTCAGCGTCGTTCTTGACGCCGTCGTAGCCCATGGCAGTTCCAGGCATGAAGGCCATTGGCGCCTTGATGAAGTGATCGAGATTGGCTTCGCTCCAGATAAGGCGTGACTGGCGCATGGCCGGCGAGTAGGCAAAACCCGGAACGCTGCCGGCACGGCGCCCGATCAGGCCGCAGTGGCGCGGTCCGGTACGGTCGGTCTGCAGCGCATGGCAGGCGGCGCAGCGTTCGTAAATGATGGCACCACGTGCATGGGCATCGGCCGGGCTGTCACCGGCATAGGCCGGTGACAGGGCCAGTGACAGCAGGATGGCGAGGAGGCCCGGCCTGGGCGTCCGGCATTTCATGTCGCGTCACCGCTGATCAGGAGACGAAGGCGCCGGGCACCGGTACGTCGCCCACGGCATTGCGCAGGATGGCCCAGTGCATGGCTTCGTCGCCGAGGATGCTGCCGGCTGCCTTGGCCAGATCGCGGTTGCCGAATACCGGGATGGCCCCGAGATAGGCACTGACCGCACCTTTTTCCAGCCCGGCGGCGAAGCGCAGCACATCGACTTGGGTTTTCAAGGTTTCGAGCGGGAAACTATACTTGCTTCTGGCGGTCACAGGCTTGCCGCCAAGCTTCATGATGGTGCTGCCGAGCAGATCGGCATGCTCCTTGTGGTGTCCCTGAAACGTCAGTGCCAGATCGAGTACCGGTTTTTGCAGCAGGCCGCTTTCGGCGCCCACCTGATAAGCGGCGATGGCCTCGAGTTCGGCTCCCAGCGCGGTGTTGAGGATGCGCAGATCGGATTCGACACCGTCAGCGGATTTGGCCGCGAGGGCGTCCTGGCCGGTGAGCAGCGCGACGGCGGCGCCTGAGAGGAGCAGCCCGGATTGCGAAATGAAGGCACGACGGGGGATAGCCTTGGCGCTGTCGCCAAGCATTTTGAGCATGGTCATGATGAATCTCCGGTGGGTTTGCGGCGCTCAGGAAATCTCTTCTTCCAGTCGCCTGAAGACACCGGCTACGATGCGGTCGCATCGATGGCCGGCGAAGGAAAATGCGCCACCGACAGCAATATCGATGTCCTGCGCCAGGGCCTCGCGTAACTGGTGCCGGGCGCGAAAGAAGCGGGTGCGGACGGTGGCCTCGGGCAGGCCGAGCGCGCTGGCGGTTTCTTCAACATCCAATTCCTCGACGCCGCGCAAGATGAAGACTTCACGGTACATATCCGGCAGGCGGTCGATATGTGATTCAAGCAGGCGTCGCAATTCGCCGTTTGCCGCGTTTGATTCGGGGGTTTCGGTTGGGCTTGGGTGCATATCCTCGACCTCGTTTTCAGCAGAGTCGACGCGTATCGTTGCGTCGCGCATCTGGCCTTGCCGACGGCGCAGCGCGAGATTGACGAC
>JAGTRV010000143.1 GCA_018262245.1 Pseudomonadota bacterium | reverse complement strand
TATCACAACATCATTTTATTGTCGCCCACCGGCGAAGTTCTGGTTCAGCTTGAAGGCAACAATCCGGCGACCCAGACAACGGACCGATTGCTGGATGACGCATTAACGACAACCGAGGGATATATCGAAGCATCTCGGCCGGTCGACCTGCTTCCCAACGACGCGACTCCCCTGATTTACGCGTACCGGGTCATGTCGAGTGACGGTAGTCACCCGGTCGGCGTGCTGTGTCTGTGTTTTAAATTTCAGGACGAGTGCCAACGAATCTTTGAGAGTCTGGTTGCTGAAGATGACTGGAGCGTTTTAACGCTGCTCGACGCCAACAACACGGTTATTTCAAGTAGTGACCCCTACCAGTTTCCTGTGGGAGCCCGTCTGGAACCCATTGCTGACGATGCCTGCCACATCATTCGCTTTAGTGGCCGCGAATACCTCGCCACCTCGCGTAAAGCGCACCCGTATCAAGGCTATGCTGGACCTGGCTGGGTTGGGCACGCGTTGGCCCCGCTCAATCATGCCTTCGACATATCGGAGTCTTTGGAGCTTGAAGGCGTTTCAGAAGACTACATTCAGAGCGTACTCGACGTCTCGACGCTGTTTACCCATGAACTGCGTGATATCCCCGTCCGGGCGGAAACTATCCAACAGGAACTCAATCGGGCCGTATGGAACGGGAATATTTGGCTGGCCCGGGATAACAATGCGCATAACTCGGAGTTTGCCAAGGTGCTTCTACGTGAAATAGGGAGCACCGGTGCCCATACGCGTGATGTGTTTAGCGAAGCGACCGCCAATTTATACAAGACAGTCATTTCATCCGTACTGTTCGATTGCGGAACGCAGGCTGCACTTGCTATCGACATCATGGACCGCAATCTCTACGAGCGCGCCAACGATTGCCGGTGGTGGGCACTGACCAAAGAATTCCGGCACGAGCTGGCTTGTGTCGACCTTGCGGATTCAGAACAGCAGAAGCGCCTGAGGGATATCCTGCGGCGCATCAACTCCCTGTATACGGTCTACAGCAACATGGTTCTTTTTGACCGAAGCGGTCGCGTAGTCGCACTTTCCAATCCAGCCTATGACGATTGGTTAGGGAAGCCAGTGAACGAAAGTTGGGTGCGTGAGACGCTGGGGCTCAAGGAAGCGCAGCTTTATTCAGTATCCGATTTCGCGAATAGCGAGTTGTATGCAGGCCGTCCTACTTATGTCTTCACCGCCGCCGTGCGAGCGCCGCAAAGTGATGAACCGGTCGGTGGTATCGCGATTGTGTTCGACTCAACTTCACAATTTAAAGCGATGCTGGACGACGTATTGCCAAGACAAGAAAACGGTGACTTGGTCGAAGGGGCCTTTGCGGTATTTGCCGAAGGTGATGGCAAAGTTGTTGCCAGCACCCATCCGGAAATTGTGCCCTGCACCCGACTGGAAATTGGACGTGAATTCTTGACCATTCAGCCGGGTGATGGTGTCACCAAGATAGTCGAGCATCATGGCAAATACTACGCTGTGGGGTCCTGCATGAGCGCTGGCTATAGGGAATACAGTGCGACCGGCACAGGCAAATCAGTCGGCGTCGTTGCCCTTGTCTTTACGCCGCTATCGGACAGCATTGCCACTGAACAGCGACGGCCACCACTACGCGCATCCAATAATCGCCTCAGGACAGTGCCAACCCGCGGCGTCGAAACGGTGGATATTGCGAGTTTTTATATTGGTCAAAGCTGGTACGGTCTAAAGCCGTCCTCTGTTATTGCTGCTGTCGATGCCGAACGTTTGACCCCCATGCCAGGAACGTCAGAGTTTGTAGCGGGCTGCTTGATGTTCGACGAACGGGCCATTTCGGTATTTGACCTCTCTTCGATACTAAGCCCCGTCAGGCCGGATGAAGAACGGCGGAAGCTGCGAAGTGGCACAGGAAAGCGCCAGATTCTTATTTTGAACTCGCAGCATTACCAGACGCAATTTGGAATTCTGGTGGACAATCTCGCTGAAATCACCGAAATCGCTTCGCATCGCATCGAGCCCGTACCCGGCATGATGTCGGATGGGAATTCGCTAATTGATAGTCTCGTCAAGCCAATGGAAAATGATGCTGAGCGGAGAATTCTCATCGTTCTCTCCACAGAAAAACTCGCGAAGCGCTTTGCGGCGCCTGCTGCGATTACAGTGACGCCTGTGCATCACTCTGTCGATTCATTGCAGCGAATTTGCGCTATAGCTTAGGCGAGGTATTGTTAGTTGGATTTGAGGTCAGAAAGGCGGCTACAAGCCGCCTTTCTTGCGCAAAGACTCAAGGCCACAGCTAACGCCTTACCCTCGTCGCAAGGCTGATGGTGGCATGCCTCTCAGCCTGAGAAAAGCACGACGCATGGTTTCCGGGTTGGTGAAGCCGCAGTGGCGGGCGGTGGTTTGCACTGCGCCGCCATTTTCCAACTCGCTGGCGGCAGCTTCGACGCGCAGGCGTTCGACGGCGCGGGCCGGAGAGGTTCCCGTTTCGGCCGTGAAGCTGCGGGCAAAATGACGCGGACTCATGCAGGCGCGGGCAGCGAGATCTTCGACGCTGAGCGGCTGGTCGAGATGGCTGCGGATGTAGTCGAGCAGTTCGGCGAATCGGCCCTGGCCGCCGCTCAGCTCAAGCAGCGCCGAGTATTGCGACTGGCCGCCGGGGCGCCGGTAATAGACCACCAGTTGGCGGGCGACCTGACGGGCGATCTGCTCGCCAAGGTCGGTGGCAATCAGCGCCAGCGCCAGGTCGATACCAGCAGTGATGCCGGCCGATGACCAGACCCGGCCATCGTTGACGTAAATGCGATCCGCCTCCAACTGCACGCCAGGAAAGCGACGGCGGAAATCGTTGCTGCGCTTCCAGTGAGTCGTCACCGTTTTGCCGTCCAGCAGGCCGGCCGCCGCAAAAAGAAAAGCCCCGGAGCAGATGCTGGCCAGCCGCTCGGCCTGGACGGCCCTCGTCCGCAGGAATTCGAGAATAACGGGGTCTTCACTGGCCGCATTGATGCCGTGGCCGCCGACCGTCAGCAGCGTGCTGCCTGCCTGGGCAAGCGTTTCCGTTGCACCAAAGGACTGGGTCGGCAAAGCGATGCCGGACGAACTGGCAACCAATCCGCCCTGCTGACTGCACAGGCGGACTTGATAGCTGCCCGGCGCCTGTTCGTTGGCCGCCTCAAAAGCAGCGACCGGGCCGGCAACGTCGAGTAGCTGAAAATTGGGGTAGAGGACGAACAGCAGGATTTTTTGCATGGCGTAAATCGTGGGAAAGTTGTCATTTGAGACATTAATCCTTTTCGGCAAGATGGGAAACACCTAATCAAGCCTGCCAAGGAGAACCCCAATGTCGATCAAGCCTGAGCCTTCCCCACGCGTTGTCATGCGCCGCAATGTCCTGCTGCTTGCCCTGTCTCAGGCGGCAGTGATGACCAGCATCAGCCTCGTGCTGGCTTCTTCGGTGCTGATCGGCGTGCAACTCGCTTCGCCGGCGCTATCGACCTTACCGCTGGCGCTGCAGTACCTGAGCACGATGCTGGTGCTCTACCCGGTGGCGCGGTTGATCAGCCGCTACGGGCATCGCCCGGTATTTTTCGGTGGGGCGCTGCTTGGCGCGCTGGGCTTGGCGATCGCGGCCGCCGGTATCTGGCTGGGCAATTTTGTGCTGTTCGCCCTGGCTGGCGGGTTGATCGGTATTTTCAACGCGGTCAGCCAGTACTACCGCTTTGCCGCCGCCGACGCGGTGCCGGTTGAGCGACGGAGTTCAGCCATTTCCCTGACCTTGAGCGGCGGCGTGCTGGCAGCACTGGCCGGACCGAGCCTGGCCAGGTGGACCAAGGATGCGCTGCAGCCAGCCTTTGCCGCCAGTTTTCTGGCCCTGGTGGGCGTTGCCCTGCTCGCCGCCTGGCTGGCGACCCGTTTGCGCCTGGTGCCACCGGCAGTGACCGATCAGCAGCGCCCCACAGCCCCGTTCGCCCCGCTCCTGCGCCAGCCGGATTTCCTGCTGGCGGTAGTCGTCGGTGTCGTCGGCTATGCCTTGATGAACCTGCTGATGACGGCAACGCCGCTGGCGATGATGTGCAGCCACCTTGGCTTTGCCGAGACGGCGACGGTGATTCAGTGGCACGTCGTCGCGATGTTTGCGCCCTCCTTCTTCACCGGGGCATTGATCCAGCGGATTGGCGTGCTGCCGGTGATGTTGCTGGGTGGCGCTTGCCTGCTCGGTTCCATCGCGGTCGCGGTTAACGGCGACAGCCTGCCGCATTTCGAACTGGCGCTGATCCTGCTCGGCATCGGCTGGAATTTCCTTTACGTCGGCGCCACGACACGTCTGGTCGAAATCTGCCCGCCCGAGCAGAAAGCCCGCGTCCAGGCGTTCAACGACAGCCTGGTCTTTCTCGCCATTGCCGGTGTGACCTTCAGTTCAGGCAGCCTGGTCGACCGCTTCGGCTGGCCGGCACTGAATCTCTACGCCGCAATTCCCGTGCTGCTGATCATGCTGGCGATCCTCGGTCGCTGGCTTGCGACAGGGCGCCGGCAATGGCGGGTCGCATGAGTTGCTTTCCGTTGCCCCACCGTTCAGCGCCGGTTTTCCCATTTGCTAACGCGTCGCAATTGCAAAAACTTGGGCCAGATCATCAAAAGCTGATGTGATCCGGCGTAAAGTAACGCTCGGCCCGGCACTTGCCGGGCATAGCGCAACGCCAGAACCCATTGAACGTGACTACTTCTTCATCCGCCGCCAACGCCATTCTGCTCGTTGGCCACCCCAACGTCGGCAAATCGGTCCTTTTTCACCGCCTGACCGGCGCCTACGTTAACGTTTCGAACTACCCCGGCACCACCGTCGAAGTGACCCGGGCCAGCGCCCGCTTCGACCGCGAGGCGATGCTGCTCGATACACCCGGTGTGCTGGCCCTGCCGTCGCGCAGCGATGACGAACGGGCGACCATGCGCGCCCTGCTCAACGAGTCGTCGCGCTGCCTGGTTCAGGTCGGCGATGCCAAGAATCTGCGCCGGACGCTGACCTTGACCGCCCTGCTGGCCGAACTCGGCCTGCCCATGGTGCTGGCGCTGAACATGCACGACGAGGCGGCCGCCCGTGGCGTCATGGTCGACATCCCGGCGCTGTCCGAAGAACTGGGCATCCCGGTGCTGGCGACCGTGGCCACCGGCGGCGAAGGCATCGGCGAACTGACCCACGGCCTCGGCCACGCCCAGCGAGCCGAAGCCCTGCTCCGCTACGACCCGGAAATCGAAGCGGATATCGAGCGCATGGCCGACGCCATTAGCCGCTACGCGCCGCACCCGCAAATGGCCGCCCGTGGGCTGGCCATTCTTTATCTGGGCGGCGATTCGGTCGTCGCCGACTGGCTGGCCGGGCATGCCGGCGACAAGCTGCCGCAACTCGAAGCGCTCCGCCAGTCGGCCACTGAACGGGCCGAAGGCGATCTCCCCGCGCTGCTTGCGCGCGAACGCACCGAAGCTGCCGATACCCTGGCCGCCAGCGTGATCCAGCGTGCCGTCAAAAGCAGTCCCTTGCTGTCGCAACGGATTGGCCAGTATGTCGTGCATCCACTGTGGGGCGTGCCCATCCTGCTTGCCGTACTCTACGCGGTCTATCAGTTCGTCGGCGTCTTTGGCGCCAGCGTGCTGGTCGGCCTGATGGAGAAGGATCTGTTCGAAGGCATCCTCAATCCGGCCTTCACCAATCTGGTCAACGCTGTCGTTACCGCGCCCTGGCTCAGCGAATTACTGGTCGGCCAGTACGGCCTGTGGACCATGGGCATGACCTACGCGCTGGCGCTGATCCTGCCCATCGTCACCACCTTCTTCTTCGCCTTCGGCGTGCTCGAGGATTCCGGCTATCTGCCGCGCCTGACCGTGATCGCCAACCGCCTGTTCGCACTGATCGGCCTGAACGGCCGCGCCGTACTGCCGATGGTCCTTGGCCTCGGCTGCGTGACGATGGCGACGCTGACCACGCGCATCCTGCACAGCCCGCGCGAACGACTGATCACCATCTTCCTCCTCGCCCTGGCCATCCCCTGCTCGGCGCAACTCGGCGTCGTGCTCGGCATGCTTGGCGGCGTCTCGTTCGCTGCCGTCGTCGTCTGGGCCATCGCCATGGTCGGCATCCTGCTGCTGGCCGGTTTCCTCGCGGCCAAGCTGATTCCCGGCCGGCGCATCCCGCTGGTCACCGAACTGCCGCCGATGCGCCTGCCGATCATTGCCAATGTGCTGAAGAAGACCGGTGGTCGGCTGAAGTGGTATCTGATCGAGGTCATTCCGCTGTTCCTGCTCGGCACCTTCATCATGTATGCGCTGGACAAGAGCGGCGCCCTGCCCGCCATCATCGAAGCCGGCGAACCGCTGGTGTCCGGCTGGCTCGGCTTGCCCAAGGAAGCCTCGGCGGCCTTCGTGATGGGTTTCCTGCGCCGCGACTTCGGCGCCACTGGCCTGTTCACGATGGCGCACAGCCTGAGCCCGATTCAGGCCGTCGTCGGCATGATCACCATCACCCTGTTCATCCCCTGCTTCGCCAGCCTGATGATGATGGTCAAGGAACAAGGCACCAAGGTCGCGCTCGGCATGGTCGCGGTGATCGTCCCCTTCGCCTTCTTCATCGGCGGCCTGTTCAACCTTCTTCTTCGAGCCATCTGGTCATGAGCCCCGCCCACGAAGCCCGCCTGCCCCTCGCCTTCATTCCGCCCGGCAGCGAAGTCCGCCTCGCCGCACTGGGCGAGGAAATCGACGCTTTGCAGCGCGAACAGCTGACCGCCTACGGCCTGGCCGAGAACCGCCCGATCCGGGTGCTCCAACAGCGGCCAATGACCGTCATCCTGGCCGACGAAGTGGAACTGGCACTCGAACATGCGGTGGCCCGGCATATCTGGGTGGAAAAGCTGCCAACCACCGTTTAACGCGAGGCTGACTGCCTTAGCGACCCAGCGCGAAACTGCTTTTCTCGACGACGCTGGCCGCCGCATCCTGCCTGGCGGCGATACGGAAACTGATCGGCTGAATACCGCCCAGCGTGCCATCGCCCGGGGCCGAAACGGTCAGCGAAACCGCCCGGATGCTGCCCGGCTCAAGCGCAAACTCACGCTCACCCACGATCTCCAGTCCCGGCAGCCCGTTCACCTCGACCGTGAAGTCGCGCGGCGCTTCAACCAGATTCATCAGTTTCAGCGTGTAGGCATTTTCGATTCGCCCCTCCGCCGTCTCCCGCAGCAGGGCGCCCCGGTCGCGCAGCACATCGACCAGCAAGAGCGGACGCTTGGTGGCGGTCAGCGCCAAAAATCCGGCAAAAATCACCAACAGCCCGGCGTAGACCGCCACCCGTGGCCGCTCTCGCCAGCCTTGGGCTTTAGGGCGCCCGGCCAGCTCGCGCTCCGAAGCAAAGCGGATCAGCCCAGTCGGCGAACCAATCTTCAGCATCACCTCGTCGCAGGCATCGACACACAGCCCGCAATTGATGCACTGGTATTGCAGGCCATCGCGAATGTCGATGCCGGTCGGGCAGACCTGCACGCAGATGCCGCAATCGATGCAATCGCTGCGCTGCTGGTCGTAGCTGACCGAGGCGGTGGTGTCATCGAACATCACTCCCTGAAAACGCGAATAGGGACACATGTGCTGGCAAACCGCCTCACGGGCCAGACCGGCTTGCACGTAGGTGAAAGCCGCATAGAAAATCAGCCAGAAACCCTCCCAGGGGCCGACATCCCAATTCAAAATCGAGGGGAGTAGCTGGCGAATCGGCGTGAAATAGCCGACGAAACTGATCGCCGTCCATGCCGCCAGCACCAGCCATAGCCCATGCTTGATCGAGCGCAGCAGGATCTTGCGCCCGCTGAGCGGGCTTTGATCGAGCTTGAGGCGGGCCAGATGATCGCCCTCCACCTTGGCCTCGATCCAGCTGAAGATCATCGTATAAACCGTTTGCGGGCAGGCGAAGCCGCAAAACAGCCGCCCGGCCATGGCCGTGACCAGAAACAGCCCGGTCGCTGCCAGAATCAGCACGATGGCCAGCAGCAACGCGTCCTGCGGCCACAACACGAGGCCGAACAGATAGAACTTCTCGTGCGCAATGTCGAACAGCACGGCCTGCCGGGTCAGTCCGTTGCTCTCCCAGCTCAGCCAGCAGCCACCGTAGAAAATAATCTGGGTCAGCCAGACGATCACCCAGCGCAGGGTATTGAAGCGGCCGCTGGTCGCCTTGGCGTGGATTTTCCCTTTCTTGCGGTAAAGCTCCAGCTTGGCAGCCCGAACCTTGCTGACGGATTGATTCATTTTGGTGTTCCCCATGGCTACGACAGGGAAGCGAGTAATACACCGGGGCGCCGATAGAAACAGTTTCAGATAAACGGATTTCTTATAGTAACAGATTTAACCAATCCGATATCTGTGCCTATCGAAAACAAGCTTTTCTGTT
>JAGTRV010000142.1 GCA_018262245.1 Pseudomonadota bacterium | reverse complement strand
CACCCGAATCTCGGCCAGACGCTTCGTTTCCCCCGTGGCACCGATGGCCTCGACAATGGCACGGGCAGCCGGGGTCAGCTTCGGCGCCTGGTGCAGCGCGATGACGGTGCCGCCGGCCTTGTGCCTGGCGATCTCGGCTTCGACGAAGCTACGGTCGACAACGACCATGCGTCCCCAGCGGAAAGCCGCCAGACTCATGTCGACCGCCACGCCGGAGTTCTTGATGGCCTGTTCGATCGACTCGGCCTTCAGCGGAATGGTGCCGGCCTGGTATGCGACGCCGACCATGAAGTTGTTGGTCGCCATGGCATCGCCGAACAGCCCTTCGGCCATCGCCTGTCCGTCGAGGAAGACGTTGTGTTCCTCGCGGCTGACCCGGTTGATACCGGCAACCAAGCCGTTGATGGCCGGGAACTGATTGTGGCGATTGGTCACCATTTGGCCGGTCGGCGTCTGGGTCGTGGACACGACGGCGATAGTGCGTTCCTTGCCGCACTTGTCGAGGTTCTTCGGATCCGTCGCATTCAGGATGTCGAAGCCCAGGTAGAGGTCGGCCCGGCCGTCGGAAATCTTGTTCGAGCCCTTGAACGGTACGTGGGTAATCTTGATATCGGAGATCACCGCCCCGCCCTTCTGGGCCAGGCCGGTCTGGTCGAGGCCGATGACATGCTTGCCTTCGAGGCGGGCGGCATTGGCCAGGGTGGCGACGACGGTGACCGAACCGGTGCCACCGATGCCCATGACGTGGATGCCGACACCGATGGAATCGTCGATCTTTTTGACCGGGGTCGGCAGTTCGCGCTCGAGCACCGGGATGCGGCCCTTCTTCGGTTTCTTGCCGTCGGTCGCTGGTGCCGGATTCGGCGTGACGGTCAGGAAAGACGGGCAGAAGCCCTTGACGCAGCTGAAGTCCTTGTTGCACGACGACTGGTGAATGCGCGTCTTGCGCCCGAACTCGGTGGCCACCGGTTCAACGCTCATGCAGTTCGATTTTTCGCCACAATCGCCGCAGCCTTCGCAGACGCGTTCATTGATCACGATGACTTCAGCCGGTTCCTCGGCCTTGCCCCGACTGCGGGCGCGGCGCAGTTCGGCGGCGCATTCCTGATCATGGAGCAGGACGGTGGTACCGGGTGTCGCAGCGAGTTCGCGCTGGGCTTCGTCCAGACGGTCGCGATGCCAGACCTCGGTATTGCCGGGCAGATTGACGGCGGCGAAACGGGCCGGGTCGTCGGTGGTGACGATGATCTTCTTGACACCGTTGGCCAGCAGGTCGGCGACCATGTTCTGGACTGGCACTTCGCCCTGGATGGCCTGCCCGCCGGTCATCGAGGTATGGGCGTTGCGCAGCAGCTTGAAGGTGATATTGACGCCGGTCGAGGCGGCGTAGCGGATGGCCAGGCTGCCGGAGTGGGCGTAGGTGCCATCCCCCATGTTCTGGAAGATGTGCTGCGCTTCGGTGAAGGGCGCCATGCCGATCCACTGCGTGCCTTCGGCGCCCATATGAGTGCCCATCACGACATTGCGGCCCATCCACATGGCCATGGTGTGACAACCAATGCCAGCCGAAACCAGGCTGCCGTCCGGTGCAACGGTGGAACTGTTGTGCGGGCAGCCGGAGCAATACCAGGCGGTGCGCACCGACGTCGGCAGTTTGTTGCGCGAATGCACTTCGTCGAGGCGTTTCAGCCAGTTTTCGGCCGATTCGACACGGGTCTTGCGCGACAGACGCTTCAACAGGGCGCGAACGATGAGGTCGGATTCGAATTCGCCGTAATGCGGCAGCAGTTCCTTGCCCTCATCGTCGAACTTGCCAACGATGCGTGGCGCGTTGGCCGTACCGTAGAGCACCTCCTTGGCGAACATTTCGAGGAAGGGACGCTTTTCCTCGATGACGAAGATTTCTTCCAGACCCTGAGCGAACTCGCGGACAACGGTCGGCTCCATCGGGAACAGCATGCCCATCTTCAGGATGCGGATGCCGTAGTGCTTGAGCGCAGCGTCATCCAGCCCCATTTCCAGGAAGGCCTGGTTAAGGTCGTTGTAGGTCTTGCCGGCCGTGATGATGCCGAGCCAGGCATCCGGGTTCGGAAAAACGACGTTGTTCAGGTTGTTGGCCCGGGCGTAGCGCCTGGCGATCTCGTGCCGGCGGGTGTAAAGCGACTGCTCCATCTCCAGCGCCTCGGCGCGCACGTTCATGCCGAGGTTCATGTTCGGGGTGAAGGGCTTGCCGTCGAAGGTCAAGTCGGGCGTCACGAAATTCAGGCGCTCGGGCAAGATGTTGGCGGTGCCGGTGCCGTCGGCGACGTTGGTGACGATCTTCATGCCAACCCACAGGCCGGCCAGGCGCGACATGTTGTAGCCGTGCAGGCCGAGGTCGAGGATTTCCTGGACGTTAGCCGGATAGAGCGAAGGCATCCCGACGTGGTAGAGCATGGGTTCGGATTGCGAGCACAGGGACGAGCTCTTGCAGCTCGGGTCGTCGCCGGCAATGGCCAGGACGCCACCGTTCTTGCCGATGCCGGTGTAGTTGGCGTGCTTCAGCGCATCGCCGGAGCGATCGACGCCCGGCGCCTTGCCGTACCACATGCCGGTGACGCCATCGAATTTCTGCTGGCCGACGGTATGCAGCATCTGGGTGCCCCACACGGCCGTGGCGGCGAGGTCTTCGTTGATGCCGTCGACGAAGTGAATATTGTTCTGGAGCAGGGTCTTCTGCTGCTTGATCAGCGCTGCATCCAGCATGCCAACCGGCGAGCCGCGGTAGCCGGAGACGAACATGCCGGTCTTCAGGCCACGCCGGGCGTCAGTGCGAACCTGGTCCAGCGTCAGGCGGACCAGCGCGTCGATACCGCCCAGATGGATGTCACCTGATTCCTGGGTGAAGACATTGACGATCTTTTGCTTCGACGATTCATTTGCTGCAGCCATACCCGCTTGTCTCCGTTGGTTTGTTTTGTCTGCTTCCGGATCTGGCGGGCGCCTTCCGGAAGCGATCTGGAGCGTAGATTAGGGGGCTGTCCAATTCGGCAATATCCAGTTTCTGCAGGACTTTTGTCCAAAAAATGCAATTCGTTAAACAATGCAGAATTCGGATATCGATACTGCAAAAACTGGATATTTCGACTGCGGACGCATCCCTACCATGGCATCTCCGAGCAAATAACACTGGAGACTCCGCACATGATCACCAAGGAATATCTGGATTCACTGATCCAGAAAGACAAAGAGAAGGGCCTGTTTCGCTGCAAGCGCGAAATGTTCACCAGCCAGGAACTGTTCGATCTGGAGATGAAATACCTGTTCGAAGGCAACTGGATTTACCTGGCGCATGAAAGCCAGGTCGGCAAGATCAATGATTACTACACGACCAAGATGGGTCGTCAGCCGGTGTTCATCACCCGCAACAAGGACAACCAGCTCAATTGCTTCATCAACGCCTGTGCTCACCGCGGCGCCACGCTGGCCCGCTTCAAGCACGGCAACAAGGGCACCTATACCTGCCCGTTCCACGGCTGGACCTTCAACAACTCCGGCAAGCTGCTGAAGATCAAGGACCCGGAAGGCACGGGCTACCCGGCCACCTTCAATTGCGACGGTTCGCACGACCTGAAGAAGATCGCCCGCTTCGAGTCCTACAAGGGCTTTCTGTTCGGCAGCCTAAATGCCGATGTCCTGCCGCTGGAAGAGTATCTCGGCGAATCGAAGAAAATCATCGACATGATCGTCGACCAGTCGGCGGATGGTCTGGAAGTGCTGCGTGGCTCATCGACCTATGTCTACGAAGGCAACTGGAAGCTGCAGGCCGAAAACGGCGCCGACGGTTACCACGTCACCGCCACCCACTGGAACTATGCGGCCACCCAGGCCCAGCGCAAGAGCCGTGACGCCGGCGACGACATCAATGCCATGAGCGCCGGCGGCTGGGCCAAGAATGGCGGCGGTTCCTATTCCTTCGAGAATGGCCACCTGCTGCTGTGGACGCGCTGGGACAACCCGGAAGACCGTCCGCTGATGGAACAGCGCGACCGCCTGGTCGGCGAATTCGGCGAAGCCAAGGCCGACTGGATGATCAAGAACTCGCGCAACCTCTGCCTGTACCCGAACGTTTTCCTGATGGACCAGTTCAGTTCGCAGATCCGTGTCTTCCGCCCGTTGGCGCCAGACCGCACCGAAGTCACCATCTACTGCATCGCCCCCAAGGGTGAGTCGCCGGAAGCCCGTGCCAAACGCATCCGCCAGTACGAGGACTTCTTCAACGCCTCCGGCATGGCCACGCCGGACGATCTGGAAGAGTTCCGCGCCTGCCAGGAAGGTTTCAATGGCGCTTATCTGGAATGGAACGACATGTCGCGCGGCGCCGAGCACTGGGTCGAAGGCCCCGATGCCGAAGCCGACAAGATCGGCCTGAAGCCCATCCTGTCCGGCGTCAAGACCGAAGACGAAGGCCTCTACGTCGCCCAGCACACCTACTGGCTGGAACAGATGTACCGCGCCCACGCCGCCGAAGAAGCAAAAGCATAAAAGGAGATGACAGCATGACCATGTCTTATGAAAACGTTTGCGCCTTCCTCTACCGCGAAGCTCGCCTGCTCGATGAAAGCGATTGGGACAGCTGGCTAGCCCTGTATGACGAGAACTGCACCTTCTGGATGCCGGCCTGGGACGACGACGGCAACCTGACCGAAGATCCGCAGAGCGAAATATCGCTGATCTGGTACGGCCGCCGGGCCGGTCTGGAAGACCGCATTTTCCGCATCCGCACCGAGCGCTCCAGCGCGACGATTCCGGACACCCGCACCTCGCACAACATCACCAACGTCGAAATCCTCGAACAGGGCAACGGCGTCATCAAGCTGCGCTTCAACTGGCACACGATGAGCGTCCGTTACAACCACACCGACCACTTCTGCGGCACCAGCTTCTACACCCTCGACACCTCCGGCGCGAGCCCGATCATCAAGGACAAGAAGATCGTCCTGAAGACGGATTACATCCGCCACGTGATCGACGTTTACCACATCTAACAAAAGGGAAGCCCGGGCGGGCTGCCACAGACAGCCAGCCCGGAACGCGGCATCGACCGCCCCAAACGGAGACAACCATGACCTACCGAATCGCCCTGAATTTCGAAGATGGCGTCACCCGCTTCATCGACTGCAAGCCCACTGAAACCGTGGCCGATGCGGCCTACCGCCAAAGTATCAATGTTCCCATCGATTGCCGCGACGGCGCCTGCGGTGCCTGCAAGTGCTCCTGCGAATCCGGCAGCTTCCGCCTCGGCGAATATATCGACGATGCCCTGAGCGCCGACGAAGCCGCCCAAGGCATGGTCCTCACCTGCCAGATGTACCCGCAAGGTGACTGCGTCGTTCGCGTTCCCGCCTCTTCCGATGTCTGCAAGACCAAGCAGGCCAGCTTCAACGCCACGATTTCCGACCTGCGCCAGCTCTCCGACAGTACGATCAGCCTGACCCTGTCCGGCGAAGCGCTCAACAAGCTGGCCTTCCTGCCCGGCCAGTACGCCAACCTGGCGGTACCCGGCACCCCGCAGCACCGCGCCTACTCGTACAGTTCGATGCCGAAGGACGGCAGCGTTTCCTTCCTGATCCGCAACGTGCCGGGCGGACTGATGAGCAGCTACCTGCGCGAACAGGCCAAGGCCGGCGACAGCATCACGATGGCCGGCCCCCTGGGCAGCTTCTACCTGCGCGAAATCAAGCGCCCGGTCCTCATGCTGGCCGGCGGCACCGGCCTCGCTCCCTTCCTCGCCATGCTCGACAAGGTGGTGGCCGACGGCGGTAGCGCCCACGCCATTCATCTGATCTACGGCGTCAACACCGACACCGACCTGGTCGAACTCGACAAACTCGCCGCCTTCGCCGCCACGCTGCCCAACTTCACCTACGCCCTGGTCGTCGTCGCCGCCGACAGCGCCCAACCGAAAAAGGGCTACGTTACCCAGCACATTGAGCCGGCCCAGCTGAATGATGGCGATGTCGACATCTATCTCTGCGGTCCACCGCCGATGGTCGAGGCAGTCGCCCAAAACCTGCGTGAGCGCGCCATCCAGCCGGCCAGCTTCCATTACGAAAAATTCGCCGCCAGCGTCTGATCCATTCTCGGGAAAACATCATGAACAATCGATTCAAGAACAAAGTTGCCGTCATCACCGGCGCCGCCCAAGGCATCGGCAAACGCGTCGCCGAACGCATGGCCGCGGAACAAGGCATCCTGGTGCTCGTCGACCGGGCCGAGATCGTCCACGACGTCGCCGAGTCGCTCAGCGCCAAGAACGAGGTGATCAGCCTGACCGCCGACCTCGAGAAATTTTCCGAATGCGAGCGCGTCATGGCCGCCGCCGTCGAGCGTTTCGGCCGCATCGACATCCTGATCAACAACGTCGGCGGCACGATCTGGACCAAGCCCTATGAGCATTACGCCGAAAACGAAATCGAGGCCGAGGTGCGCCGTTCGCTGTTCCCGACGCTCTGGTGCTGCCGGGCCGCCCTGCCCTACATGCTCGAAAAGGGTAAGGGATCCATCGTCAACGTCTCGTCGATCGCCACCCGCGGCGTCAATCGCGTGCCCTACGGCGCCGCCAAGGGTGGCGTCAATGCGCTGACCGCCTGCCTGGCATTTGAAAACGGCGAACGCGGTATTCGAGTGAACGCCACCGCGCCCGGCGCCACCGAAGCCCCACCACGCATCATCCCCCGCAATACGGCCAAACAGAGCGAGCAGGAGCAGGCCTGGTACAAGCAGATCTACACCCAGTCCCTCGATAGCAGCGTGATGAAGCGCTACGGCACGCTCGACGAACAAGCCGATCCGATTCTTTTCCTGGCCTCCGACGAATCCGCCTACATGACCGGATCAGTCTTGCCGGTCGGGGGCGGCGACCTCGGCTGATTTCCCCTCCTCTAGCCGTCCCCTGACGGCCCTTGACATGCCGCAGCGTCCTCCGATGCTGCGGCATTTTTTTGGCTCGAACTATAATTAACCAATAGCCAATCAATTCATTTTGCCATAAACTCGAGATTATTCGTTTTGTCGATAATTTGACCACTAGAAGTCAAGTACGAAAATCAGGCAGGGCCCACGACAGGAATCGGAGGAAGGTTCATGACGCACGCACAATTGAGAAAACCGCCGAGGCCATGCCGCGGACGGGAGGCATCACCATGAACCTCAGTTTTCTGAATGGCCAGAGTAATGTCTTTTCGGGCGCCAACCCCTTCGAGGTTTCCGATTACGTCAACCAGCATGTCGGATCGCACGGCCTGCGCCTCTCCAACAGCACCGGTGCTGCTGCCTCCCTGAACCACCGCAAGGCCGGCAGTCTCGATCTCTGCCGCCTGAGCTACGGCGCCCAGGCCCGCGTCGTCTCGGAAGGCCTGCCCGACATTTATCACGTCCAGTTCATCCTGCGCGGTCATTGCCGCTACGAACTCTATCGGGAATCCCTGAGCCTTTCGGCCGGCCATGTACTGCTGATCAACCCGGAAGAGCCGATCGACCTGACCTACTCCGAGGATTGCGAGAAATTCATCGTCCGCATTCCAAGCAGTCTGTTCAGCGAAGCCTGTATCGAACACAGCTGGTTCAAGCCAAACGAATGCATCAAGTTCAACCAGGTTCCCTACAAGTTCGAAGAACTTGACAGCCTGATCCAGCTCCTTGGCCTGCTCTGCCAGGAAGCCGAATCAAGTATGGCAACCCCGCAAATGCTCCAGCACTACAACCGCGTGGTCACTGGCAAGCTGATGACCATGCTCAAGCACAACGTCAGCCTGACGCCCCCGAGCCTGCAATCGGTGTCCTTCGACCGCCTGGTCAAATACATCGAAAACAATATCAAGCGCGACATTACGGCCGAAGAGCTCGCTCAATACTCGCATCTTAGCCTGCGCTCGCTGTACCTGCTATTCGAGAAGAACGCCAAAACCACGCCCAAGAACTTCATCAGGCAAAAGAAACTCGAACAGGTCTACAGCACCCTGATCAATCCCACCAGTCATGTAGCCAACGTGACGGCCGTGGCGCTCGAATACGGATTCACGCATCTCGGTCGTTTTTCCGAGTTCTACAAATCGAATTTTGGCGTCTTGCCCTCGGAAACGATCCGCTCCAGACAAAAACAAATCTGAAGAAATACCAACATATCCAGCAAATCGATCTCAAAAAAAGAAATACGCTGGTACAATGCGCCGCGCTTTGAGTCGAGACCACCAATCTTGATCTGAGGAATATTGCAGCGACAATCCTCAAGCGCATTGCAAATGATGGCAGTTCTGGCGGCGTCCAAAAGATCAAACCAGACAAAACAACGTAAACCCGGCTTAGACAGCGATTACATTGCCCCCGTCAGGAGCACCAGGTTGCCCATGTGGCTCAGTGGTAGAGCACTCCCTTGGTAAGGGAGAGGTCGGCAGTTCGATCC
>JAGTRV010000321.1 GCA_018262245.1 Pseudomonadota bacterium | reverse complement strand
CCGACACCTCTGAATGCGCGCAGCCCAACCAATAAAGCAACAATCCAACTGATCGCCAGTGCAAAAGAAAGATCACGAACCAGAAGCCATGCGGTAGCGGCAAAAGCGATGGGTTGTACTAGTTTAATCAATGCAGCAAGAACAAAATCACCTCGCCGCGTGCAGAGGGAATTCGCGGTCGCAGTAACCCCCTGCATGACAGCTACTACGGCGATTGCGAACCAAGCACCATCGGTAAGCGATAACTTGAGTTGGTTGATACCCTCCGGAAGTAGAGTCACGATGCTCACCACCAGTGGCCCGACGACAACAGGCAGGATCAGTGCCAGCCTGCTAATGGCTGAAACATCTTCAGCAGGAACAACGGGGATGGCGCTATCGAAACGAAGGGAAGAAACCGAAGCAATCACAGCGGCGCAAGAAACGATGGCGGCATACACCCCAAACTGGGCAGGCGTATAAATTCTCGCCAACACCGGTGTCGAAAGCAGCACAATAAATTGCCCCGCCCCGATTCCTGCGGCGGAAATGACTAAGTCTCGCCGCATTAGCCGTCCACTGCCAGTGAGGAAAGTTTTTGCAGCCCACAATCCAATGCGAAGTTACAACGATGCTTGTTTGGAGACTGCAGGAATGCAGTAGCTTTATCTTGCTGCCCTGCGGACAGTCCAACCCACATCCGCCAATATGTAGCATCAGATGCCAAACCCGCAACTATCACATGACAGCCTTTCGGGATCCGGTCTTGAGCTTCAGCTATCAAGATACGCCTGATGCCAGAATCAAAGCCCTCACGATATCGGCACTTGCCTTACCGCTACCATAGGGCGCCACGCCCTGGCTGCCTTCTCTAGCGCTGATCACGGCGCTTACGATCTTATCCGCGTCCGCCCCCACCAGCACGTTCCAACGCGCCGCTATGGTTTCGGTCCACTCCGTCTCGTCGCGCATGGTCACGCACGGCACGCCATAGAAGAACGCCTCCTTCTGGACACCTCCGGAGTCTGTCAGGATGACCTTGGCAGCCTGCTCAAGGGCCACCATGTCTATAAACGGCATGGGATCGGTAATGCGCACACCCCCCAATCTCTCGCTCATCCCGCTCTCTGCTAACAATCTGCGCGTTCTGGGATGGATCGGGAGAACGACTGGAAAATGATTGGAAAGTCTCACGAGCGCCTCGACGATCTGCGCCAGGCGCTGGGGGTTGTCCGTGTTTTCGGCACGATGGCAGGTGGTCAGCACGAAGCCCTTGTCCTGCAAGCCCAGTTGATCAAGTATCCTGCTCTGCTCCCGGGCGCGCTGCCGGTAGTGCAACGCCACATCAAACATGACATCGCCGACATTGCTGACCCCCTTGGTAATTCCCTCGGCTGCCAAGTTGCCAACCGCGGTTTTTGTCGGGCAGAACAGCAGGGTCGAGATGCGGTCGGAGATTATCCGGTTTACCTCTTCCGGCATGCGCATGTTGAACGAGCGCAATCCGGCTTCAACGTGCGCAACCGGAATGTGCAGTTTCGTCGCCGCCAATGCACCGGCCAGCGTGGAGTTGGTGTCCCCGTAGATCAGCACCCAATCCGGCTGTTCATCAAGAAGGACCTTTTCCACGGCCTCCAACATACGACCAGTCATGGCGCCGTGGTGTCCGCCGGAAATCTCCAGGTTGTACTTGGGTTCCGGGATATCCAGTTCGTCAAAGAAGACTTTCGACATGTTCTCGTCGAAATGCTGGCCGGTGTGAACCAGGCATTCAGTAACCCGGTCGGCGAATTCGTTGCGGATGGCCCGGGAAACAGCTGCCGCCTTGATGAACTGGGGCCGAGCGCCAACTATAGTGACGATCTTGATCATTTGCCCAGCGTCTCGATCACAAGCGTGACAATGTGGTCCTGCTCCTGCTGCGAGAGATCAGCACTCATCGGCAGGCTCATGACCCGGCCGGCCATGGCATCAGAAGACAAGACATTCCCGCTGACTTTGCTCAGCGCGGCATAGGCCGCCTGGCGATTCAGCGGAATGGGGTAATGTACGGCAGTGGGCACACCCGCTGCCCTGAGTTTTTCCTGAACCTGCTCCCGGTTGTCGACGAAGACCGTGTATTGGGCGAAGACGCTGGTCCGGTCCGGACGCTGAGTAACGGTCGAAACCTTGCCGGCAAACAGTTCGTTGTAGCGTGCGCCAATCTTCAGGCGTTGCTCGACTTCCCATTCAAAGCGCTCCAGCTTGGCCAGCACGACAGCGCACTGCAGAGTATCCATCCGACCACCGACGCCGATCCGAGTATGCACGTAGCGCCTTTCCTGGCCGTGGACACGAATCTCGCGCATGATCTTGGCCAGTTTCTCGTCATCGGTGAAGATCGCCCCACCATCGCCGTAGCAACCCAGTGGCTTACTCGGGAAGAAACTGGTGCAGCCTACGGTGGAGAGGTTGCAGCTCTTCCTGCCTTTGTATTCGGCGCCGAAGCTCTGGGCGGCATCTTCGATGACCGTCAAGCCATACTTGGCGGCAATGGCGTTAATTTCGTCCATGTCCGCCGGTTGGCCATAGAGACTGACCGGCATGATGGCGCGAGTCTTGGAGGTGATCGCAGCTTCGATCTTGCCGGCGTCAATGTTGCAGGTATCCACTTCGATATCGACGAAGACAGGGGTGGCGCCGAGCAACGCAATGACTTCGGCGGTCGCGACAAACGTGAACGGGGTAGTGATGATCTCGTCGCCCGGCTTGATGTCGAGTGCCATCAGGGAAATAAGGAGCGCCTCGGTACCGGAGGCGACCGTAATGCAGTGCCTCGCCCCGGTGTATTCAGCCAGCTTGCCTTCAAGTTCAGCCACTTCGGGGCCCATGATGTACTGGCCGTGGTCTAGCACCTTGTGGATGCGGGTATCGATTGAGCTCTTGAGTGCTTGATACTGGGCCTTCAGGTCAATGAATTGGATTGTCATGTCGTTACCTCAATGCTGCGATTTCGTGACGGCTGCTTCGCCAAGGACCCGCGAGGTAGTCCACTTGCCACCGAAGACGTTGATCAGCCTGCCCTGGCGCTCAATGACCGATTCGCGGCTGGCTGCGGAAAAATCGGTCTTGCTCGCGACAATCGGCCGGATTCCTGCAAAGCTTGAAAT
>JAGTRV010000141.1 GCA_018262245.1 Pseudomonadota bacterium | reverse complement strand
TGCGGGCGGCGAGCAGTTTGGTGTCGCCGTCGATGACGAAGTCGGTCGCGCTCTGCTCGGTTTCCGGCATGTCCTGCGCCACCTGCCCCATCTGCCATTGCTTGGGAATCGAATAATCCCCGCCATCCTCATGCAGCGTGCCGTTGAGCAGCGCGAACAGCGTCGATTTGCCGGCACCATTGCGGCCGACCAGGCCGACCTTTTCACCGGGATTGATGGTGACGGAGGCCTTGTCGAGCAGCATTTTCGAGCTGCGGCGCAGGGTGACGTTCTTGAGAATGATCATGGGGTATTCGTTTTCTTCAGAGGGTGGGCGCGGGGCACCCGGTCAGGCGATGATGTCGCCGTCGACGTAGAACCAGCGGCCATCTTCGCGAACGAAGCGGCTGATTTCGTGCAGGCGATGGCCGCGTCCGTCAATCCGGTAGCGGGCGACGAATTCGACGGTGGCGTGATTTTCATCCTGCAGCTGGTGGCGTTTGATTTCCAGCCCGAGCCACTTGGTGCCATCGTCTTCGGCCAGATCAAGATTGACCGGCCGGGTCGATGGGTGCCAGCTGGCCTGCAGGTAATCGTCCAGCCTCAACACATAGGCGCTGTAACGCGAGCGCATCAGCGCCTCGGCCGAGAGGGCAACTTCAGCCCCGGCGTGCAGTAGACCGCAGCAATCGGCGTAACGCCTGCCGCTGCCACAGGGGCAGGCGCCGTCCGTTTTCACTTCGCTTCGACGACTTCGCCGCCAAGGGCATCGATCAGTTGCGGCAGGAAGCGCGACAGCTCGCCGGTCATCAGCGCGAAATCAGCATCGAACTGCTCGTCAGCGTGTTCGGCGCTTTTCTCGGCTTCTTCCTTGAGCAGATCAAGGAAAGCGAGGCGCTTGATTTCCATCTTTTCACCAAGCACGAAGGAAATGCGGTCGTCCCAGGTCAGGGCCAGCTTGGTCGGCATCTTGCCGCTGGCCAGGTGGGCCTTGATCTCGCCGCTGATTTCATCGCCCAGCGGGTGACGGACGTAACGCACAGCCGCTTTCTCTTCGCCGGCCGCCTTCAGTTCGCAGTCGCGGTCGATGGTAAAGCCAGCCGGAGCATCGCCACCGGCCAGCCAGTCGGCCATCGCCGCTTGCGGCGAAACCTGGGTGTGCAACATGGTCAGCGGGAAATCATCGAGACAGTGACGCAGATGCTCGATGACCTCCTCTGCCTTGGCCGGGCTGCCGGCATCGACGCAGAACCAGCCATTTTGCGGATCAAGCCAGACGTAAGTGGTGCGGCGGCGGGTAAAGGCGCGCGGCATCAGTTCTTCAGTGACGCGCTCGCGCAATTCCTTCAACTGCTTGCGACCGGGGGCATAGCCCTGCTGTGCTTCCATCAGTTCGGCGCGTTCCTTGACCTCTTCATTGACTACGGAAGAAGGCAGCAGGCGCTGCTCAACGCTCAGGGCAATCATCCATTGCTGGCCAAGCGAGTAAACCAGCGCACCATCGCGGCGCGGCGATACCCAGCCACGGCTCATCGGCTGGTTGCTCGGGCACTTTACAAACGGCCCACGGGAGAGTTGTTCGTCAAATTTGGCGAGGTCGATGTTCCACGGCGTCGGCAGGCGATAAAGCTGGAGATTCTTGAACCACATGGCGTATTTCCCAAAAAACAGCCCGCTACCAATCGTCGGCGCGGGAGCAAAGAGCGAGAGTTTAACAGCCGGCCGGCTACCTTGCCGGAATGCATCGCGACGAGGTACCTAAACCCTGCCAGAAAAAAACCTCTGGCAACTTCGTTTGAGTTGACAGAGGCTCTTTTTCAACCGCACCCGGCCCACTTGCCGGGCCAGGGATTCAGACTATTTGGTACCGACGTGACCGCCAGTCTTGCTGACCATGAATTCAACGGCTGCCTTCATTTCGGCATCGCTCAAATTGGCCAGGCCACCGCGAGCCGGCATCGAGTTATGACCATTGATGGCCGACTTGATCAGAGGATCAACCCCATTTTTCAGACGCGGCTTCCAGTCATTCATATCGCCCAGTTTGGGCGCGCCGTTCTTCCCGGTGGCGTGGCACTCCTGGCAACGCTCCTGAACCACCTGATCACCGCTCCGTGACTTCGATGAACTGTAAACCTTGTTCGTATCGGCTGAATGACCGGCACTTACCATATAGCCCACGGCACGACTCATCTCGACATCGGAAAGCGCTGCCTGACCACCATGGGCCGGCATGTTGCGAACCCCGGTAATGGCATTCTGCGTCAGCTTGTCCAGACCCTTGGATGCACGCTGGGACCAGGCGGCACGATCGTCAATTTTTGGAGCACCGTCCTTGCCGGACAAGTGGCACGCTGCACAGACGGTATCAACCACTTCTTTGCCGGAGCGATCGGATGCCAGCGCTGGCGTGATACAGAGAGGCAGTACGGCCAATGCCGCCAGCAATCCCATGGAAATACTTTTGCTACATTTCATAACAACCCCGCTTTTATAATTAATTACAAATCACATTTTACCCAGCGCTTGTTTTCATGCCAGCTGTTTTTTACGGAAAATGACGTCCCAGACGCCATGCCCGAGGCGCAAACCACGGTTTTCGAACTTGGTCAGCGGACGGTAATCGGGGCGCGGGGCAAAGCCTTCCGATGAATTGACCAGCGTCGGTTCGCCAGAGAGCACTTCCAGCATCTGGTGAGCGTATTCTTCCCAGTCGGTGGCGCAATGGAAGTAACCCCCCGGCTTCAGGCGGGAAGCAAGCAGCGCAACGAACGGCGACTGGATCAGGCGGCGCTTGTTGTGGCGGGCCTTATGCCACGGATCCGGAAAGAAGACATGGACGCCATCGAGCGAATCTTCCGGCAGCATGTCGCGCACCACTTCAACCGCATCGTGCTGGCAGATGCGCAGGTTGGTCAGCTCGCGTTCGGCGATCTGCTTGCACAGTGCCCCAACCCCGGGCACATGCACTTCGACGCCGAGGTAGTCGATATCGCGATTGGCATCGGCAATCTTGGCCGTGGTTTCACCCATCCCCGTGCCGATTTCGAGCACTTTCGGATTGTTCCGGCCAAAAACGGCAGCCAGATCGATCGGCTGCGGCGCATAGACCAGGCCGATCTTCGGCATCATCTCGGCGTAGTAGTTCTCCTGGGCCGAGGACATGCGGCCTGCCCGGCGCACGTAGCTCTTGATGTGCCCGTAGCCTTCGCGGCCTTCTTCGTAAACGCCTTCGCCGACATTGGCCGGTTGAATCAGGGGGGTATCGCTCATGAGCCAATCAATCCAGAGGTCGGCGACGATGGGTCGGCCGAGTAGTATTTGCGAGCCATACGGCCCGCCAGGAAAGCCTCGCGGCCTGCTTCAACACCCTTCTTCATGGCGCTGGCCATCAGTATCGGGTTCTTGGCATGGGCGATGGCCGTATTCATCAGCACACCGTCGCAACCCAATTCCATGGCAATCGCCGCATCGGAGGCCGTACCGACGCCGGCATCGACGATGATCGGCACCTTGGCGTTGTCGATGATCAGACGCAGGTTCCATGGATTGACAATGCCCATGCCGGAGCCGATCAGCGAAGCCAGCGGCATCACCGCAACGCAGCCGATTTCTTCGAGCATCTTGCACTGGATGGGATCGTCGGCGCAGTAGACCATGACCTGGAAACCTTCCTTGACCAGCGTTTCGGCGGCCTTCAGGGTTTCCGGCATGTTCGGGAACAGGTTGGTCGGATCACCGAGCACTTCCAGCTTGCACAGCGGATGACCATCGAGCAGTTCGCGCGCCAGACGCAGCGTGCGCACCGCATCGTCGGCGGTATAGCAGCCGGCGGTGTTGGGCAAAATGGTGAACTTGGACGGCGGAATGGCATCCAGCAGATTGGGCTGACTGGCATCCTGGCCGATATTGGTACGGCGGATGGCGACGGTGACGATCTCGGCCCCCGAGGCATCGATGGCCGCCCGTGTTTCAGCGAAGTCCTTGTACTTGCCGGTGCCGACCAGCAAACGGGAGCGGTACGCCTTGCCGGCGATAGTCAGTTGATGCATGGAGATTGCTCCTTAGCCGCCGCCGACGGCGACGACGATTTCAAGTTGGTCGCCCGTCACCAGCGCTGTCGTTGCATGCTGGCTCTTGGGGACAATTTCGCCGTTACGTTCGACGGCGATGCGCTTGCCCGTAAACCCGAGCTGATCGATCAGCCCCGCTACGGTCAACGCTTCGGAAAACTGGCGGAACTCGCCATTGATTTTAAGTTCGAGCATCGAGCTATTTTAGCAAGCCGCGCGGTTTTCTCGGTGCGCTGGTGAATAAGCGGTCGTAAAGCCAGTTGGGCAAAACCCGCAACAATTTGGCCACCACGCCCATCTGCCACGGGATCACGGCATAGCTCGTGCCACGCTCGATGGTGGCGGCAAAACGCTCGGCTGCTTGGTCGACTGGCAACAAGAACGGCATTTGGTAGGGATTGACCGCCGTCATCGGCGTTTCGATGTAGCCCGGCGCGATGGTCACCACCTTGATGCCGTACGGCCGCATTTCAAGACGCAGGCTTTCCAGATAGGTGATCGCCGCTGCCTTTGAGGCCGAATAGGCCTCCGCCCCCGGCAGGCCACGGATACCGGCGACCGAAGCGATGCCGACCAGGCGCTGCGTTTTCCTGCCGTCGCTACCGGCTGCCTTCATGGCCGGAATGAAGGGCGCGAAAGTCGCCGCCATGCCGAACACGTTGGTATCCATGACGCGCCGGAAGACCGCCAGATCCTCCTCGCATTCGGTCAGCGTACCGGCCGAAACACCCGCATTGGCAATGATGATGTCCGGCGCGCCAAAACGAGCCAGGAAATCGGCGGCCGCCGCATGCAGCGCCGGCGCATCGCTGACATCCAGCGTATAGCAGGCATGCTGCCCGCCGAGACGCTGATTCAAAGCCTCAAGAAACTCGTTGCGCCGCGCCACCAGGCCAAGACGAGCGCCTTGAGCGGCATAGTAAACGGCAAGCGCCTCGCCGATACCCGACGAGGCGCCTGTGATGAAGACCTTGAGCGTCAATTATTTCTTGCCGGCGCCTTTGCCTGACTTCTCGCTGCGCACCTTGGCAATCAGGCTGTCGGTGATAGCCAGTGCTTCGTTGAAATCCTTGCCACCGACCAGATACTTGCCTTCGACGGCGAGTGCTGGGACGCCGGTGATCTTGTAGGCCTGTGCCATTTGATCGCCACGCTTGACCTTGCTCATGACGCCAAAGGAATTGAAGGTTTCAGCAAATTTCTTCGCATCGACACCTTTCTTGAGTGCCCATTCAGTCACGGTCTTTTCGTCGAACAGGTTCTGGCGCTCAGCATGGATCGCCTTGAAGACATCAGCTTCAAGACGGTGCAGGTCGCCAGTAATCTCCAGCGTGTAGTACAGCTTGGCAATGTTCGCCCAGGCGGCGCGACCAAAGGTGATCGGCACCTTCTTGACGACCACATCACCCTGCTGCTTGGCCACCCAGGCCGTCAGCAACGGGTTGAAATCCGCACAGTGCGGGCAACCATAGCTGAAGAATTCGAGCACTTCGATCTTCGCAGCATCCTCGGTCGCCTGCGCCGGAACGATCGGCGTGTAATCCTTGCCGGCGGTCTGGGCAAAGGAAGGCATGGCCACGGCAAGGGCGGCGCCGAATGCAAAAATGGTGCTGACGAAACTGCGGCGTGAAACCTTCATTCGCTACTCCTATTTGGACAGTTGAGCTTCAATGCCGGATTTGGCAAGCTCGGCACGTACTTTGTTCAATTCATCGATCTTCGTGTAGGGGCCGACCCGCACACGGTAGAAGGTCTTGTCCTGAATCATCACCTGCTGGACTACGGCCTCAATACCCATAAACGCGAGCTTGGCCTTCTGGTTGTCAGCGTCCTGCGCCGTGCTGAACGAACCGGCCTGCAGGAAGAGCGGGGTCTTCGATTCCTTGGCCTCTTCCTTCTTGTCCTCTTTCTTTTCTTCCTTCTTCGCCTCGTCCTTTTTCGCCTCGTCCTTCTTGGCATCCGGCTTGGCGGTCTTGTCCGGCACGGCATCCGCCTTGCCTGGCAGGATGTCATAGAACTGGAAGCGCTTTTCCGGAATAGCGTCACCCGGCTTGCCCGGCAAGGCCAAGGGCTGGGCCGGCTGCCCGTTGCTACCTTCGGCCTTGGCAGGCGGCTGAGCTCTTTCGACGAAGGGCAAGGGTGACTTGTTCAGATACCAGACCACCCCGGCCGCAATCCCGACACCAAGCACCAGGCCAATAAACATGCCGACCAGCGTACCGCCTCCGGACTTCTTTTTTGCCGGGGCGCTCTTGCGGGATTTCATATCGCGACTCATCAAATTTCCTTACATCGAATCCGGGCAGCTGACACCGAGGATCGTCATGCCGTTACGGATCGTCTGGCGCACGGCAGCAGCCAGCGCGACGCGAGCATCGCGCAGTGCGGCATCATCGACCAGCATGCGTTCGGCGTTGTACCAGCCGTGGAATTCACCAGCCAGATCCTTCAGGTAGAAGGCAATCAGGTGCGGCGCCAATTCGCGGGCGGCGCCATCGATGACGTCACGGAATTCAGCCAGCTTGCTGGCAATGGCCAGTTCGCGCGGGTTGTCGAGCAGCCCCAGATTGGCATCGGCCAAAGTGGCCAGATCGCCGCCCCACTGGTTGATCACCGAGCAGACGCGGGCATGAGCGTACTGGATGTAATAGACCGGGTTCTCGTTGGTCTGGCTCTTGGCCAGATCGAGGTCGAAATCGAGGTGCTGGTCGGACTTGCGCAGCGCATAGAAGAATCGGCAGGCATCGTTGCCAACTTCACCGCGCAATTCGCGCAGGGTGACGAATTCGCCGGAGCGCGTCGACATCGAAGCCTTCTGGCCGTTGCGGTAGAGCACGGCGAACTGGACCAGTGCCACCTGCAACTTGCTGGCATCCAGCCCCAGCGCGGTGATCGCCCCGTTTACGCGGGCGATGTAGCCGTGGTGATCGGCGCCCCAGATATTGATGACCTTGTCGAAGCCACGCTCGAACTTGTTCAGATGATAGGCAATATCGGAGGCGAAATAGGTGTAGAGGCCATTCTCGCGCTGGACAACGCGGTCCTTCTCGTCACCGAAAGTGGTCGACTTGAACCAGCGGGCACCGTTCTGCACATACAGGTGACCGTTCTTTTCCAGCAGGTCGACGCAACGGGCGACCAAGCCGGTGTCGAACAGCGCCTGCTCGGAGAACCAGACATCGAAATGGACACCGAACTCTTCCAGATCGTCGCGGCCATCCGCCAATTGCTCGGACAAGGCATGCTGATGCACATAGGTCCAGTCCGGGCCAAGCAATACCTTGGCATTGGCGATCAAGGCGTCGAGATGCAGGTCGCGCTGGCGCTTGGCTTCATCGTCGGCACGCTCGGCCTCAGGCAGGCCAGGCGTCCCGGCCAGCACGTCGGCGGCCGGACGAACGAATTTTTCGCCATGCGCCACCGTCATCTGCTTGGCCATGTCGCGTACATAGTCGCCCTGATAGGCATTGGGCAGGAAGGGCACATCGACGCCGTGCTGTTCGAGGTAGCGCAACCAGGTCGACAGACCGAGGATGTCCATCTGGCGACCGGCATCATTGACGTAATACTCGCGGGTCACGTCCCAGCCGGCGAAAGTCAGCAGACTGGACAGCGAAGCGCCGTAAGCAGCACCGCGACCATGTCCGACGTGCAGCGGGCCGGTCGGGTTGGCCGACACGAATTCGACTTGCACTTTCTGCCAGCCACCCTGGTTCGAGCGGCCAAAATTATCGCCTTCGGCCAGCACGGCCTTGACAACATCGGTCTTGAAGCCGGCATCGAGCGTGAAATTGATGAAGCCCGCCCCGGCCACTTCAGCCTTGGTCACCAGCCTGGAGGGAGGTAACTCAGCCAGCAGCTGATTGGCGATTTCGCGCGGGTTCTTCTTCAGCGCCTTGGCCAGTTGCATGGCCAGGTTGGTCGCGAAGTCGCCATGCGTCGGATCGCGCGGGCGCTCGAGGTGAATGGGGGTATCGGTTGCAGCAGGTGCAACGCTGGCCAGTGCCTGTTGCAACAGGGCGGTCAGCTGGGTTTTGACGTCTTGGGCCATTGATTTGCGGCAGAAAAATCCAAAACGGCGATTATACGCTGCCGACGCCCGGGGTCTGCTTCGTAATTGCCGACCAGGCCGCCAGTTTTTCAAGGTAGCTGCGTGCCGCATGGGCCGGGCTGGTGGATGGCAGTCGGAGCAGGCGCAATTCCTTGCCGTCCAGCCCAGGCAGCACATGACGGCGAAAACTGGCCTCGGCCGTAGCACCATTGAAATACACGCTTTCAATACCGGGATGGGCCGCAAAAAAAGCCGGAAAGTCATTGACGTAAACCGAGCCGCGAACAATATCGGAATCCAGACTACCGTAGCGCTCACAGGTTGCAATCACATCCCACAAGGCAATCC
>JAGTRV010000320.1 GCA_018262245.1 Pseudomonadota bacterium | reverse complement strand
ATGTGATGAGCGTCGCCGACCGCATCGGCATCGACGTCGAGGTGGTCAATTTCGCCGCCGAATACCGCGAGCGCGTCTTCGCCGAATTCCTGCGCGAATACCAGGCCGGCCGCACGCCGAATCCGGACATCCTGTGCAATTCGGAAATCAAGTTCAAGGCGTTTCTTGATCATGCCATGCAGCTGGGGGCCGAGAAAATCGCCACCGGCCACTACGCCGGCGTCCGCGAATTCGATGGAAAATTCCAGTTGCTGAAGGCCGAGGATGGAACCAAGGACCAGAGCTATTTCCTGTATCGCCTGAATCAGGCGCAGTTGTCGAAGACGCTGTTCCCGCTGGCCGATATTTATAAACGCGACGTGCGCAAGATCGCCGAGGCGGAAGGCCTGCATGTGGCGGCCAAGAAGGATTCGACCGGTATCTGCTTCATCGGTGAGCGGCCGTTCAAGGATTTTCTGTCGCGCTACCTGCCGCCCAAGAAAGGCGAAATCCGTCGTCTGGATGACGGCAAGGTGATGGGCGAACACGATGGCCTGATGTTTCACACGATGGGTCAGCGCAAGGGGCTGCACATCGGTGGCATCAAGGAAAAGGGGCATCCGGGTGGCGGCGATCACGACGCCTGGTTCGTGGCCGGCAAGGATATGGAAAAGAACGTGCTCTATGTCGTTCAGGGCCACGATCACCCAGCCTTGTTGAAGGGCGATCTGGTGGCCGAGCAACTGAGCTGGATCTCAGGCAATGAACCGCATACACACTGGGTCTATACCGCCAAGCCGCGTTACCGGACCTCGGATCAGCCGTGCGAAGTCGAACGCGTCGATGCCGAAAGCTGCGAAATCCGCTTTGCCGAGCCGCAGTGGGCGCTGACGCCGGGGCAGTCGGTCGTGCTCTATGAAAGCCGGGTCTGTCTCGGCGGCGGTGTTATTCGCTGAGCCACTCAGTCTTCGCTGGCACGACTCGCCGATTTTTCGATGACGGCACCAAAGGCATGGACCAGATCAGGGTCGTGCTTGGTGCCTGATTCACTGATCAGAATGTCCATTACCGCCTGATGGTCGCGGGCATTTTGGTAGGGGCGCCGGGCGATCATCGCATCGTAGCTATCGACCACCGAGATAATCCGGGCATCCAGGGGTATCTGGCTTCCCGTCAAGCCATCCGGATAGCCTGAGCCATCGAAGTGCTCATGGTGGTGGCGCACCGTGCGGGCGATGCGGCTGGCCCGCCCGCCGTTGATGGCGAGAACGATCTGCTCGCCGATCAGCACGTGCTGCTTCATGCATTCCCATTCGTGCGCCTCGAAGGGCTCCGGTTTGCGCAGCACGATGTCGGGAATGCCAATCTTGCCGAGGTCATGGAAGCGCGCGCCAAGGGAAAGCCTTTCCAGTTCCTCGCTGTTCAGGCCGATGTGCTGGCCGAGTTCAGCCGAGAGGTTGACGACGCGATCGCAATGGATGCGGGTGTAGTGGTCTCGCGCGCCGAGCGCCACCGTCAGTGCGTGAGCGATTGTGTCGATCGGTGTGGCGTCGTCGGCCGGGATGATCATGCCGGATATCCTCTTGATTGGATGGGATTAAGAGGAAGACCGCCCAAGTTGGCTTAGGTTCATTTCGGTGAAATGAAGAGGGCGCCAGTGGCGCCCTCTGATTGCCTGAACCCCGGTTTAGTCGTGCGGAATTGTTTCTGCAAAGGCCGGACGCTGCATCAGCTTGTCGTACAGCTTGGCCAGATTCGGGTGAGCCGCATGCCATTCGATGTCCGGGAAGCGGAAGGACAGGTAGCCAAGGGCGGTGCCGACAGCGAGGTCGGCCATGGAAATATGGGTACCCATGCAGAAGGTCTTGTCCGCCAGTTCCTTTGACATGAATTCAAGGCTGCGAGCCACCTTGTCGCGTTGGCGCTCGATCCAGCTGGCGCTCTGCTCCTTCGCCGGGCGCTTGCCTTCAAGGAGGGCGGCGACGGCGGCATCGCATAGACCATCGGCCAGTGCTTCCCAGCGCTTGACCTCGATCCGCTCACGATTCGGTGCCGGGAACAGCTTGTTGTTCGGCGTGACATTGTCGATGTACTCGACAATGACGCGGGAGTCGAAGAGCGGGGTGTCGTCATCCAGTACCAGGACGGGAATCTTGCCCAGCGGGTTGATGTCCGGCACCGAGCTGTCGGCCAGCCACGGGGAGTCGATGACGAATTCGTAATCAATTTTCTTTTCGGCCAGCACGATACGCACTTTGCGTGTGTAGGGGCTGGTATGGGAGCCGATAAGCTTCATCGCGAGCGCTCTGATTTGGGGAGTTCGATTATAGCGTATGGGCAGCGCTTCGTCGGACGGGTAAAATCACCGGCTTACCGAAAAGGATGATCTTATGACCTTCAATCCCTTGACTGCCCTTTCCCCGCTCGACGGCCGCTATGCCGGCAAGGTTGACGCCCTGCGCGAGCATTTTTCCGAATTTGGCCTGATCCGCGCCCGCCTGAAAGTGGAGATCGAATGGCTGAAGGCTTTGTCCGCCGAGTCGCATTTCGCCGAGATCGCTGCCTTCTCGCCCGCTACCGTGGCCGAACTCGATGCGCTGGTCGCCAACTTTGGCCCGACCGAGGCTGCCGAGGTGAAGGCCATCGAAGCGACGACCAACCACGACGTCAAGGCACTCGAGTACTGGATCAAGGACAAGACCAAGAGCAATGTCGAGGTCGTCAAGGTCAGTGAATTCATCCACTTCGCCTGCACCTCCGAGGACATCAACAATCTGTCGCACGCCTTGATGTGCCAGGGCGCCCGCGAGCAGGCCATGCTGCCGATGCTCGACAAGGTCATCGCCAAGCTGACCGAAATGGCGCACGCCCACGCCGAAGTGCCGATGATGAGCCGCACCCACGGCCAGCCGGCGACGCCGTCGACGATGGGCAAGGAAATGGCCAACACGGCTTACCGCCTGCAACGCGCCCGTGCCCGCATCGCCGCGGTCGAACTGCTCGGCAAGATCAACGGTGCTGTCGGCAACTACAATGCCCACCTCGCCGCCTATCCCGGCTACGACTGGGAAGGCTTCGCCAAGCGCTTCGTCGAATCGCTCGGCCTGACCTTCAATCCCTACACCATCCAGATCGAGCCGCACGATGCGCTG
>JAGTRV010000140.1 GCA_018262245.1 Pseudomonadota bacterium | reverse complement strand
CACGAACTGGTAACCAATGCCGGGATTGCCGGGCGTCACGCCAAGAACTTGGGACGCAACAGCTACCAATACTATTTTCCTGGCATGCATGAAGGCGCCCGGGACCGGATGCTCCTGGAAATCGACTTGCGTCACGCCACCTTGCGCAATGAGTTTGTGCTGTATTACCAGCCCAAGGCCAGTTGCGCTGACGGCCGGATTACCGGTGTCGAGGCCTTGCTTCGCTGGCAGCATCCAGAGCGGGGGATCGTGTCGCCTGATCAGTTCATTCCCTTGCTTGAGGAAACCGGACTGATCGTTCAGGTTGGTCGCTGGGTCCTTGAGGAGGCCTGTCGGCAGGCTGTCGAATGGCAAGCCGCCGGGTTGAATATCCCCAGCGTCTCGGTGAACCTTTCGGCCCGGCAGCTACAGGCTGAGACATTGCTGACGGACGTTGCGGCAACCCTGGAGAAAACGGGACTCAATGCCGCCTGCCTCGATCTTGAAATTACCGAGAGCATGCTGATGGATAACGCCGACATGGCGATCCAAACGTTATCGGCCCTGAAAAAAATGGGCGTCACCATTTCGCTTGATGATTTTGGTACGGGCTATTCGAGCCTGGCTTACCTGAAACGCTTCCCGCTCGATGCAATCAAGGTCGATCGCTCCTTCGTGCAGGATATCGCTGCCGATTCGGATGACGCTTCGATCACCCGGGCCGTGATTACCATGGCTCACCACCTGAAGCTCAAGGTTGTGGCCGAAGGTGTCGAAACGCCCGAGCAACTGGCGTTGCTCATTTCACATCAGTGCGACGTCATTCAGGGCTATTTCTTCTCGCGGCCTATGCCAGCATCAGGAATGACCGAGTTGTTGGTCTCTGACCGGCGCCTGCCTGACAATTTGTTGCGTTCCGGCACTCGCAAGCCTATGGCCTTGTTCGTCGCTGTCGATGGCTTTGAACAAGTTATTTCAACGCTGCTCCGGGCCGGACACCAGATTTGTACTGCGCCGGACATGCCGGGGGCGTTGCAGTGGCTTTCCGGTAATCTGGTTGATGTGCTGGTCTGCGGTGCTCCTCGCAGGGGTTTCAATGCAGAGGAACTGATCCGGCAGGCGGCTGGAATGCAGCCACGCTGCGAGCGCATGCTGCTGGCCGACAGCCGCCAGTGGAATCGCAAGGCAGTGGCCGACCTGAGCAGTTCAGGGCTGGTCCATCGGGTCATTCATCTGCCGGTCGAGGCCGATGCTTTCCAATTGGTCGTCGAGGAATCGTTGAGCCGGCGACATATTTCGGATGAATACAGCCGCCTGTCGCATGAAGTCGAGGTGGTCGAACGGCAATTGGTGAGTATCGAGGAAGATCGCCGTCGCCTGCTCGAAGAAAATCAGGTGCTGCAGGTTCAGGAGCGTCAGGGCTACCGCATTTTGCAGGAGGTGCTTGCCGAATTGCCGCTATCGGTCATCGGGATCGATGAAAACAGCCAGATCGTGCTGGCCAATGATGCCGCGCTTCAGGCATTTGCATCTCGCGGCCTGTTTCTCGGTGCCGAGCTCGAACGTGTGCTGCCAGAGGTGGCATCGCTGAGCGACAACGAAACACTGAGTATCAACGGTAACTTTTACCGCTGTCGCTGGCGTCAGCTCAGTCTCGAAGAATCCAGGGTTGGACGTCTCCTGTTGCTGGAGGCGCTTGAACAATGAAAATCAAGGAAACCTTGCCCATCAGCGATGTTTTGCCGGGGATGTGTCTGGCAGATGCGTTGATGGATGATGCCGGACGTGTGCTGGTGCCCGCTGCCACGGAGTTGACCGAGAGCATGCTGCACGGCCTGGTTCGCCGAAATATCCTTGAGTTGTCCATCGAGCGGGAATGTGTAGAAGATCCGGCAATAGCCTTGGCGCGTCGGGAAAAAATAGAAGAAGCGCTAGCCCTCCGCTTTCGCAAAGCCGGGGATGGTGCGGGAACGAAATCGCTGTATAGGGCGATCTCTGATTTTTCGCAGGAACAGCAGGCATGAGTGCGCTTCAGGTCGAGCAGATCGTTACCCGGCTGATGCAGCTTCCAGCGCTGCCGACGGTTGTCGCCGAGTTGCTGGCGTCATTTGGCAATGAGGACGTCGATATTGCTCTGCTGGCCCAGCAGATATCCCATGATCAAGCATTGACAGCGCGCCTGCTCCGGGTGGCCAATTCCTCGTTTTACGGATTGCAAAGTCGAATATCGACAATCAATGAAGCAGTGGTTGTCCTCGGCTTTCGTGCCGTACGCAGCATGGTACTGGCGGTGGGCGTGAGCGGTGTTTTTCGTCCAGAGCATTGCCCGGGTTTCGATCCTCATGCCTATGTCCGGCATAGCGTTGGCGTTGGTCTGGCTGCCCGCGCATTGGCTCAGGCGACTGGTCGAAATCCGGAGTTGGCCTTTACCGGAGGCATCCTGCACGATATTGGCGAACTGGTGCTGGCCACTTGCTTCCCCGAGCAGTATGCCAAGGTGCTGGCCTATCGAGCACAACATGATTGCACGCTGGTCGAGGCCGAGCGCGACATCATCGGCCTGGACCATGCCGTGGTCGGCGGCTTGCTGGCAGACACGTGGCGTTTTCCCGCTTCGTTGCGTTCGGCCGTCGCTGAACATCATGCACCGTCTGCGGCGACGGCCGACTCGCTGGCGGATCTGACGCATCTTGCCGACGGCGTCGCCCATGCTTTGGGCTTGGCGAAAACCGACAGCGAAATGGTGATGCCGGTGGATCAGACTGCTTGGCAGCGCCTGGGGATGGACAGCGAAAAGATCGCCCGTATTCTGCCGCAGGTGATGAAGGAAATGGACGAAACCTGTCAGGCCTTTATCGCCTGATCGGTAGCGACAGGCGGGCCAGCAGCCCGCCCCCCGGATTGGGTAACAGGTCAAAACGGCCATCGTGCAGGCGGGCGATGCGCTCGACAATGGCCAGTCCCAGGCCGGTTCCTGTGGCATTGGTTCTGGCAGCTTCCAGGCGAGTAAACGGGCGCTTCAGTCGTTCGATGTCATCAGGCGGAACACCCGGTCCATGATCACCAACGTCTATTTGAATTTCGCCATCGATCGTGGCTGCTTTCAAGGTGATATCTCCGCCGCCATATTTTGCCGCGTTATCCAGCAGATTGTTGATGGCACGGGTGACTGCTTTCGGGCGGAGCATCGCTTCCGGCAATGCCTGGATGTCGGTGACGATCTGCCGGCCGATATAGGCCTGGCGTTCGGCAAGGCTTGCAAGCAGGGCTGACAGGTCGGTCAGGGTGGGGGGCTCACCAGATTCGGCGCGAGCGTAGTCCATGAACTGGGAAATGACTGCCTCCATCTGCTCGATGTCGGTCACGACCGCTTGCCGGGCTCCATCATCGGCAACGCTCATTTCGGCTTCCAGGCGCAGGCGGGTCAGCGGCGTGCGTAGATCGTGGGAGATACCGGCCAGCACTTCGGAACGGTCTTTTTCATGGCGTTGAAGATCGGCGGCCATGGTATTGAATGCAGTCGCCAGCCGGCTGAGTTCTTCGGTGCCATCTTCCGGCAAAGGGTCCGGTATCTGGCCGCGGCCAAGGGTTTCAGCCGACTTGGCCATCGCTTTCAGTGGTCGGCTGATGCGCGAGGCGATCAGCCACGCGACTGCCATGGCCAGGGCGATGGCGAGCAGCCCCCAGGCCAGCCAATGGCTGGCGATACTTCGGGCGGTACGATCACGAGGCAGGACCAGCCAATACTCTTCTTCGTCAGCATCGTCGAGCCGGAAGCTGACCCAGAATCCGGGAATGCCATCAACACTGGCCGCGACACGGGTGTGGTCGCCCAGTCGAGAAATCAGTTCGCGCTGCAACAGCCGAAAAAAGCGTGAATCGGGCATCGCCTCGATCTCGTCTTCAGGTTCGGCCGGTAGCAGACGGATGCCCTCGCGGGTTGAAAACTCGGTAAACAGACCCAGGCGTTTTTCCGGTGCGGCGGCAAACAGTGAGGCGCGGATCAGATTGACGGCCGAAGCCGCCAACTGGGCGGTTTCCCGGGCGCGTGGCTCGGCGTCGATATAGCGGAACAGGCTCAGCCAGGCCGCCGTGGTCAGCAGCACCAGCAGGGCCAACAGCAGGAAGGTGCGCGCCAGCAGCGTGCGCGGCATTGGCATCAGTCCCGGGAGGCGCCGTCCGGCACGAAGACGTAGCCGAAGCCCCAGACGGTCTGCAGGTAGCGCGGTTGGGCCGGATCAGTTTCGATCAGCTTGCGCAGGCGGGATACCTGGACGTCGATGGCGCGGTCGAATGGTCCCTGTTCCCGGCCGCGGGCCAGCGACATCAGCTTGTCGCGGGAAAGCGGCTGGCGCGGGTGCTGGAGCAGCACTTTCAGCACGGCAAATTCACCGGTGGTCAGCGCTTGCAACTCCTCTCCACGCTTCAGCGTGCGGGCTGCGAGATCGACTTCGATGTTGCTGAAGGTGATCGTTTCCGGTTCATCTTCCGGAGCACCCGGCGGTTTGCTGCCTTGGCGGCGCAACACGGCGTGGATACGAGCGAGCAGTTCGCGCGGGTTGAAGGGCTTGGGCAGGTAATCGTCGGCCCCCATTTCGAGGCCAACGATGCGATCCACTTCATCGCCCTTGGCCGTCAGCATGATGATCGGTGTCTGGTCACCCTGGCCGCGCAGGCGGCGGCAGATGGTCAGGCCATCTTCGCCCGGCATCATCAGGTCGAGCACGATCAGGTGGTAGTGTTCGCGGCTGCGCAGCTTGTCCATCTGCTGGCCATCGGCAGCGGCCTTGACCTCGAAGCCCTGTTCGCCCAGGTAGCGAACCAGCAGGTCGCGCAGCCGGGCATCGTCATCGACGACAAGAATATGGTGGTGTTGGTGTTGTTCGCTCATGCTGGCAAGGATAAAGGCACACAGTGAATGAATCGCGGCAAATGGTAACAAGGATTGTCGGAGGCCGGCCGGGAAACATATTCTTACATTTCGAGCCGCTTGCCTGTCGCTGAGCGATGGACAATGATCACATCTGAATCCAGTGTGTATTCGCCACCATGAAACCTCGTCTTGCCCTTTCCCTGTTGCTGCTGAGCCTGCTTGGCTCGGTGGGTAACGCATGGGCTCAGGGCTATTGGCGCGACCTGCCGCCGGACGAGCGGCGCCAAATGCGTCAGCAAATGCGCGAACACTGGCAGCAGGAAAGGGAAATCCGCCGCGAAGAGGGGGCTCCGCCGCGTTGGCGCGATGTGCCGCCGGAGGATCGTCGTCGCCTGCGCGACGAAATGCGCGAGCAGCGCAGCTGGCCGGATCAGCGCGAAGGGCGTGGGCGACGTCGAGATTGAATCCCGACCGGGTCGCAGCTCCGGTAAAATGCTGGCCCATGTTGATCCTTGCTCTCGAAACCTCCACCGATCTCGGTTCCTGCGCCTTGTGGCGTGATGGCGTGGTCTCCGAACGCGTTTGCCCACGCGGCAGGTCACATTCCGAAACACTGCTGCCGCTGGTCCGCGAATTGTTGCTTGAAGCCGGTGTGAAGGTCGCGCAACTCGATGCTATTGCCTTCGGCGTCGGCCCCGGCGCCTTTACCGGCTTGCGCATCGCCTGCGGAGCGGCACAGGGCTTGGCGGTTGCCGCTAATGTGCCGTTGATTCCGGTAACCAGCCTGGAAACGATGGCCGCCATGGCTGGCGCGGAACGTGTGCTGGCTTTGCTCGATGCACGCATGGGCGAGGTCTATTCGGGCCGCTACCGGTTGACTGCGGATGGCTATGTGCTGGATGGCGAGATTCGTGTTTCGGCACCGGGCGATGTGAGCTTGCCGACTGAATCCGGATGGATCGCCTGTGGCAATGCGATTGCTGCCTATCCCGCTCTGGCGGAAGGTTTGAGCGCTGCTGACGTCGCTACTCAGCCTGTGACCGCGCCGACTGCGGCTGTCGTGGCGCAATTGGCGGTGCCACGGGCAATGCGGGGTGAAGGGATTGATGCTGCGCTGGCGGCACCACTTTATGTGCGCGACAAGGTCGCCAAGACGGTGGCTGAGCGACTCAGTGAAGGCGGGCGGGCGTGAGCGATTTGAAGATTGCCGCCGAATTTTTCCCAATGAACGAGCGTGATCTCGACGCGGTAGCCGCGCTTGAGGCGAGCTTGCAGATTTTTCCGTGGTCGCGCGGCAATTTTGAAGACTCGCTGAATGCTGGCCATAGTGTCTGGGTATTGCGCCTGGGTGGTGATCTTGTTGGATTTTCGGTGGTGATGTCGGTGATCGACGAGGCGCATCTGCTCAATATCGGCGTTTGCAAGCGTTATCAGGGGCAGGGCTATGGTGCCCGGATGCTGCGGCATGCGATGGAATGCGCCAGGCTGGGCGGAGCAGCCAAACTGTTTCTCGAGGTTCGGCCCACCAACGAACGGGCGGTTGAACTCTATCGTCACTTCGGATTCCGTCAGATTGGCACCCGCAAGGGCTATTATCCGGCAGTGCTCGGGCGCGAGGATGGCCTGATTTTTGACAAGGAACTGGCATGAGTTTAAGTCGCGAGCAGATGCTGGCCGAGATGGGTATTTCCCCGATCTGGGTGCTGCGCGATGTCGCACCGCCAGCTTCGGCGATTGAATCCAGCCCGCAGATGGAGGCCGAGGCAGTGACCCCGCCTCAGGTCGCCGAAGTGCCCTCGGCTCCCGTTCCAGCACAGACACCACCGCCTCGTTCGACGGCGGCAGCCGTCGATACGCTGGATTGGCCAGCCCTGGCGCGACAGGTTGCCGAGTGCCGCGCTTGTTCCTTGTGCGAACAGCGCAAGCAGGCCGTGCTGGGCGTTGGCGATACCAATCCTGAATGGCTGTTCATCGGAGAAGGCCCGGGGGCCGAAGAGGATGTCAAGGGTGAACCCTTTGTTGGCCAAGCCGGCAAGCTGCTCGACAACATGCTGGCTTCGCTCGACATTGCGCGTGGCAACCGGGTTTATATCGCCAACGCGGTAAAGTGCCGGCCACCCGGTAACCGCACGCCAGAGGCGGCCGAAATAGCCGCCTGCTGGCCCTATCTGGAACGGCAGATTGCCTTGCTCAAGCCCAAGGTCATTGTGCTGCTGGGCAAGGCGGCGGTTCACGCAGTGCTCCACGACGATAAATCGCTGGCCTCGTTACGTGGCAAACGCTTTGAATTGGCTGGGATTCCAGTCGTGGTGACCTATCACCCGGCGTATTTGTTGCGTAACTTGCCAGACAAGGCGAAGGCCTGGGAAGACCTGCTGTTCGCTCGTCGAACGCTGCGCGAGCAGATGGCGCCTGAGCTGCCGTTCTAGGCCTTAGTGGTGTGCTGAATCGTCCAGGTGCTGGACGTCGTCCTGTGCTGCCTGATTGGCAAAGTGGCGCTGGCGGATCATGTACATCAGGCCGCTGACGAACAGCCCAAACATCGTGACAACCCAGTAGATCGACAGATCCATCTTGATCATCAGGTAATAGAGCCCAGTCATGATCAGGATGGAGATGTTTTCGTTGAAGTTCTGAACCGCAATCGAGTGGCCGGCACCCATCAGGATGTGGCCGCGATGCTGGAGCAGCGCATTCATCGGCACGACAAAGAAGCCGGACAAGCCGCCAATGATGATGAGCAGCGGTACGGCCAGCCACAAGCTGCCGACGAAGTTCATGACCAGCACGATCAGGCCCATGGCGATGCCGAGCGGAATGACGCGAACCGATTTGCGCAGTGTGATGAACTTGGCAGCGATGATTGCCCCGGCTGCGACGCCGACCGCAACGACACCCTGCAGCATTGATGCCTTGGAGAGACCGAGACCAAGAGCCACTTCGGCCCACTTGATGACGATGAATTGCAGCGTCGCGCCGGCGCCCCAGAACAGCGTGGTGACCGCCAGTGAGATTTGACCGAGTTTGTCGCGCCATAGCAGGGCCAGGCAGTGATTGAACTCGTGGATCAGGAATATCGGGTTTTTCTTCAGCTGCTTGTGGTCAACCCCGGTATCCGGGACGTACAGGTTGAAGATGGCGGCAAGCACATAGAGCACGGCAACGATGGAAAGAGCCATTTCGCCGACTGTGTCGACCCCCGTATCGAACAAAGGAAAATCGAAAGACAGCAGATGCTGGGCCACTTCAGGGCGGATCAATGTGCCGCCGATAACGACGCCGAGAATGATCGCGCCGACGGTTAGCCCCTCGATCCAGCCATTGGCCACAACGAGCAGGCGATGCGGCAGGTATTCGGTCAGGATACCGTACTTGGCCGGCGAGTAGGCTGCTGCCCCCAGACCGACGACGGCATAGGCAGCCAGCGGGTGTGCGCCAAAGAACATCATGCTGCAGCCGACGATCTTGATCGTATTGCTGATGAACATGACCCGCCACTTGGGCATGGAGTCGGCAAAGGCACCGACGAAGGCGGCCAGCAGTACGTAGGAAACGGTGAAAAAAGTCTTGAGTAGCGGTTCGTATTCCGAAGGTGCGTGCATCTCGCGC
>JAGTRV010000319.1 GCA_018262245.1 Pseudomonadota bacterium | reverse complement strand
CCACCGCCCAGGTTGATGAGTCCGGAATTGGCATCACAGACGAGATTTTTCTCGTTCAGCACTGCGAAGCAATTGGCGCTGACTTGTTCCATTTTCATGCTTCTCACCTCTTGCTCAATTTATCAGCCAAGCCGGATGGCATTCTCGGGGCGAGGGGGAGGGAGGCTCTATCAAAATTCCGCAAATGAAGAAGAATCCTCCCTTCAACCTCTCTTTATCCTTCTGCCAGAGAGGTTTTCGAGCTTTATCTCCAACTTGTCCGGGGGCTATCCGGAGCCCGGTTCCTACCCCGATCCTCCGGATTCCGGGCTGCGCCGAATTGACAGAACGGGATTAAATCTCCCCTCCCCTTGATCAAGCCGGATTGTTTTGCAAAGCCTACTTCTCACCCTTCAGTCGCTTCGAGCCTTCGATCAGCGGGTGCCAGCCGTAAACCAGGGTGACCATGAAGCTATCCATGCTCAGGTCGCCGGCGGCGTTGTCGTTGACCGTCGATTTGTAGCCGACCGTGAGATTGAGGTTGTCATTGACCGTGTAGCCCAGGGTCAGGCCGACCCCCAGGTTGTTGAGCTTGCTGCCCTTGACGCCGTTGATCGTGGCCTGGCCACCGCTGTACCACGACGCGTCGAGCGAACCCCAGGCGTGCTCGGTGAAGTCGCGCGTCAGGTGGGCATCCAACTGGTACATCGGGTCGGTTTTCATTGTCGTCCCGACGTAGTCGGTGTTGTCGCCAAACAGCCAGACTGCCGGCAGGAACTCCAGCGTCGTCCGCTGGCCGGGAATCCAGGGGCCGAGCTGTACCGTCACCGGCATGCCAATGCGGCCATACCAGCGGTTCTGGCCGATATTGAGCTGTTTCGTGTTGTCGTATTCACCGATCGGCAAGGCGAGATCGGCCAGCAGGTCGAGCGAGAAACCCGGCTCGTAGCGCATGGCATCGGGAATGTTCTTTTGCGAGCGCGGGCCGATGAGATTGATATCGAACTCAAGCATGGGGTCGCCAAAGCCGCTCGTCTGCTGGTTGACCCAATTATTGCCAACTTTGACATCCCCGGAAATCCGGCCCATGGGCAGAATCACGGCGGCCATGGCCGATCGGTCGAAGAGTGCGAAGGTGTGGGCGTAGCCAACCATGGCCATGGTCGCATCGAAGCTGGCGCCGGCCGTAACGTTATGCGACATGTCGAAGGGGTTGGTGTTGCCGCTCATCGAATTGACGATGACCGGAATGCCGTTGGCGCCATCCAGACTCTTCAGGTAGAAGCGGCCGGGCACCTGCGCCATGGCTTCCGTTGCAGCAAAACACCCCATCACCGCCAGCGTGGCAGCCGCCAGGCGCAGTCGCGAAATCTGTTTCATAAGCCCTCCCTCGTTATTCATAAATGCTCGGTACTGCATGACTGGTATTCAGCCTGGCGATGCTCAAGGCTTTGGCTCCGCCACCATATCCTTCGGCGGCACGAACTGGCGCTTGTAGATCAGCGGCGGGAAGCCAGCGTCGTCCGGCGTTCTCGGCGGCAGCGCATCCTCCAGGGTCTCGAAGGGGGAACGTGCCGGGATGATGACGTTGTTGGCCTTGACATAGCCATCCCACGAGGCGAGCAATGTCTTGAGCCTTTCGGGCTGCTGGCCGGCCAGATCGACACGCTCGGCCGGATCGGACGCCAGATTGAACAGCTCCCAGTCGCCCTTGCCGAACGGCTTGTGCTGCCAGCGGATCTTCCAGTCGCCCTGGCGCAGTGCCCGGTTGCCGAAGATTTCCCAGGCGATGTAGTCCTTCTCGGTGCGCGGCGAATCGGCCTCGCCGGCAAGCATCTTGTTCCACGACTTGCCGATCAGTGCTGGCAACTCGTGTCCCTGATAGGTCTTGGGATATGAAGAACCTGCTACATCGAGCAATGTCGGCATGAAATCGGCGACATGCATCACCCCATGATTGATGCTGCCCTTGGGTCGCTTGACGGCGGGGCCGCTGACGATCAGGGCATTGCGGACTCCGCCTTCGGCCACCCATCCCTTGTACTGGCTGAAAGGCGTCATTGAGACCTGCGCCCACATCGGGCCGTAGCCGACGTAGGAACCGGGGTCGCCCCAGGCATTGGGATGGGTCTGCGACCACTTGATCGAGGCATAGAGGAAATCGCGCGTCCCGGGCTTGCCGGCAATCTGTGCGAAGAGGTCGGTGCCTTCGGCGCCGTTGTCGCCGAACACCACGAAAATCGTGTTCTCGTACTCGCCGATTTCCTTGAGGTGATCGACCAGCCGACCGATATGGTGATCGAGATTTTCCATCATGCCGGCGTACAGTTCCTGCTTCTTGCCGAGGAAGGCGCGTGATGCCGGGGCCAGCACGATGGGGTCGGGCAGGAACCACATGCGCTCGGCCAGCTGGGTGCCAGCGGGGATGATGCCGAGATCGATCTGCCGCTTCAGGCGCTCCTGGCGCACGGCATCCCAGCCCTTGTCGTACTCGCCGATGTGGCTGTTACGCCATTCACGTGGCAGATGGTAGGGGTCATGTGGCGCCTGGTGAGCGACATAGGCAAAGAAGGGTTTGCCGTCACCGCGGTTGGCGTCGATGAAGTTGATCAGCTTGTCAGTATAGGTTTTCGTCGCGTAATAGTCGTCGGGCAGCTTGTTCAGGTAACGGCCATCTTCGGTAAAGACAGACTGCGGTGACGCCCCGGTGAAATTGGTCATGTCCCAGTAGCTGCCTGCCCCGTCGAGCAGGGAGAAGTCGCGTTCGAAGCCGCGCGCGGCGGGTATCTGGTTCGGGTTCTTGCCGAGGTGCCACTTGCCGACCATGTAGGTGTGATAACCGGAATCCTTGAGCAGCGATGGCAACGTGGCGACGCGATCATTCAGGTAGCCTTCGTAGCCGGGCACCCCCTTCTGGTTGGGCGCCGTCCACTCATCCATGTTACCGAGGCCGCTGACGTGGGTGTCGACACCGCTCAGCAAGGTCGCCCGCGTCGGCGAACTGCTGGCGTGGGTATAAAAATTGGTGAAGCGCACACCGTCCTTGGCCAGCGCATCCAGATTGGGCGTCCGGATTTCGCTGCCGAAGGCACCGATGTCAGAAAAGCCCATGTCGTCGCCGAGGATGACGACGATATTTGGCCGCCGTGCCGCATCTGC
>JAGTRV010000139.1 GCA_018262245.1 Pseudomonadota bacterium | reverse complement strand
GCGCGAAGCCCTGACCGTCGATCCGGCCAAGGCCTGCCAGCCGCTCGGCGCCGTCCTCTGCGCCTCCGGCTTCCACAAGACCCTGCCCTACGTGCATGGCTCGCAAGGTTGTGTCGCCTACTTCCGCACCTACTTCAACCGTCACTTCAAGGAACCGTGCTCCTGCGTTTCCGACTCGATGACGGAAGATGCCGCCGTGTTCGGCGGGCAGAAGAACATGCACGACGGTCTGGCCAACGCCAAGGCCATCTACAAGCCGGACATGATCGCTGTCTCGACCACCTGCATGGCCGAAGTCATCGGTGACGACCTGAATGCCTTCATCAACAACTCCAAGAAGGACGGCCACATCCCCCAGGATTACCCGGTCCCCTTCGCCCACACCCCGTCCTTCGTCGGTTCGCACACTACCGGCTGGGACAACATGCTCGAAGGCATCATCCGTTCCTTCACGCTGAACTTCATGGACGGCAAGAAGGTCGGTTCGAATGGCAAGATCAACATCGTGCCGGGCTTCGAGACCTACCTCGGCAACTACCGTGTCATCAAGCGCATGCTCGGTGAAATGGATGTCGATTTCACCTACCTGTCCGATCCTTCCGAAGTCTTCGACACCCCGGCCGACGGCGAATTCCGCATGTACTCCGGCGGCACGACGATGGACGAGGTCAAGGATGCGCCGAACGCCTACACCACCATCCTGCTGCAGCCCACCCAGCTGGAAAAGACGAAGAAATTCGTCGAAGCCACCTGGAACCAGGACATCCCCAAGCTCAACATCCCGATGGGCGTAGAATGGACCGACGAGTTCCTGATGAAGGTCTCCGAGATCACCGGCAAGCCGATCCCGGCCTCGCTGGAACTGGAACGCGGCCGCTGCATGGACCTCGTCTCCGACAGCCACGCCTGGCTGCACGGCAAGAAGTTTGCCGTGTATGGTGACCCGGACTTCGTGATGGGCGTCGTCAAGATCCTGCTCGAAGTCGGTGCCGAGCCGACCCACATCCTGGCCCACAACGGCAACAAGCGTTGGGCCAAGACCATGGACAAGCTCCTCGCCTCCAGCCCGTTCGGTGTCAATGGCAAGGTCTATGCCGGCAACGACCTGTGGCACATGCGCAGCCTGTGCTTCACGGACAAGCCGGATTTCCTGATCGGCAACTCCTACGGCAAGTACATCCAGCGCGACACCCGCCACCTGGGTGAAGAGTTCGAAGTACCGCTGATCCGCCTCGGCTTCCCGATCTTCGACCGCCACCACATGCACCGCGCCACGACTATGGGCTACGAAGGGATGATGTCCGTAGTGACCCAGCTGACCAACGCTGTCCTTGAGCAACTCGACAAGGAAACGATCGGCATGGGCACCACCGACTTCAACTTCGACCTGGTTCGCTAAACGGACCACCGGCGGAGCCCTGGCTCCGCCGGTCATGCAGGAGCGTTACATGGCCAACATCATGATCCAGCAAGGCGACAAGGGCGGGCTGGTGTTTTACCTCCCGAAGCGCGATCTGGAAGCGTCCATCGAGTCCATCGAATTCGACACCGCAGACAAATGGGGTGGCGAACTGAAACTGGACAACGGTGGCACTTACTACATCGACCCGATTGCCAAGCCGCCCCGCCTGCCCGTTTCCCTACGTGCCAAGCGCCTCGGCGCTGCCGAAGACTAGCCCGTTGAACCTGCCCGCCCAGCCAGCCGCCTGTTTGACAACAGCGGCCGGCAAAGCGGATTTAAAGGAGAGCATCATGGCAATGAAAATCGACCCAGACATGTGCACCGCCTGCGGCGACTGCAAGCCGGTCTGTCCGACCAAATCGATCAGCTCCGGCAAGATCTTCTTCAAGATCGACGCCGGCACTTGCACCGAATGCGACGGCCACAACGACTCACCGTTGTGTGTCGACGTTTGCCCGTCCGGCTGCATCAGCCCGGCCTGAGCAAAGTCTTGAGCCGAACGCCAAGCCAGTGTAAAAACTGAACTGGCGTTCCACTGAAGACTTTCCCCTGGAGCCCATCATGTCCGACACCCCCATCGCCTCCCGCGAAGCAGCGCTGCGCATCGCCCTCGCCGCCCGCGCCCTGAATGGTCTCGATGTCCGAGCCCTGGTCGGCGCGCTCGTCGAAAAGCTCGAATCCCCGCTGACCGAGGTCAAGCTCGGCACACTGACCGTCGAAGACCTGCGCGTCATCCTGGCCGGTGACTTCGCCGAGCAAGGCTGCCACGTCGGCGTCGAAGGCGATGCGCTCAAGGAAGCCGTCCGCCTGCTCTGGGGTCAGGGCGTGGAGAATAATGATTTTCCGGCGGTCGACAGCTATACCGAGGGCGAAATGCCCGGCTCGCTGCGCGTCGCCTTCGCCGCCAATCGTGGCGAAACCCTCGATGGCCATTTCGGTTCCTGCGAGCGCTTTCTCGTCTATCAGGTCAGCCCTGAACAGATCAAGCTGATCGCCATACGCACCACCGTCGAGGCCGACACCGCCGAAGACAAGAACGCCGCCCGCTCGGCCCTGATCAACGACTGCCAGATCGTCTATGTGCAGTCGATCGGCGGGCCGGCCGCGGCCAAGGTAGTGCGGGCCGGCGTTCATCCGGTCAAGAAACCGGAAGGCGGCAAGGCCCGTGAAGTACTGGTCGAACTGCAAGGCCGCCTGGCCAGTCCGCCGCCGTGGCTGGCCCAGATCATGGGCGTACCGGCCGCCTCGCTGGCCCGTTTCGAAGAGGAACTGGAAAGCGAGGAATCGGTATGATCTCCCCGGCCCAACTCTTTCGCGTCGGCGAAGCCACCATGCTCGATGCCCGCGCTGCCTCGCTACGCCAGCGCTTCCCCGACCTGCATTTCACCGAATGCAGCGAGGACGACGTTTCTCCCCGTTACCAGCCGGCGCTCAGCGTCGAAGGCTACGACCTTTTCCTGATCAGCGGCGCCAGCGGCCATTGCCTGGCCTTGACCAACGACGCGACCAACGCCACCGGCATCCTTATCGCCGCCAAGGTCGATGACGAGTGAAAAAACGCTCGCCGACGCCGGCATTGGCCGGCTGGGATTGTGTTCCGGCTGCAGCTATTTTCCGGACTACCTGAACAGCCGCCGCTGCAAGCCGGGCGACGCCTGCATCCGCGCCCACAGCGGTCGGCAGATCGACCGCTTCCTGCGGGCCAACCCCGAGCTGGCCGCCAATTACCTGGGCGACATTTTCTGGGAACGTCGGGCCATCGCCACCCGCTACGCGCCGGTCGACCTTATTTTTGCGCTGAAATCCGATACCGACGAGGTCGTCCGCCGCGTCGTCGCCATGCGCCTGCCGGTCGAACAACTGATCTCGATGATCCACGACCCGGATCGCGAAGTGCGCCTCTCGGTGGCCGCTCGCCTGCCTGAAGCGCAATTGATCCAGTTGATCAACGATCCCGACTACCTGATCCGCGCCACCATCGCCCGCCGCCTGCCGCACGGCCAGCTCGCCAAGCTGAGCAAGGATAGCGAGCGTGAAGTCCGCAAGGTCGTCGCCTCCCGCCTGCCCCCCTTTGCCCTGCACATGCTGGCCAAGGACCCGGAACCGGAAGTCCGCGCCATTGTCGCCGAGCGCGCCCTGCCCGGCCTCGCCGTCGCCCTGCTCCAGGACGAAGAATGGTGGGTCCGCCTGGCTGCCGTCGGCAACGCCCCGCTCGACGCCCTGCCGCCGCTGAGCAACGACCCGGAAACGGAAGTCCGCGATGCCGCCCTGGCCCGTCTCGCCGAACTAAACACTGCCTGATAACGAGGAAAGCACGATGAAAGAAACCCTGGCCTGGACGGAATACTGCAAATCGCTCGCCCCCGCCATCGTCGAAACCTGTGCCAAGGTGCAGGTCAGCAGCGGCCCCGGCGCCCTCGTCAAGGCGCTGGGCGGCGCCCTGCCCGACTGGAAATTCCGGCATGCCATGAGTCGTGGCGGCTGGTATCGGCTCGGTGGCATTATCGATAGCCACGGTCAGCGGGTTTCCGACAGTCTCGAAAGCTGGCTCGAAAACGCCCTGGACGAACGCGATGGCGATCTCGCCAAGCTTACCGACGACTTCATCGACCAGAAGCTGTACGCCACCCGCCTGGTCGGCCAGACGCATTACCTCGTTGCCTCGGCCGATGACAGCACCGACGGTTTCCTGCAACTGGAAATCGAAGATCTGCAGGAGATGCGCGTTCATCAGCTATTCGCCAACGATCCCACCACCCTCGAAGAACTGGTCGACCCGCGGGGCGGTGCCGAGCAGCCGGTGCCAGTCGGCCTGCCCTTCTACAAATTCTGCCGCATCCAGCATATCGGCGCCTTCCTCAAGCGCATGCTGGCGCAAAAGCCAGAGCCGGCCGCCATTCACCGCATGATCGATGACTGGTCGAAGAGCAGCGCCAGCAATACCAGCGCCTATTTCAACCATTGGGTCATCGCCACCCGCGAACACCTCGACCGCTACCACCAGCCGGTCTTCCGCGCCCAGCCCATCGCCACACTGGCCGGCGAAGCACCGGAGTTCGACACTGCAAACGACACCAGCGGCCTCAAGCTAAACGAAGCACTCAGCCATTTCGACCGAGAAAGCGGCTATCCGATGGCCTGGTACTTTCATATGCTAACCACCAAAGCCGTGCCGCACTGGGTTGCCCAGACGGTCGTCGAAGACGCACTGGCCGGCTTCGCCTACCTGCCCCAGCGCGACGTTGATGTCGTCCGTGGCTGGCTGCACAGGCCGTATGCGGTGTAGGGAACTACATCAACATGACCTGGCGAATAGTGTGGCCGACCAAGCTACCTCTTCTGAAGGTAGTGCTTCTCCTGCATATCCATTTCCAGCATATGCTCGATCAGATAGTCGGCAATCAGCCGATGAAGGGTGCGGCTATCGATCAGCCCCCTTGCGCCGTCATATAACAGCTGGGTAAGCCTTTCCAGAAAACTCACATGGGCAGCTTTGTGGGCATCCAGATTCGGACTTTCATGGATTGCAAGTAGCGTTTCTTCGTCGCGAAAGTGATTGCCGACGAGGGTAGCCAGATCATTCAGCAGGTGATGAAACTCCCTGTGCGCCTCATGTGACGAGAGGGCAGCACATACCTCTGCCTTGTTGCAGAGATCGATTAATTGCCGATGCTGCTCATCGATCCAGCGATTGCAAACGCTTAAAGCGCCCGACCATTCACGCGGCTGAGTCATTGGACTATTTTTCTTGAATTTTCAGAAGATTCTACGCTTCTGCCTATGACTTTGGTGTGAAATCAGTCTGCAATTACATCGGGATTTTCCAGGTTTGTTGCGTTTACCCGGGCCATGTCGACCTTGGCTTCGACTAAGCTAACTTCTACGATCGGCAGTTCCCAAGCCGCACTACGCGACGGTGAGCGATTGGACAAAGTGGCGCCTTCGTCAGGCGAAAAGGCGTTCCCCGGCCAGCTGCCTGCATCAGCCCTATAGCGCTTAGATCGCCAAACTCACTACCCCCATCGCGTGGAAGCCTAGTGCACGCGGTCAATAACGATGTTGAGTCCACCTTGTCCAATCTTTGCCGTTTGCGCTTCGCTTTCCAGATCTCCGGCTGTGGGTACGGCATTGCCAGTTTTTGAAACCCGGGCCAGGACTAGCACCCTGGCCTGTTTCGACAGAATGTTTTCGGCGCTCATGGCCGAACTGTCGTCCAGCACAAAATCAAACGGCAAATCTGAAACACGAATTCTGGAAATCGCAATCGGCATCCGGGATCCATCCGTGGCTCTGGCGAAAATAAACACGGTATCGTTCGGAGAAATGCTGGCACCAAGGGCTGGAGAGAGCGCAACCCGACCGCTCACCGATTTTTTCGGATCTGCTTTGAAGCCAGCTCGTTTCTTCGCTTCGGCAACGCCTTCAGACAGCATTTTGGCATCCTCCGACTCCGGCTGTAGCGTCTTGAGCGCTCGCTCCCAGAAAATCACGGCAGTCGAAAAGTCCTTGCCATTGAACGCCGCCGTACCTGCCAGCCACAGCGCAACCACGTGGTCCGGATCAAGATGCAAGGCCTTGTTGATCAGCTCCATCGGCTTGCCATTCAGACTGCCGCCATTGAGCATCGCCAGCAGGTCGGCGTAATCGGTCAGCAAATCCGGGCTCTCAAAGACGACCGCACCGGCTTTACTGTAAGCATCTGCGGCTTTTTCCGGCTGGCCCATTGATCGGTAAGAACGGGCCAGCATCAGCCAGCCCTCTGCGTCGCCCGGATTGTCCTCCAGGCGTTGGGCCAGCTTGCCGACCATACCCGCGATCTGCTCCGGCGTCAGTTTTTCCGGCTGCATGGCGGCAACCGGATCCAGGGCGCGCGTGTTGCCCAAAATCCAATAGCCTGCCACCGCACCGAGTGGCAGCAGGAGCGCCACGACGAGCGCCATCTTGCGGCTCGGGCCGCCAAGCTGAGGAGATTGTGCGCCAGCCGGAGCATCACCTACCTCATCCAGCAGTCGACGCCGCAGCTCACGATGGGCCTGTTCATAAGCCTCCTCACTCAATTCCCCCCCCTGCTTTTCAAGTTCCAGCTCAGCAAGATGCGTGCGAAATATCGCCACATTTGACGCCTTGCGGCTAGCGGCCTCTGCTGCAATACGCGGCTGACGCAACAAGGGGGGCAGTAGAAACAAAAAAGCAATCGCGACCAGGAAGGCCGCAAAGAGGGGAAACCAGGTCATAAATCGAATATATCCAGACGAAAAAAGGGAGGGCAAAGCCCTCCCTAAACATTCAGAAACAGGGTTTTCAGTGACCGAAGAAACCTGTTCCGACCAAAGCCAGCAATCCCAGGCCAACGGTAATCAACATTAGACCAAGAATAACCGATCCCGTGTGCATCTGCTGTGACGGCGCATCCACCAGATACTTCTCCAGCTCTCCGGTGTCGACCAGGCGCTGGTAATGCGCCGGATGATCCTTGCGGAACTCCTCGATCGACTGCGTACCGGTGAACATCACCACATCCGGCGGCGGCAGTTTGTCCGGACGGAAGTGGTTGTTGAAGAAATGCACCGTGAAGAGGAAGACCGCTGCGAGGAAGGCTTCTTCGCCATGCACCAGCGTCGCCACGTTGAAGACCCAGCCCGGCAGGAACTTGGCCGTCACATGCGGGAAGGCCAGCATCAGGCCGCTCCACCCGATGATATTGACACCCCAGAACACTGCCCAGTAATCGAACTTCTCGAAGTAGGTCCAGCGTTCGAACTGCGGCTTGGGTCCGCGGCCGAAGAACCACTTGAACATGCCCCAGCAATCGGCAAAGTCCTTCCAGTTCGGAATCAGTGAATCCGGCCCGAACCAACGGAAAGTCTTGCTACGCAACAGGCGCTGCATGACGTAGACGAAGTGGATCATGAAGATGCCGACAAACAACGCCGCAGCTACCCGGTGAATGATGCCGAGCACCTTGGGCCCACCAACCGCCGCCGCCACCAGCGGCGCCCAGCTGCTACTCGAGAACAGCGCCGAGGTACCGGTCAGAACAAGGGTCATCGTCACCAGTGCAAATACCAGGTGAGCTACGCGCCACCCCAAGGCAAAGCGCTGGAAGTGCTTCTCCGGCTTGGCCAAGCCCAAGGCCTCGGTAGAAACGCGAGACACGGTCTTGTGCGCCTTGCGCTCTTGCCATTCGCGGTAGTACCACAGGCCACAATGCAACCAGAAGAAAGCGAAGACGCCGATCAGCAGGGCAACCATGAATTTCGTGGCTATCCACATCTGCGGATATTTGTCGAAATCGTGGCCGTTGGCATGTGGGCCAAACGAGATGAAACCCTCGGTCGCCAGTGGCATGCCCTTCTTCTCGTTGTGACACTCCTGGCAGGTCTTCAGGCGATTCTTGATATGGACCTTGGAGACAGGATCATCCACTTTGGCAATGCCGTGGCTGCCGTGGCAATTCGAACACTTGGCCGTATAGGTGTAGCCAAGTTTGTTCACCTGCCCGTGATAAGTATCGCGATAGCTATGCAGTTCTTCCTTGTGACACTCGCCACAAGCCTCGACGTTCTTCAGCTTGAACGGGTCAGACGATGCCCCCTTGATGTCATGGCTGGTATGGCAGTCGATACACACAGCCCCCTTGGGATCATCCTTGCCCATGGTCAGTTTGCCGTGGACAGAGCCTTCGTAATCCTCAAGCTGCTCGTCGTGGCACTTTTCACCGCAAGTCTTGGGGATCGTCAGACGCCAGGCGTCGCGCTCTGGTGTACCTTTCTTGGGTACGGCAAAATCGTGCGTTGCGTGGCAATCACCGCAGCTCGCTTTCGGACGATCCGGATTGTCCGCATCGGGACGGGCATGGAATGAAGCCTTGTAGGCATCGACGTTTTGAGCGACTACGCCCAAACGCTCCTTGCCGGCCGGATTGGCTTTTGCCTCATCCCACAGCTTCGTATGGCAGGTTGCACAATCCGGCTGCGCCACGTTGGCCGCCTTTTCGTGCTTTTC
>JAGTRV010000318.1 GCA_018262245.1 Pseudomonadota bacterium | reverse complement strand
GCGCTTCCATCGCCCATATCGCATCAAGCTAGGCGAATTCGGCCTGATCTCCATCGATCAAGCCAAGCACCAACACCGCGCCAATCGCGTATTGGCCTCTCAAGGGCATGACCCGCGTCAGCCCAAAACCCGTCCGATGCTCTTCCGAGAGCTGTTTTTCGATCATTACATCGTCCAGTGCCGTAGCCGGCAGAAAAAGACGATAAAAACTGATCTTTCCCGTCACGACAATTGGATTGGCCCCGCACTCGATGACCTCGCCATCACCGAGATCAACAAGTCGCACATCCACCAGTTAGTCGTCAAAATGATCGACGCTGGCCTTGCCCCAGCCACGATCCGTACCATCGTCGGCCAGATTCGGACTATCCTAGAATTGGCCGTCGATCTCGGCCTCATCGACCGCAACCCGACCAAGGGCGTGCGCACGCCCCGGGTCAATAACCGTCGCGACAAATGCCTCACGGTCGACCAGATAAGGGCTTTTTTCACCGCCGCATTGAATGATCAGAATGTCATCGGAAGCCACAAATTGATGCTGGCTGCTCTTACCGGCGCACGCGATAGCGAAATTACCCACTATTGCCGGTGGGATCTCGTCGATCTGGATGCCGGAATTTGGTTCCTCCCCGACCAAAAATCGGGCCGTCCCGGAAAAAATTACCTTTCCACGGCCTCAAAAGACGTAATTCAGCGCATGGAAGCTTTCCGTTGCAATGACTACGTCTTTCCAGGCCAACGCGGAAATGTACGCTCCGGCCGTGCAATCCGTGTCTTCCGGCGCCTGTGTAAGCAAGCAGGCATCCCCGAGGGATACCGCCCGCACGATCTTCGTCATGGATGGATTTCTGCCGGCGTGAATGCCGGCGTTCCCATCGAAATCATGAGCCAAGGCGCCCGACACTCAAGCGTTAATGTCACTCGGATATATAGCCATGCTCAACCCGAAAACCTGGTCGCCGCCAACGAGCTAATCGCCAACCTCTTCATGCCGCCGAAAGCGGCCTGAACCAGCAAGGATATAACCCGTGAAATCTGATCAAGACCCGCAGCCTGTCGCTGTGTCTGATGCTCCTGAAAAGCTGCTGACGACGAAAGAAGTCGCCACGTGGCTTGGAATTCAGCCCTGCACCCTCGAAACAGCCCGCTCCACTCGCTTGGGTGATTTCCCGCCGTTCATCCGTGTGGGTCGGGCCATCCGATATCGCCGAGGCGATGTAGAAACCTGGCTGCGCAGGTTTTCGTTCAAGAATGACGGCTCTCCACTGAACTAAGCAGCCGCACAGCAAAAAAAACAGAAGCCCGGTTTTGCACCGGGCTTTTGCTTATCCGCCAGCCGCAGCTGCACGCATCAGATCGGAAACGTGTGATGAGCACTTTCTGAGCCGCTGGTCATTCAAATGGGCATATCTTTGAGTGGTCGAGGTGTTGGCATGGCCGAGGATGCCTGCGATTTCATGCAGACTAGCCACCTCCACCAAATATGACGCGTGTGTATGCCGCAAATCATGCCGCCGCAGATTCTTCCAATCGATTCCGGCCCGTGTCAGCACCCTACGCCATGCCCGGGTCGCGTAGCCAATGGGCTGGCCCGGCTTCCTTCCGGGAAAGACATAAGGATTGCCTTCGACATGCGGCCGGCGAAGCAAGATTTCCATTGCCACCTCATTCAAGATGATTACCCTGCCCTTGCCTGATTTGCCTATCGGCAGGTGCCATTGCTGGCGCTCCATACTGATGTGCGACCACTGCAATTTGGCCGCTTCTGCCGCTCTGGCGCCCGTTGCTAACAGAAGCCGGAAATAATCGGCGGCTGTCTGCGACCGCTCGCCTTCAAGCGCTTTCATGAACCTGACCAACTCTTCCTGGCTGAGATAGCGCTCGCGCTTGTTATTCTCTTTCCAAAGTCGAATGCCCCGGGCCGGATTACTGCCCGGCGGAATTAACGACCACTGCTCGGCCAAGGTGAAGCTATGCCGTACCAGCTCGAAGATACGGTTGCTGGTGGCCACGGCAACCTTGCCCTTGGTTTCGTTATGGAAACGCTGCAATTCCAAGGTCGAAATCTTTCCCAACTCCTTATCGGCCAGCGCCGGCAGGATGTGGCCTCGATAACGGCTGGCATCCGCCTTTGCGCTGCGTTTCGTGCTCAGAATATGGGGCCAGAGATATTCGTCGTAGAAGGTCTGGTAGGTCATGCCGGTTGTTTTCGCCCCATCCCTTACCTCTTGCGGGTCTTGCCCTTTGGCAATCATCGCTTTCCATTCGATCGCCTTGTTGCGTGCTTCATCAATGGTGGTTTCGGGATAGCCGCCGACCTTCATCGCCCTCTTGCGGCCCTTGATCTGATACCTAAAAAGGAAGGATTTTCGCGATAGTCGATTTACTTGCAGGCGCAATCCGCTGATGTCCGTATCGGCATATTCAATCTCCTTGCTGCGCGCATCGGCAGGGCACGCCGGCAAAGCGTCGATACTGCGTTTGTTGAATCTGAATTGTCGTTTCACTTAGGACTCCTGTAATGAGCGTGGCGTCGGTCGCAGTTTCGGTGCTGAGATGTACGAATCCCTTGCCCGGCGCATTGAAGTGCCGTGCGACAAGCAAGAATTTCTGGATAGGACTGGAGATCGGCAGAGGCACGTAACGGCAAGTGTCGGCCGCTACCTGCCTCTGGTCCCTGTCTGGTCCTACTGGCGGTGGTTAGGGCTGATTGCCAGCGGAATTGCGCTGTTCCAGATAACGCAGCGTGTCTTTCCAGGCGGCCGCCTCTGCTTCAGGTCTGGATAAGCGCCCGTCGAACTGTCGGATGCCGGCGCGTTCCTGATAAAACTCTTGAGCGTCGTCATCGAGGGCATCTACCTTTATGGCGAGGTTGGGGTCGAGAGGTGGCGTGTATTTCGGTGCATTCATGGTCACCTCAGTACTCGCTGGGGAGCAGGTAAGTCGTGATGTTTTCGTCTTCACCTCGGTCCGTTATCAGCCAAATGCGCGTTCCTGGCCCAATCGTGTAGCTCGATAGCAAGCGACCTTCCGATTGCAGCGCCATGTCGTTCATCTGGGCGTCCTCGACCGGCAGCGAACCCCAATCGCCGGACAGGTGCCGGACCAGCAAGGTGATAGGCGGGCAGTGATGCTCTTCCATCG
>JAGTRV010000138.1 GCA_018262245.1 Pseudomonadota bacterium | reverse complement strand
CGGCAACGGTCAGGATGAAGAAGACGAAAATCTGGCCCGAGAGATCCTGAAGATAGTGGGAAAACGCCACGAAATTCATGTTGACCGCAAGCAGCATCAATTCGATGGCCATCAGCAGCACCAGCAGGTTCTTCCGATTCAGGAAGATGCCGACGACACTGATCGCGAACAGAATCGCGCCCAGAATCAGGAAATGAGAGAGTGACAAAGTAAGCATAGTCTTCCCTGGGTTCAGTCTTTTTCAACCGGCATCTGCAGGACGCGGACGCGATCCTTCGCCTTGACGAAGACCTGCTGATTCGGGTTGGTGTACTTGGACTTCTTTGGACCACGGTAGGTCAGGACGATCGCCGCAATCATGCCGACGAGCAAGATCAAAGAGGCCAGTTCGAACGGATAGACGTAATCGCTGAACATCAGCGCGCCAATAGCCTTGGTATTGGATACCCCAGCCGGTACCATCGCTTCAGCTGCCGGCACCTGGAAGTACTTGCTGCCGAGCACCAAGCCCATTTCCATGACCATCAGCAGACCGAGCAAGGCACCGAGGGGCAGATAATTCCAGAATCCCTCGCGAATACGGTCGATATTGATATCGAGCATCATCACAACGAACAGGAAGAGCACCATGACCGCGCCGACATAGACGAGGATGATGGCGATCGCCAGGAACTCGGCCTGCAGCAGCGCCCAGATGCCGCCGCAGGTGAAGAAGGCGAGAATCAGGTGCAACGCGGCGTGAACCGGGTTGCGGGCAGTGATCACGCGAAGACTCGCGAAGACCAGAATCGCCGACAGGAAGTAAAAAACCGCAGTTTGAAAATCCATCGCTAGCACCTGTTATCGGTAAGAAGCATCAAGTTCGCGATCTTTCGCGATTTGATCTTCGTAGCGGTCGCCGTTGGCCAGCAACATCTGCTTGGTGTAGTACAAATCACCACGCTTCTCGCCGTGATATTCAAAAATCCGCGTTTCGACAACGGCATCGACCGGGCAGGCTTCTTCGCAGAAACCGCAGAAGATGCACTTGGTCAGATCAATGTCGTAGCGCGTCGTGCGACGGGAACCGTCATCGCGTGGCTCAGCCTCGATGGTGATGGCCAGCGCGGGGCAGATCGCTTCGCACAGCTTGCAGGCAATGCAACGCTCTTCGCCATTCGGATAGCGACGCAGGGCGTGCAGACCGCGGAAACGGAAACTTTGCGGTGTCTTTTCTTCCGGATACTGGACGGTGATCTTGCGAGCAAAGAAATACTTGCCCGTCACCGACATCCCCTTCAACAATTCCTTGAGGAAGAGGCTGTTGAAGATTTCCTTCATCGAACCCATTAGTCTCTCCTCACTTCCAGATATTCAGTGGCGACATCATCCAGACGCCGACAACAACCAGCCAGATCAGACAGATCGGCACGAACACTTTCCAGCCCAGACGCATCAACTGGTCGTAGCGGTAGCGCGGGAACGTCGCCCGGAACCACAGGAACAAGAAGAGAATTGCCGACATCTTGGCGAACAGCCAGAGAATGCCATCAGGCAGGAAGCTAACCGGAGACAGCCAGCCACCAAGGAACATGATGGAAGTCAGCGCTGATACCAGAATCATGTTGGCGTATTCAGCCAGGAAGAAGACCGCAAAGGCCATCCCGGAATATTCAACATGGAAACCGGCAACGATCTCTGATTCACCTTCGGCGACGTCGAACGGAGCACGATTGGTTTCAGCAACGCCGGAAATCAGATAGACCAGGAACATCGGGAACAGCGGCAGCCAGTTCCAGGACAGGAAGCTCAGCCCCCAGCCGGCAAAGCGGCCCTGATTTTGAACATTGACGATCTCGACCAGATTCAGGCTGTTGGACACCATCAGAACGCAGATCAGCGAGAAGCCCATGGAGATTTCGTATGAAACCATCTGGGCAGCGGAACGCATGGCGCCGAGAAAGGCGTACTTGGAGTTGGAAGCCCAGCCGGACAGGATGATCCCGTACACACCCATCGAGGTGATGGCCATAATGTAGAGCAGGCTGGCATCAATGTTGGCCAGAACCAGCGAGTCGGTGAAAGGCACCACCGCCCAAGCCGCCAGAGCCGGTGCAATAGCCAGCATCGGGGCAATGATGAAGATGCCCTTGTTGGCGCCGCTGGGGACGATGATTTCCTTCATCAGCAGCTTCAGGCCGTCGGCGATCGGCTGGATCAGACCCCATGGACCGACCCGGTTAGGGCCGATACGCACTTGCATATAGCCGATGACCTTGCGCTCGAAGTAGGTCAGATAAGCAACGCCGAGCATCATCGGGGCGACGATCAGGACAATCTTGATAAGTGTCCAGACAGCAGGCCAGGCACCGCCGAAAATCCCGGTACCGAAGTTCATCAGTGCGTCCATTTATGCACGCTCCACGGAAATCGAGCCGAACATGTCGCCCAGCATCGCTGTACTCGCATGTGCCGCGGAAACGCGAACGCAACCGGCCGGTACATTATTGTCTGCCTTGGCAACCAGCACTGTCTCACCGGCGCCCTGTTTGACGCGAACCTGGCCGTTATCGGCAATGCCGATTTGTGCCATGGTCTGCTCACTGATCCGAGCAGTTGGCGCAACGGCATCAGCGGTTTGTTGCAAAGAAGGTGCTCGGCGAGCCATCGGATCGGCAAAGTTGATTGGCACATCGGCAATACGCTGCAAGCCATTTGCAGTGATCGTCGGAAGCGAGATCGCCACACCGCTCAATTCATTGCTCAGACCACCAACGAACTCGGCGCCCTTACCCAGCACTTCATCGCGAATTTCTTCACTGGAGGTGTAAGCAAAACCGTCAAGATTCAACACGTTGCCCAAAACGCGCAGCAGTTTCCACCCCGGACGTGCATCGCCGCGGGCCTTGACCACACCATTGAACGTCTGGATACGACCTTCGGTATTGACGAAGGTACCCGAGGTCTCGGTGTAAGGAGCAATCGGCAGCATCACGTCGGCGTACGCCAAGGCCGGTGCATGCTTGAAAGCCGACATGTAGACCACCAAGCTGGCCTGATTGAGTGCATCGAGCACCAATTGCGGATTGGCGCAGTCAAACTCCGGCTCAACCCCCATCAGGACATAGGCCTTGCGCGGCTGTTCAAACATCTGATGCGCATTCGCACCGGATGGCAACGCGCCAGAAACATGAGCCCCCAAGGTATTGGCACCTTCGCCAAGGAAACCGACGATAGCACCGGTCAGTTTACCGATTTCCAGTGCCAGCGCATGCAATTGCGTGGCATCAGCGGATTGGGTTGCAACATTACCGAGGAACACGGCGCGTTTTTCACCATCGACCAAGCTCTGGGCAATTTTCTTGCTTGTCTCGCAAACGGTTGCATTTTCGACACCCGCCGGCACTGCGACGCCCTTGATCTCGGCCACCGCCTTGACGACAGCGGCCAGCGCAGCAGCCAATTGGGCCGGCGCGACAGTCATGCGGGCATGCAGATTGATCAGTTGATCGTCGCCTGTCACCGACAGCAAGCTGACCTTGGTGAATTTCTTGGCAGCCTGGCGCAGGCGCTGAGCGATCAGCGGATGATCCTTGCGCAGGAAGGAACCCACGACCAAAGCGCCGTCGAGATCCTTGATCTCGGCCAAGCGCATACCCAGCCATGGCGTACCGGCACGCTTGGAATCGGACGAGAAATCATTCTGGCGCGGACGGAAATCGATATTGCCACTGCCCAGGCCCTTCATGACCTTGCCAAGCAGGAAGAGTTCTTCGACGGTCGAACTCTGCGCGGCCAGCGCAGCCAGTGCATCGCCACCGTGCTCACGGCAGACATCCTTCAGACCATGGGCGACATAGTCGAGGGCGACGTTCCAGTCGACTTCTTTCCATTCGCCGCCCTGCTTGACCATCGGCTTGGTCAGGCGTTCATCGGAATTCAGCGCCTGGTAGGAAAAACGCTCTTTGTCGGAGATCCAGCACTCGTTAACTTCTTCGTTTTCACGCGGTAGAACGCGCATTACGTTGTCGTGCTTGACCTGGACGACCAGATTCGCACCGACGGAATCGTGCGGGCTGACCGACTTGCGGCGCTGCAGTTCCCAAGAACGGGCGGTGTAGCGGAAAGGCTTGGAGGTCAGCGCGCCGACCGGGCAGAGATCGATCATATTGCCCGACAATTCCGAGTCGACCGTACGACCGACGAAGGTCATGATCTCGGAATGCATGTTGCGATTGGCCATGCCGAGTTCCATGATGCCGCCGATTTCCTGACCGAAGCGAACGCAACGGGTGCAGTGGATGCAGCGGCTCATTTCTTCCATCGAGATCAGCGGACCAACGCTCTTATGGAAGACAACGTGTTTTTCTTCGGTATAACGACTCTTCATTGGGCCGTAACCGACGGACATGTCCTGCAGTTGGCATTCGCCACCCTGATCACAAATCGGACAATCCAGCGGATGATTGATGAGCAGGAACTCCATCACGCCCTTCTGGGCCTTGACGGCCAGCTCGGAGTGCGTAAATACCTTCATGCCGTTGGTCACCGGCGTTGCGCAGGCCGGCAACGGTTTCGGCGCCTTTTCCACCTGCACAAGACACATGCGGCAATTGGCGGCAATCGAGAGTTTCTTGTGGTAGCAGAAATGCGGAATGTAAACACCCACCTGCTGCGCGGCATCCATCACCGTGCTGCCGTCAGGCACTTGCGCTTTTTTGCCGTCGATTTCGATTTCTAGCATGTCGCTACCTTGTAGCCAGTTCTTTCGTTACTAACCCGCAACCTGTCAGGCCGGAATCTTGTGGAAGCCACTGCCGGCCCATTGCACATCCTTGGGTACCAGACAGGTCTTGTGTTCAATGTGATACTCGAATTCTTTGCCGAAGTGCTTGATAAAACTCTGTACCGGAAAAGCCGCAGCATCGCCGAGGGCGCAAATCGTGCGACCCGCAATGTTGCCGAGCACGCTGTTCAGCAGGTCCAGATCCTCGGGCTTGCCGAGGCCATTTTCGATGCGATGTACAACCTTGTACATCCAGGCCGTACCTTCACGACAGGGGGTGCACTGGCCGCAGGACTCTTCGTGATAGAAGAAGGACAGACGATCCAATGCCTTGACCATGCAGACTGTCTCGTCCATGACGATAACCGCACCGGAACCAAGCATCGATCCGCCCTTGCTGATCGAGTCGTAGTCCATGGTGCAATCCATGATCACATCGGCAGGCATCACCGGCGCCGAAGACCCTCCGGGAATTACCGCCTTCAGCTTGCGGCCTCCGCGCATACCACCACACATTTCAAGCAATGTGGCAAACGGCGTGCCGAGCGGAATTTCGTAGTTGCCCGGGCGATTGACGTGGCCGGACACCGAGAACAGCTTGGTGCCTCCGTTGTTCGGCTTGCCCAGATTGAGAAACTCCTCGCCGCCCATCTTCAGAATGAAGGGGATGGAAGCGAAGGTTTCGGTATTGTTGATTGTCGTCGGCTTGCCGTAGAGGCCGAAAGAAGCCGGGAATGGTGGCTTGAAGCGCGGTTGCCCCTTCTTGCCTTCGATCGACTCGAGCAGCGCAGTTTCTTCGCCACAGATGTAGGCACCGTAACCGTGGTGGGCGAACAATTCGAAATTGAAGCCCGAGCCAAGAATATTTTGACCGATAAAACCGGCAGCACGAGCCTGATCTAGCGCTTCTTCGAAACGCTTGTATTCCAGCCAGACTTCTCCGTGCACGTAGTTGTAACCGCGATTGGCCCCCATCGCGTAGGCGGCGATGGCCATGCCTTCGATGACGGCATGCGGGTTGTAACGCATGATATCGCGGTCCTTGAAGGTACCCGGCTCACCTTCGTCGGTGTTACAGACGACATACTTGTCACCCGGGAAGGAGCGCGGCATGAAAGACCACTTCAGGCCTGTCGGAAAACCTGCACCACCACGCCCCCGCAGCACCGACTTCTTGACTTCGCTGATGACATCTTCCTGGGTCATCTTGCTGTCCAGAATTCGCTTCAGCTGCGCATAACCGCCGCGGGCCACGTAATCCTTCAGGCTCCAACTGTTGTCGCCGTCAAGACCTTCCATCAGAACGCCGTTGATCGAACCAAGCATCGCCATTATTTGCACTCCTCAAGCAGCTTGTCGATCTGTTCCGGGTGCATATGACTACACATTGAGCGGTTGTTGACGATGAAGACCGGTGCATCACCGCAGGCCCCCATGCACTCGCCTTCCTTCAGCGTGAATTTGCCGTCCGGCGTTGTTTCGCCATAGCCGACACCCAGTTTGTGCTGGAGGTATTCGCCGGCATGATAACCACCCGACAGAGCACAAGGCAGGTTGGTACAGACCGTGATCTTGTACTTGCCAACCGGCTTCAGGTCATACATGTTGTAGAAAGAGGCCACTTCGTAGGCCGCGATCGGCGGCATACCAAGATAGTTGGCGACCGCCTCGATGGACTCGGGGGCTAGCCAGCCTTTTTCTTCCTGGGCGTGAGCGAGACAGGCCATCGACGCCGATTGTTTCTGATCGGCGGGGTACTTGGCGACCTCGCGGGCAAACTTCTGGAGGGTTTCAGCGGAAAACATCAGCGGTCAATCTCGCCAAAAACAATATCTTGGGAACCGATAATCGTAACGACGTCGGCAATCATGTGGCCTCTGGACATTTCGTCCAGACCAGCCAGGTGAACAAAACCCGGAGCTCGAATTTTCATCCGGTAAGGTTTGTTGGCACCATCGGAAACAAAGTAGATGCCGAACTCGCCTTTCGGGTGTTCGACTGCCGCATAAGCTTCGCCAGCCGGAACATGAATACCTTCAGTGAAGAGCTTGAAGTGATGAATCAGCTCCTCCATGTTGGTCTTCATGTTTTCGCGCGGCGGCGGTGCCACCTTGTTGTTGTCGGTGATCACCGGGCCGGGATTCTTGCGCAACCAGGCGATACATTGCTTGATGATGTTGTTCGACTGGATCATTTCTTCCATGCGAACCAGGTAGCGGTCATAGCTGTCGCCATTGACACCGACCGGCACATCAAAATTTATTTTGTCGTAAGCCGCATAGGGCTGCTTCTTGCGCAAGTCCCAAGCGATGCCGGAGCCGCGCAACATGGCGCCGGTGAACCCCATCTGCAGGGCACGCTCCGGCGTCACTACACCAACATTAACCAGACGCTGCTTCCAAATCCGGTTATCGGTCAGCAGGGTATGGTATTCGGAATGGTAAGTCGGGAAGCGATTGGTAAAATCTTCGAGGAAGTCGAGCACGGAACCACTACGGTTCTCGTTCTTCTCGGCTGCCTTCTTGGCATTGGTCCAAGTCGATTCCTGATACTGCGGCATACGATCCGGCAGGTCGCGATAGACGCCACCCGGACGGTAGTAGGCAGCATGCATCCGCGCACCGGAAACCGCCTCATAGACGTCCATCAAGTCTTCGCGTTCGCGGAAGGTGTAGAGCGCCATGGTCATCGCACCAACGTCCAGTGCATGACAGCCAATCCACAACAGATGATTGAGGATACGGGTAACTTCGTCGAACATGACGCGGATGTACTTGCCGCGTTCCGGCACTTCGATACCAAGCAACTTCTCGGTAGCCAGGCAGTAGGCGTGCTCGTTGCACATCATCGACACGTAGTCGAGACGATCCATGTAGGGCACAGACTGAACCCAGGTACGGGTTTCTGCGAGCTTCTCGGTTGCCCGGTGCAGCAGACCGATATGCGGGTCGGCCCGCTGGACGACTTCACCATCCAACTCCAACACCAGACGCAGCACACCGTGCGCTGCCGGGTGCTGCGGACCAAAGTTAAGCGTGAAATTGCGGATGTCAGCCATGAGCGGTATCCCCAAAAGTGTCTTCGCGCACAATGCGCGGGGTGTTTTCGCGTGGCTCGATGGTGACCGGTTGATAGATCACACGCGCCTGATCGGGGTCGTAACGCATCTCGACGTGACCGGAAATCGGGAAGTCCTTGCGGAACGGATGTCCGATGAAGCCATAATCAGTGAGGATGCGGCGCAGGTCGTCATGACCGACAAAGGCGATGCCGTAAAGATCAAAGGCTTCACGCTCAAACCAGTTGGCGCTTGCCCAGACCGTGGTTATCGACGCGACGGAAGGAAACCCTTCGTCTTCGGCAAACACGCGAACACGAAGGCGCCAGTTATTAGCCACGGAAAGCAGATGAACAACTACGGCAAACCGCGCCCCTTGCCAAGCCCCATCACCGTAAGTTGAATAATCGACACCACAGAGATCGATCATTTCCTCGAAGCCAAAAGCCACCTCGTCGCGCAATGCAGTCATTACGCAAAGGTAGTCAGCAGCTGCGACTTCTATGGTTATCTCACCCAACGCAAGCTTAAGGGACTTAAGTTTGTCGCCGAAATGCTCCTGCAGATTTTGACTAAGCGTTTCCAGCTTGGCAGACATATCGAATCAGCCTTGGCAATTAACGAGCAATGGTATTGGTACGACGAATCTTGTTCTGCAACTG
>JAGTRV010000317.1 GCA_018262245.1 Pseudomonadota bacterium | reverse complement strand
CTTCGGATTGGAGCGAACCCACTCCAGTTCCTGCTTCATCGCCTTCATGTGGGCGTCGATCTGCTTGTTTTCGGTTTCCAGGCGGGCTTCCTTCTGCTCCAGCCAGCTGGAGTAGTTACCCTTGTACGGAATGCCGTGGCCGCGGTCGAGTTCGAGAATCCATTCGGCGGCGTTGTCGAGGAAGTAGCGATCGTGGGTGACGGCGACCACGGTGCCGGGGAAGCGGACGAGGAACTGTTCCAGCCATTCGACCGATTCGGCGTCGAGGTGGTTGGTCGGTTCGTCGAGCAGCAGCATGTCCGGCTTGGCCAGCAGTAGCTTGCACAGCGCAACGCGGCGCTTTTCACCGCCGGACAGGTTGCCGATCACGGCATCCCAGGGCGGCAGGCGCAGCGCATCGGCGGCCAGTTCCATCTGGGCTTCGGTATCGGAGCCGGCGGTGGCGATGATGGCCTCCAGGCGAGCTTGTTCCTCGGCCAGCTTGTCGAAATCGGCTTCCGGGTCGGCATAAGCGGCATAGACTTCATCGAGCTTGGCCTGAGCCTGCATGACTTCGCCGAGCGCGGATTCGACTTCCTCGCGTACCGTCTTGGCTGGGTCGAGTTGCGGTTCCTGCGGCAGGTAGCCAATGGAAACGCCGGCCAGATGCTGTACTTCGCCGTCGTATTCCTTGTCTACGCCGGCCATGATCTTCAGTACGGTCGACTTGCCCGAACCGTTCAGGCCGAGCAGGCCGATCTTGGCGCCGGGGAAGAAGGAGAGGGAAATATCCTTGATGATCTGACGCTTGGGCGGGACGATCTTGCTGACGCGCAGCATCGACATTACATATTGAGCCATTCGCTTGCCTGTTGTTTATGGGTGGAATTTTTTGATCTGCGAAGTCTACGGGGCTTCAATGCAAATGACCAGCCTCCCGAATGTCGGGGGCTGGTCATTGTTGGTTTGAGTTGAGGAGGAAGCTAAAAGTGGAGGTTGCCGAGCGTACGATGCAGCAGGATGGCTGGTGCTTCGACCCGCGGACAGGTACGGAGTGATCCGACTTGTGTAAAGCCAAGCTGCCGCCGGTAATAGCCGCAGCAATTCCGGGTCATGGCAATCGAGATCGACCGCCAGGCGAGTAACTTCGCAGATCACCCTGGCCGGTTTGCGTAGCCCGGCCATCTCCTGGCCGTAAAGCGTATCGGCCAGCAAGCCTTCACTGGAATCACGCGAAGCGGTCAGCGTTGCTACCAGATCACGATCCTGCCAGGCGCCGAGCGTGACGTGGTTGGGATCGCCAAGCTGCTGGCGGGGCGGAGAGAGGCGGTAACCGCGCCAGGAGTACATGCGTCGAACCAGCGCACCGCACGCCCGATTTTGCTGATATGTCACGGCCGGGGCAATCATCAATTCCGGCGAACCGGAATCAATGCCCGTGCCTATTTCAAGGCCACTAACGTCCGGCAACAAATGGGCGCCGAAGTGGTCTTTCGGGGGTGTGGATTTAGGTGGTGCTACATGATGCATGGATTGCATTCTATGGTCTGCCTAAAATGTAATCAACCAGCGACGGCGCTGAGGGAGATTGCCGGTTCCTCGCGATGGTGGAACTGGCCCGATTTTTCGGCGGATATTGCGTTGATGTCGCCGCACAATTCTCCACCTTCATCGATCACCAGCTTGCCATAGCGAATCTTGCCGCTGACCCGGCCGGTGGCGTGAATGATCAACTGGGAGCGCGCGGTCAGTTCGCCGTCAAAGCTGCCATGAATTTCGGCGATGTCGATGCTGACCTTGCCGGAAAAAGAGCCTTTGTCGGCGATGCGAATCACCCGGCTATCCATGGTGGCTTCGACGCGACCTTCGACGACCAGCGTGTCGCAATCAAGAATTTCGGCCCCCTTGAGTTTGACGTCAGGACCGACGATCAAGCGGGCGCCCATCACGTTTTCGGAGGTGTTGGTGGCCTCCGGTTTTTCAGGGGGCGCCGGCGTTGGCGCCACTACCACTGGTTCGGCGACTGGTTTCAGGTTGGCAGCGTTGGAGCCCAGGATGCTATTGACCTCCTTGCGGGTGATGGTGTCATTGCGATTGGTGATGGTGGGTTTGCTGAACATGGAAACTCCCGTTTTGAGGTTTGCGACGATTAACTGTCCGGGAGTCCATTGCGATAAGCGTGCCATGTAATAAAAATCAATTAAAAACAATGCCTTGTTTAAATTGTCTAAACCGTAATATTGAAATGCACGATGGTGCTGTCGTGTAATAGCGACAGGTTTATTTGGCATTTCCCGGAAAGCTGACTAGGCTATAAGGATTAGCTGTCGTTAAAATGCGACTTCGTTACAATCTATTGTTTATAAAAGATAATTTTTAAAAAAATTAGGGGCTTTTGAATCCTTGGTGATGGGTCGTTCAAGGAGAGGAATGGTCGATGCGGTTTACACTGGAGGTTTCCATATCAGTACGCGAATGAATCGAATTTCCTTCCGCCAGGGCATGCTGCTTGGCTTTGCACTGATTGTTTTGCTGCTTGGCGGTGCTGCGGTGCAAAGCTGGCTGGTTGTCGAACGGTTGGTTGAACAAAGCCGTCGCGGAAGCGAGCAGGCTATTCAGTTGACGGCAGCTATCCAGGAGTTGGGGGAGCGCACGGTCGATATCGAACGCAGCGCGCGTCAGTATCTGGTTCTTGATAACCCGGTATTTCGTCAGCGTTTCGATGAACACCTGGCGCAATCGCTGGCAGTGATTGATCGCCTCGATGGCATGGCGGCCGAGCCGCTGCTTCCATTGCTGGGCGGCTGGCGCATGGTGGCCGAAGCGCTGCGTAGTGGCCTTGAGCAGAACATCCCGCAGGCCGAGATCATTCCCCTGCTGGCACGCATGGCTGAATTGAACGACTTGCTGAGGCAGGGCGGGCAGCGCTGGATCGAGGCGCAGAACCGCAAGTCTCTTGAGGACCTTGAAGCCAATCGGCTCCGCCTCGGTGGACGGATCGGCCTGGCCTTGCTCGGGGCATTGCTGGTTGCGCTGGCCATCGGCTGGTGGCTGGTGCGGCCGGTGCGCCACCTTGAGCAGGCGATCATCCGGCTCGGCGCCAGTCGCTTTGACGAAGCCGTCAAGGTCGGCGGTCCGGCCGACTTGCGGCAATTGGGCAAGCGCCTCGATTGGTTGCGGCAGCGTCTGGCCGATCTGGAATCCGATCGCGAGCGGGCCTTGCGCCATGTTTCGCATGAATTGAAAACCCCCTTGACCGCCTTGAAGGAGGGGATTTCACTGCTCCGTGAAGAGGTTCCGGGGCCGCTGGCTTCCGGTCAGCGCGAGGTGGTCGAGATCCTTCAGCACAATGTTCGTGGCTTGCAGGAGCAGATAGAAAGCCTGCTGACCCTCAATGCGGCGGCCTTCGAGGCGCGTCGCCTGCAGATCGCGCCGGTCAAGCCGCGCAAGCTATTGGCCTCGGTGGTGCAGCGCCGCGAGCTGCACAGTCAGTCCCGGCAGTTGAACATCGTCGTCGAGGCGCCTGATGAGCAGGCCATGCTTGATGCCGAGAAAATGACGGTTGTCCTCGATAACCTGTTATCGAATGCCATCGATTTCAGCCCGGAAGGCGGCGAGGTTCGCCTGCGGGCCTCTCATGCTGATGGCCTTTGGCGCTTTGAATGCATCGACCGGGGGCCAGGCATCGCCGACGAAGACAGGCAGCGAATCTTCGATCCCTTCGTTCAGGGCCAGCGTGAGGCGCCAGCACCGCGCCAGGGCAGCGGAGTTGGCCTGTCTATCGTGCGCGAACTCGTACGTGCCATGGGCGGTGCGGTCTATCTTGTCCCGCAATCGGCGGGCGCCCATTTTTGTGTGGAAATACCTGATGAGCAGTAATCGTAAAATATCTTTCATTAAGCTGGTGACGACGTTTTTTCTTGTACTGGCGATTGCCGGTTGCACTACCGCGCCGCTAGCCAAAAAGCCGATCCGTGTCGACGAAACGACGCCCGAAGCGGCGCTAAGTTACAACCAGGGTCTGAGCAAAATAACGGCGGCGGAACTGGGGCGCGAGCGCATGGTGTTGAGCGCCGTGCCCCAGACGCCCTATACCCAGGTCAGGATGGCCATGCTGCTTGGCCACCCGCGTGTGCAGCAGGATCTGGGCAAGGCGCTTGCCCTGCTCGATAACGTCCTCAAGTCCAACGATCCTGCGGCGGTGCCATTCCATCCGCTGGCCCGCTTGCTTTCCGACAACTACATCGAGCGCG
>JAGTRV010000137.1 GCA_018262245.1 Pseudomonadota bacterium | reverse complement strand
GCCGAAGCACAGCAGGTCTATTTCAACGCCGTCGCGGCGGATGGCGACAACCCGGATTACCTGTTCAATCTGGCGATCAGCCTCGATCACATCCGCCAGAACCGACTTGCCGCCCAGCATTACCGGCTGGCCCTCGAAGCCTCGACCAAGCGCCCGGCTGCATTCGATCGCAACAAGGTCGAGAAGCGTCTCGGCGAGTTGCAAGTCGAGCCTCAACGCTGATACAGCCATGAGCACCACCGCCCTCCAGCGCCGCCCCCTCGGCCAGATCCTGATCTCCGAAGGTATCCTGTCGGAAGATCAACTGCGCATCGCGCTGCTGGAGCAGATGAAGCAAAACCAGCCAATCGGCAAATTGCTGGTTTCGCTGGGTTTTGTGACTGAAGCCACCTTGCGGCAGGCGCTGTCGGAAAATCTCGGCAAGCAGAGCATTGACCTGTCGCACGCCGTGATCGACCCGCAGGCGCTGAAACTGGTGCCGCGCGACCTGGCCAAGCGTCACCACCTTCTACCGCTGGATTACGACCGGACCAACCGCCGACTGGCGCTGGCCATCTCGGATATCAACGACATCGTCGGCCTGGACCGCGTGCGCTCCCAACTGGAGGAAGGCACCGAGATCGAGACGCTGCTCGCTGGCGAATCGGAAATCGACCACGCCATTGACCAGTATTACGGCCACGAATTGTCGATCGACGGCATCCTGCACGAGATCGAAACCGGCGAGATCGACTGGCACAGCCTTTCGGCCACCGACAATGAATACAGCCAGCCAGTCGTTCGCCTGATCGACTCGATCCTGACCGATGCCGTCAAGCGCGAGGCTTCGGACATCCACTTCGAGCCGGAAGCCAATTTCCTGCGCATCCGTTACCGCATTGACGGCATGCTGCGCCAGATCCGCGCCCTGCATAAGTCCTATTGGCCGGCGATGACGGTTCGCATCAAGGTGCTGTCCGGCATGAACATCGCCGAAATGCGCGCCCCGCAGGATGGCCGGATCAGCCTGACAGTTTCCGGGCGTCCGATTGATTTTCGCGTCGCCAGCCAGCCGACCATCCACGGCGAGAACATCGTGCTGCGCATTCTCGACCGCCAGAAGGGCATCGTGCCACTGGAGGGCCTCGGCCTGGCCGAGGAGCACCTGCACCAGTTGAAATTGATGATTTCCCGGCCCGAGGGCATCATTCTGGTCACCGGCCCGACCGGCAGCGGCAAGACGACGACGCTTTACTCGGTACTGAACCACATCAACGCCGAGGGCATTCACATCATGACCCTCGAAGACCCGGTCGAGTATCCGATGGCCATGGTGCGCCAGACCTCGGTCTCCGAAACTGCCAAGCTCGATTTTGCCAACGGCATCCGCTCGATGATGCGGCAGGATCCGGACGTCATCCTGGTCGGTGAAGTACGCGATTCTGAAACGGCAGAAATGGCTTTCCGCGCCGCGATGACCGGCCATCAGGTGTACACGACCCTGCACACCAATTCTGCCATCGGCGCCGTGCCGCGACTGCTCGACATTGGCGTACTGCCCGACATCATGGCCGGCAACATCATCGGCATCGTGGCCCAACGCCTGATCCGCCGCCTGTGCGAGCACTGCAAGTCACCCTACCACGCCGAACCGCACGAAATCCGCCTGCTCGGGCCACAGGGAGAAGGAACGCGTCCCGTGCTATTCCGGCCGACCGGCTGCGAACTGTGCGATTTCCAGGGCTATCGTGGCCGTCTGGCGATCATGGAACTGTTGCGCATCGACGCCGGCATTGACGATCTGATTGCCCGTCGCGCCACCACCCATGAAATCCGCAGCCGCGCCCTGCTCCAGGGTTTCACCACGCTGGCCGACGATGGTATGCGGCGGGTGCTCAACGGCACGACCTCGCTCGAAGAACTCGCCCGTGTCGTCGACCTGACCGACCGGATGTAAGCATGCTTTTCGACTACAAGGCAGTCAGCGTGGAGGGGCGAATGACTTACGGGCGACTCGATGCGATCAATCTGGTCGACCTCGAAATGCGCCTCAAGCGCATGAATCTCGATCTGGTCACCGGCAACCCGATCCAGCACCGCGCCCTTTTCGGCACCCGGAGCGTGCCGCGTCCGGAACTGATCAATTTCTGTTTTCACCTCGAACAACTGACCCGGGCGGGCGTGCCGATCCTCGAAGGGCTGACCGATCTGCGCGACTCGATCGAGCACCCGCGATTTCGCGAGGTGATGGCCGGGTTGATCGAAAGCATCGAGGGTGGGCAAACACTGTCGCAGGCGATAGCTGAACACCCGGACATCTTCAGCCAGGTTTTCGGCAACCTGATCCGGGCCGGTGAATCGAGCGGGCAACTGCCTGACGTCCTGGCTTCCCTGACCGAATCGCTGAAGTGGGAAGACGAACTGGCCTCGCAGACCAAGAAACTGCTGATGTACCCGGCCTTCGTGGCCACCATCGTGCTGTCAGCCACCTTCTTCCTGATGATCTACATGGTCCCGCAGCTCAAGCTGTTCGTGAAGAACATGGGCCATGTCCTGCCGCCGCACACCAAACTGCTGTTCTTCATTTCCGACCTGCTGGTCGACTACTGGTACGTTTTCCTGCTGCTACCCATTATCGCCGTCATCGCCGGCCAGCTGATCCTACGCGGCAATCCGCTGGCCCGCCTGCGTCTCGACGGCATCAAGCTGCGCCTGCCAGTGGTCGGTCCGATCCTGAAGAAAATTATTCTGGCCCGTTTTTCCAGTACATTCGCCATGCTCTACGCCTCCGGAATTCCGGTGCTCGAATCGATCCGCTCGACTCAGAACGTCGTCGGCAACCGTGTCGTTCGCCGGGCGCTGGAACGGGTCGAACAGTCGATCCGCGAAGGCCAGAATGTGGCCGGTGCCTTCCGCGATGTCGGGCTGTTCCCACCGCTTGTCGTCCGCATGCTGCGTATCGGTGAAAGTACCGGCGGTCTCGACAAGGCACTGCTCAACGTCAGCTATTTCTACAACCGCGACGTCAGGGAGTCCGTCGGCAAGGCCCAGGCCCTGATCGAGCCGATGCTGACCCTGTTCATGGGCGCCCTGCTCGGCTGGATCATGCTGTCGGTCATCGGCCCCATCTACGACGTCATCAGCAAGATCAAAACGTGATCACCCGCCGCCTTCTCTACCTCAACACCCATCGCCTGCAGGCCTTCGCCTGCCGGCGCGGCGAGTTGCTGCCCGAGGGCGTCTTCGAGAACAACGACGATGGACTGCGGGAATTTGCCCAATACCTGGCCGAGCATCGCAGCAGCCATTTTTCGCTGCTCGCCAACGTCGCCGAAGAAGGCCACATCCACGAGACCATTCCTTTTCTGCGTGGCCAGGATCGGCAAACCCTGATCACCCGCAAGATTGGCCAGCACTTTCTCGGCACCGCACTCGCCACGGCCATTTCACTCGGCTACGAAAAGACTCAGCGCAAGAATGAAAAACTGCTGCTCTCCGCGCTAACCAACCCAGCCCATTTCGAGCCCTGGCTACAACGTATCAGCAGCGCCGAAGCGCCGCTGGCCGGCATCTACACGGTAGCCCAACTCGGTGGCCTGCTCGTCAAAAAACTCGGTTTTGGCGGCACACGCAGTCTGCTGCTGACCGTCCAGGATCACTCGATCCGCGAAAGCTATCTGGTCGATGGCCATGCCCACTTTTCACGCATGGCGCCACTCTCCGACAGCAGTATCGCCGGCATCGCCAGCGCCTTTTCTGCCGAAGCCGGCAAGTTGCACCAATACCTGATCGGCCAGCGCCTGATCGGGCGCGACGAAAATTTACCTGTCCTGATCGTCGCCCATCCGATGAGCATTCCGGCCATCGAAAAAGCCTGCCCCGACCGGGGCCAGCTCAGCTTCACCATTATCGACAGCCACATCGCGGCCGCCAAACTGAAGCTACATACCTTGCCAGGCGACAATCGCAGCGACCTCCTGTTCCTGCAATTGCTGGCCAGCGCACCACCCCGACAGCAATTTGCCGGCGAAGTACATCGCCATCATTACCGCTTATCGCAGATCCGTCACGGCCTGGTCGCCGCCGGCCTGGTAGCCTTGCTGGGCAGCGTGCTTTTTTCCGCCAAGCAAACCTACGACGCCCACGAGCTACGTGAGGAAGTGAGCATGCTGGCCGCCACTGAAGCGGACCTTAACCACCGCTACCAGGACATATCGGCCACCTTTCCGAAACTGGGTATCGACAATGACACCCTTCGCCAATTGACCAGCCGCTACGCCGAACTGGTCAATCAGCAACGCCTGCCCGGCCCAGCCTATGGCATGGTCAGTCGGGTGCTTGATCAAATGCCGAACATCGTCCTTGAGGAAATTGACTGGAAAAACGGCATTTCCAGCCCCCCGAACGCAAGCAAACAGACCGACAACCGCGAAATCACCACGGTACGCGGCTCAATCCGACTGGAGCGAGCCACTACCCGACAAACGCTAGCCATCTTCAACCAGTTTGTCGAAGCCTTGCGCCACGAGCCGGGCGTGACGGTCGATATCCTGCAACGGCCCTTTGACATTGAATCCGGTACCTCGCTTCGGGGCGGCGACGGCGTCGACGAAGAGGCCAAGCCACGCCAGTTTGCCGTCGAAATCATCCGGAGCCATGCACCATGACCTGGACCCGCAATGATTTCCGGAAACTCGGATTGCCTTTGGCTGCCATGCTCGTACTTCTCATCATTGCCTTCCTGCTCAGCAATACAGCCCAGCAGGATGTCCACAAGGCCGAAGGAGAGAGGAATACTGCAGCAGCCGCAAAAAACCAGATCGAACAACGCCTGCGCCAGGTCCGCACTGAAGAAACGGATATCAAGGAACGCACGCAGATTCTGCAGCGCCTGCAGAATTCAGGCATCGCCGGCGAAGAAAAGCGACTGGACTGGATGGAAATATTGCGCGATACCCAGCGCGATTTGCGCGTTCCCGGCATGAAATACGAATTTGGCGCCCGAACCGCTCTTGACGGCAATGACGGCTGGTACAGCAGTCCCCTGAAGATCCAGTTTCGTCTGCTGCATGAAGAAGACCTGCTGAACAGCCTGAGCCGCATCGAGAAAAGCGCAAAATCCCTCGTCATCGTCCGTGCCTGCAAACTCTCGCCGGTGCCCGAACAAGGAGATGGGAGAGGCGCCATGGCCCTGCTTGGCGCCGAATGTGAAATGCAATGGCTGACAGTTCGCCTGCCTTCCGGAAAGAACTGACCATGCTGCGCCTGTCGCTGGCCCTGCTGCTCTCCCTCGCCACGCTCCCCTGCCAGGCCGATACGCCCCCGCTCGGCCGACTGTTCCTCGACCCACAACAACGCGCCAAACTCGACATCCAGCGCCAACGCAACCCCAGTTTTCTTCAGGACACTGGCGATAGTGATGCCAGCCTGACCATCAACGGGGAAGTTCGCAGCAGCAACGGCCGCCGCACCCGCTGGATCAATGGCACAGCAAACTGGGACAACACGGCCCCAGCCCCCCGCATCCCGGTCGGCGATACCTACCTCCCGGGCAGCGGCGAGCATCAGAGCGTGCTGGGCAGCGGGCGCATTACCGTCAAACCAGGCTCGCGATGAAGCGCCCGGCACTCAAATCCCGCCAGCATGGGGTCGCCTTGCTCGGGCTTGTCTTCGTACTGGTCACCATAGTGCTCGGCACGTTCCTTTCTGCGTGGAACAACCGCCAGGCAATTGATTCGCGCGAGCGTGCCACGTATGCGGCCATACAACAGGCCAAAGATGCACTGATCGGCTATGCAGCGGCATATAGCGGCACCCCTGGACGTCTCCCTTGCCCGGAAAACGTCGCCTCAATCGGCACCCAACTTGAAGGGCAGGCTCAAGGCTCCTGCTCGACAGCAGCCTCGCGAATCGGGCGTTTTCCCTGGAGAACACTCAAAACCGGAAAATTGATTGATGGAGACGGCTCCCCCCTCTGGTACGCGCTTTCACCCGGGTTTTCTCCCCCCACAGTCGCCATCAATAGCAACACTGCCGGCCAACTCAGCGTTGATAACGTACCGAATGCAGCCGTCGCCATCATCATTGCGCCCGGCCCGCCTTTAGCGGGCCAGCAACGCAACGAACCAACAGCCAGCAACCCGCCACAGGCCTCCGATTATCTTGACCTGACTAATCCGGCGGGCATCTTTGTCAGCAGCGGACCATCAGCCACCTTCAACGATAGAATTCTTGCCATCACTCATGCGGAACTGTTTAGCGCGGTCAGCCGTATCGTTCTCGCCGAAGTGATGGGGCTGGACGACCAGGCCCCGGGCCTGCCTGTCCGAGGACTGCGTCGTTACTTCACAGAGAACAGCAGTTTTCCCTGGGCATCCAATCCCGGAAGCGGCTCTCAGGTAGCAAATCTGGTTAGCGGCAAACTTCCGTACAACGACCTCAACTACCTTGGCAACAGCACCTGGCTCAATACCAACGGCTGGCTGTCGCTGGTCGGCTATACCCGAATCTCCGCCAATAAGGCTCAAATACAACTTGGCACCACCACCATGACCGTTTTTCCCTGCACAACACTACCTTGCCCATGACCGCCCTTCGCCTCCGCTCGCACGGCTTTACTTTGGTAGAACTCGCGATCGTCCTGATCATTTTGGCGCTGCTCTCCGGCGGATTGATGATGACCCTCTCAAGTCAGATGGACCAACGCAGTTACCGTGAGACACAGCAGCAGTTGCAAGATATTCGCGATGCCCTGCTTGGCTACGCAGCTTCCCATCCTGCACTCGACGGCAAACCGTACTTGCCTTGCCCCGATACTGACGGCGATGGTGTGGAAAATCGAACAGGCTATGTGTGTACCGCTCCCGAAGGAACCTTGCCTTGGAGTGACCTAGGGATTGGCAATCGCGATGCCTGGGGTAACCGCTTCCGTTATCGCGTGGAAAACAATTTCTCTCGAAAAGATATCGGTTTTACGCTATCGACTTCTGCCACGCTTCGAATCTGTGAGCAAGCAGCCTGCACCTCGACACTTGCCACCGGCTTGCCAACGGTAATCATTTCTCACGGGAAAAATGGATTTGGAGCGACAACATCCGGCAACACGGCAAACGATGCGCCTACTGGCATCGATGAGCTTGAGAACGCAAATAGCGATGCCAATTTCGTCTCTCACACGCCGAGTCCAGCAGGCGCCAACGAATTCGACGATCTCGTCATCTGGCTTTCGCCAAACATCCTGTATAACCGCCTGATCGCCGCTGGCCGGCTGCCGTAGGGCAATGCTGGCGTATTGACCTGCGCCCCCCCGACTGCCAAACTGGGCTATGCATTCGTTATGAGCTAGTCCCAGTCCCATCGTGAGCCAGCATCCCTTTCTCGAGTCCCTCCGTACCGCCGGCATCAAGCCGAATGATGATGCCGAAACTCGGCTGAAAAAATCCTTACTGGTTTTCGCCACGGGTCTTGTCTGTCTCGGTTCCATGCTCTGGCTTTTCCTGTACGGCCAGATGGGGCCACAGTTTTCTGCCAATGCACCGTTTGTTTTCCAACTGCTGCTGGTCGGCAATCTGCTTTATTACACCCGTAGCGGCAATTTCGACCTGTTCCGCTACACGCAACTGGCCTTGTTCCTTTTCGCTCCCTTTGCCGTGCAGTGGAGTATCGGCAACTTCATCACGGCCAGCGGCACCAGCCTGTGGGGCTTGCTCGCGCCAATTGGCGCGGTGCTCTTCTTCGGCGTCAGAGAGTCGCTGGCCTGGTTCTTCGCCTACATTTTCCTGACCGCACTCTCCGGTTTTTTCGACTATGTCCTGGCCGATAGCCTGGCCAGCAATGCCCCTCAGATTTCGACCAGAACCAGCGTCTTTTTCTTCGCGCTGAATTTCGCCGCCATTTCCAGCATCGTTTACCTGCTACTGCGTTATGCCGTTCAGGAAAAGGCGAAGACACAGGCCAGCCTTGAGGAAACCCATCGCCTGCTACAGGATGAACAAGAGCGCTCGGAACGCCTGTTGCTCAACATCCTGCCCGGCCCCATCGCCGAACGACTGAAGCATGACAGCCAGGCCATTGCCGACGGTTTCGCCGACGTCACGGTGATGTTTGTCGACATCGTCAATTTCACCCGAATTGCCGAGGGCATGACACCGCAGCAGGTCTTTGCCATGCTCAACCGGATTTTTTCGTCTTTCGACGAACTGGCCGAGCAATATGGCATGGAGAAAATCAAGACCATCGGCGATGCCTACATGGTGGCCGGCGGTCTGAATAATGAACTGAACAATTACACGCAATCCATCGCCGAACTGGCCATCGCCATGCGCGACCTGCTACATCGCGACTTCACGGTCAACGACATGCACCTTGACGTGCGCATAGGCATTGGCACCGGCCCAGTCGTTGCCGGCGTCGTCGGTAAAAAGAAATTCATTTATGACCTCTGGGGCGATACCGTCAATCTGGCCAGCCGGATCACCAGCGAAGGCACACCGGGAATGATCCAGCTTGACGCAACCACCTATCATCGCCTGGCCGGGCACTTTGCCT
>JAGTRV010000316.1 GCA_018262245.1 Pseudomonadota bacterium | reverse complement strand
TGTGGGGCGCGAGTGCCGGCGCACCGAAGGAACTGGCCCAGGCGCGCAGCGGCGCCGATGGCCGCTTCACGATGACGTTTGCCGATGCTGCTGCGGCTGGCACGAGCCTGTACCTCGTCGCGAAAGGCGGTACGCCGACGGCCAACTCGGCCGGCGGGAATAACGCGGCGATCGCCCTGATGACCGTCGTGGGCGCGAAGGCTCCGACCGCGCTGACGATCAATGAGATGACGACCGTCGCCTCGGTGTGGACACACAACCAGTTCATCGACGGCGCGGTCATCAAGGGCCAGTCGCTGCAACTGAAGATCGCTGCGGGCAACGTACCGAGCTTCGTCGATCTTGCCACCGGTGGCTGGGGCACGACCATCCAGGACCCGCTCAACAGCGGCCAGACGCCGACGATGGCCAATTTCGCCACGCTGGCCAGCGTGCTGGCCGGCTGCGTCACGCGCGTGCGGCCCGAGGCCTGCGAGACGGTCTTCCTCGCGGCCAAGGGGCCGGCCGGCGCGACGCCTGCGGACACGTTGACGTCGGCGCAGGCGATCGCGCGCGCACCCTGGTACCAGCCGGAGCGCACGTTCACGGCGCTCGCAGCCTTTTACCCGGTACCGCAGGGCAAAACGATGCGGCCGGTGCCCTACATGCCGTATCTGCAGTTCGCGCCCAGTGCCTGGGTACTGCCGCTGAAGTTCGACGGCGGCGGCTACCGTGCCGGCGGCAAGGCCATGTTCGACGCCGAGGGCAACCTCTGGGTCGGCAACAACTTCACCGTCGGCTGGCAGGCGAACGACGCGCTGTGGCAGGGTAATGCCACCAAGTTCGACCCGAACGGCAAGCCGCTATCGCCAATCACCACCGGTTTCGCCGGCGGCGGCATGGAAGGTGGCACCTTTGGCGCGGCGATCGACCTGAAAGGCAACGTATGGCTGTCGTCCTACGGCAGCAAGGCAATTGCCATCTTCGACAAGGACGGCAAGCCGCTCACGCCGGCCGAGGGCATCAACTTCGGTGGTCGTCTTGGGCTGATGCAAGGGATCATCACGGCACCCAACGGCGACATGTGGGCGTTGGGAGTCTCCAAGCGGCAGTTACTGTACTTTCCCAAAGGCGACTGGAAGAACGGCAGGATCGTCTGCGAAAGCGACAGTGCCGAGCCGTGCAAGTCGTTCACGGCGCCCTTCCACCTGGCCATCGACCAGCAGGACCGGATCTGGGTGTCGGACAGTTCGTTCCACGTCATCCGCTTCCCGGCCACCGACCCGGGCAAGGCCGTGAAGTTCGACGTGCGCTCCAACAACAGCGGCCTGAACATCGACAGCCAGGGCAATGTCTGGGTGACCAACCGCTTCGGCGCCGGATTGCTGGGCATGGCGCACATGGTCGACATGGCAGTGCACTTGAAGACCGGTGGCGTGCTGTCGGCCTCCGACTACCTGACCAAGACCATGTCCGAACAGAAGGGCGGCAGCGGCAGCGTCACCGTGCTGCGGCCCGACGGCACGCAGCTGCCGGGCTCGCCCTTCAAGGGCGGCGGCCTGCCTGGTCCCTGGGCGGTGGTGGTCGACGGCAACGACAACGTCTGGGTCAGCAACTTCGCGATGGCGGCGAGTCCAATCGTGCAGCTCTGTGGCGTGCGAACTGAGAACTGCCCGCCGGGGATGAAGACTGGGGACCAGATTTCTCCCCCCGGCGGCTACGTCGGTGGCGGCCTGCAGTTGCAGACCGACATCGCCGTCTCGCCCGCCGGTGACGTCTGGGCCATCAACAACTGGCAGGACATCGATAGCTGCTACCCCGGGGCCATCGAAGCGTTGTCAACACGCTGCGGCGGTCAGGGCGTGGTGATCTTCTTCGGCATGGCCAAGCCGGTGCGAGCGCCGCAGATTGGCGTGGCCAAGCCCTACTAGCAATAGGCGAACCACAATGAAAATCAGGACAAGTTCTTTGACGAGCGTTTTGCGGGGGAGCCTGGCGTTGCTGGCCGCCACCGCGGGTTTGATTTCCGTCCCCGCTCGCGCCGAGCTGAGTGCCGAGGAACTCGCCAAGCTGGCGCAAAACCCGGTCGGCAATCTGATCAGTGTGCCGTTCCAGAACAACACCAACTTCAACGTCGGGCCGTACAACGGCACGCAGAACATCCTGAACATCCAGCCAGTGATTCCGGTCGAGATCAACAAGGACTGGAACATCATCACCCGCACCATCGTGCCGGTGATCTCCCAGCCCCAGCTGTCGCCGACGACGGACCGCACGAACGGCATCGGCGACACGGTCTTCAGCGCGTTCCTGTCGCCGGCCAACCCCGGACACTGGATCTGGGGCGTCGGTCCGGTGGTGCAATTGCCGACCAACACCAGTGACGAACTGGGCAACAAGAACTGGGGGCTCGGTCCGACCTTCGTCGTGCTGCACCTCGACCACGGCGACCCCTGGGTCTATGGGGTACTGGCCAACAACATCTGGTCGCTCTCCAGCAGCAAGCAGGGGGGCGCCTACAACAACGGACTGATCCAGCCCTTCGTCAACTACAACTTCAAGGGCGGCTTTTATCTGGTCAGCGGCCCGATCCTGACGGTCGACTGGAAGGCCGACAGCGGGCAGCAGTGGACCGTGCCGCTGGGCGGCGGCATCGGCAAGATCTTCCACCTCGGCAGGCTGCCGGTGAATACCACGCTGCAGGCGTACTACAACGTGGTGCACCCGGACAACGGCGCCAACTGGCAGCTGCGCGCGCAGGTGCAGTTCATGTTTCCAAAGTAGCCAACTGCACAGCTTCAAGTTGCTGTCAGCCGCGACGTGCCGATTGGCGCAAATTTCGCCTTCAAGCAAATGCGCTGGCCGCTTCCCGGACGATTCAGTAACTGCTTTGGGTCACACATGGACGGGCGCGCGGAGGTCGGCTTTCAGCTTGAATTTGGTGGCGGCTTTCGGGCGACGCCGATGTCAGCAAAGGGTCGAGACTGTGTGTAAACGCGTGATCGAGTCGTCGATATCAGCGCTGCGGTCGCGCCGACACGTTCATTTGAAGCGGACGAGCGAAGGCGCGCTACGCGCGCATCGCCTGCAGCAGCGGCTTAACGCCGAAGGTCGTCATCATTCGCTTCATGTTGTAGGCCAGGACGTGCAAACTCATCTCGGTTCGCACCTTCGGCAGTGTCTTGGTC
>JAGTRV010000136.1 GCA_018262245.1 Pseudomonadota bacterium | reverse complement strand
CTGCCAGACCTGCGAGCGGGAGATTTCGGCGGTGGCGGCATCTTCCATCAGGTTGTGGATGGGCACGCAGCCGTTGCCGGCCAGCCAGGAGCCGAGGTAATGGATACCGACGTTGATGTTGTTGCGCAGACCGGCTTCGGTGATCGGAGTGGTCGGCTGGAAGTCCAGCCACTGTTCCGGGCCAAACTTGCCTTCGACCTGCTTCTCGAACTGGTTCGGCTTGTCGCCCAGTACCTTGACGAACTCTTCCATGGCGATCGGTACCAGGCCCGGGTGGGCTACCCAGCCGCCGTCAAAGCCGTCGTTGGCGTCGCGGGTCTTGTCGTGACGGATGCCGGCCAGCGCCTTTTCGTTGGCGACCGGATCGTTCTTGATCGGGATCAGGGCCGACATGCCGCCCATGGCCGGGGCGCCGCGCTTGTGGCAAGCCTGCACCAGCGCCAGGGCGTAGCCGCGCATGAAAGGTACTTCCATCGTGATGGCGCTGCGCTGAGCCAGGCAGAAATCCTTGTTCTTCTTGAACTTCTTGATGCAGGAGAAGATGTAGTCCCAGCGACCGGCGTTCAAGCCAGCGGAGTGATCGCGCAGTTCGTAGAGAATTTCTTCCATCTCGAAGGTGGCGAGGATGGTTTCAATCAGCACGGTGGCTTTGATGGTGCCCTGCGGAATGCCGCAGTGGTCCTGGGCCATCACGAAGGCATCGTTCCACAGGCGGGCTTCGAGGTGGCTTTCCATCTTCGGCAGGTAGAAGAAGGGGCCGGCGCCGCGAGCGATCTGCTCCTTGGCGTTATGGAAGAAGACCAGACCGAAGTCGAACAGGCCACCGGAAACGCGCTGACCGTCGACCAGCATGTGTTTTTCGTCAAGGTGCCAACCGCGCGGACGAATCTGCAGGGTGGCGATCTTGTCGTTCAGCTTGTATTCCTTGCCGGCTTCGTTCTTGAACGACAGTTCGCGGCGGATGGCCTTGTACAGGTTCATCTGGCCAACGATCTGGTTTTCCCAGTTCGGGGAATTCGAATCCTCGAAGTCGGTCATGTAGGAGTCAGCGCCCGAGTTGAAGGCGTTGATGATCATCTTTGCTTCGACCGGGCCGGTGATTTCCACGCGGCGGCATTGCAGGGCGGCCGGGATCGGGGCGACCTTCCAGTCGCCGCTGCGGATGTGGGCGGTTTCCGGCAGGAAATCCGGCATTTCGCCGGCATCGATGCGGGCCTGGCGGGCAACGCGGGCCTTCAGGAGTTCCTGGCGACGACCTTCGAAAGCGCGGTGCAGCTTGGCGACCAGCGCCAGCGCATCATGGGTGAGGATGGTTTCGTAACCCGGCTTGATATCGCCGGTGATTTGCACGCCTTGCGGAAGGTTGAGGGCCATGAGGAACTCCTGAGTGAAGGATGAATGGATGTTGCGCTGCAGCGAATTCTATGACTCTTCTATAAGACTTGAAAGCCGGATAGAATCAATTCATCTTTTACTTAAAGTATGAAATGGACCGCCTAAAACAGATCGAAGCCTTCGTTTCGGCCGCTACTCGGGGCAGTCTCTCGGCCGCGGCGCGAGTCGAGGGCGTGACGCCAGCGATTATCGGCCGGCGGCTCGACGCGCTGGAAACGCGCTTGGGCGTCAAATTATTGCTGCGCACCACGCGCAAGCTGACCATTACTTTTGAAGGGCAGGCCTTTCTTGAGGATTGCCAGAAGACACTGAACGATCTGGCCAATGCCGAGGCGGCGGTGTCGCTGGGCAGTGTTCGGGCGAGCGGTCAGTTGCGCGTCTCGGCACCGTCGGGCTTCGGGCGGCAGCATGTCGCGCCGCTGGTGGGTGATTTCATGCTGGCCAACCCGGAAGTCCGGGTCAATCTGAACCTGAGCGATCGTCTGGTCGATCTGGTTAACGAGAACATCGACTGTGCCGTCCGGATCGGGGAACTGACCGATTCCAGTCTGGTCAGCGTCCGTCTCGGTGAAATGCGCCGCATGGTCGTGGCCAGCCCGGCGTATCTGGTTACTCACGGCGTGCCGCGCGAACCGGCCGATTTGTCCGGGCACAATTGTCTGTCGCTGGGCCAGCAGCGCGGCTGGCTGTTTCGTGATCCGGCCAGCGGCGAAGTCGATGCCTTGAAAGTCAATGGCAGCTTCGAGTGCAATGATGGCGCGGTCCTGCATGAATGGGCGTTGGCCGGGCGCGGCCTGGCCTGGCGTTCGTTGTGGGAGGTCGGGCAGGATCTGAGGGAGGGGCGGCTGACCTCCGTGCTCGATGCCTGGCAGGCCCCGCCGATGGGCATCTACGCCGTATTTCCGCAGCGTCGGCATTTGCCGCTGCGCGTGCGGCTGTTCATCGATCTGCTCAAAGAAACCTATAGCCGGCCCAGTTACTGGGAATTGCGCTGAGGCGGCCGGCAGGCGGGGAAAGCGTCAATCGGGCCGGGGCGTCCGAACAGATAGCCCTGGAAAGTCAGGCAGCCCCGTGCGATCAAGGCATCTCGCTGCTCAATGGTTTCCACCCCCTCGGCGATGACATTCAGCGAGAAGGAGCGGCCAAGTGCAATGACGGCCTCGGCAATCGCGGCATCGTTCGGGTTGCAATGAATATCCTTGACGAAACTGCGATCAATCTTGATTTGATCAAGCGGCAGCTGTTTCAGGTAGCTCAGCGAGGAATAGCCTGTTCCGAAATCGTCAAGTGACAGGCCGACGCCCAGCTGATTCTTCAGCACCTGCATGCGTTCGATGGTGCCGTCGATATCTTCGAGCAATAGTGATTCAGTGATTTCAAGTTTCAAGCGGCTGGCCAGGGCGCCTGATTCATGGATGGCTCGCGCAACATCATCGACAAAATCCGGGTTACGGAACTGCAAGGCGCTGACGTTGATGGCCAGTGTCAGATGCGCCGTATCAGGATTTTTCTGCCAGATAACCAGCTGTTTGCAAGCTTCCTCTAGAACCCATTGGCCGATGGGCAGGATGAGTCGTGTTTCTTCGGCGACATGGGTAAATTCGCCCGGCAAGATCAGTCCGTGGGTCGGGTGCTGCCAGCGAATCAATGCCTCCGCGCCAGAAACATGGCCGGATTGGTCAACCTGGGGTTGCAGATAGAGAACAAACTGCTTTTCACGCTGTGCTTGCCGCAAGTCACGCTCAAGTGCAGCGCGGGCTTCGACTTCCGTCTGCATCGCCGGATCGAAGAAGAAGAGTCTGTTCTTGCCCGCCGCCTTGGCTTTGTACATGGCCATATCCGCAGATTTCAACAGGCTCTCAATGGTTTCTGTGGCATCCATGAACGGAATTGCCCCGATGCTGGCGGTGCAATGGTGGGAAAACTCGCCAAATTTGTAAGGCTGCACCAGTGAGTCAAGCATCTTCTGCGCGATGTGCTCGATCTGGGTGGTGGCGTCGTGAATGTTCGGACTCAGTTCTTCGAGAAGGATCACGAACTCGTCACCACCCAGACGGGAAACTGTGTCGTTGCTGCGCACCGATTCCCGCAGCCGCAGGGCAACCTGACGAAGGAGCAGGTCGCCGATGTCGTGGCCCATTGAATCGTTGATCATCTTGAAATTATCGAGGTCGATGAAAAGCAGGGCGGCATGGCGCCGTTGCCGACCGCTTGATGTCAGCGCCTTGCTCAGGCGCTCATTGAGCAGGCGGCGATTGGGAAGATGGGTGAGCGGGTCGTACAGTGCCAGAAACTGGATCTGCTCCTCGGCTTCTTTCAGTTTGGTGATGTCGAGAAAGGAGGAAACGAAGTGAGTGATTTCGTCGTGCTGGCCGCGCACGGCTGAGATGGTCAGCCACTCCGGGAATATTTCGCCATTTTTCCGGCGATTCCATATCTCGCCACGCCAGATGCCGTTTTCCTTCAGTGATGTCCAAAGATCCTTGTAGAAGCTGTCCTCGTGATAACCGGATTTCAGTAGCGCAGGCGTCTGGCCAATGGCTTCGGCAGCGGTGTAGCCGGTAACCTCGGTAAAGGCCCGGTTGACCCTGAGAATCTGACTTTTGGCGTCGGTGACCAACATTGCTTCCTGGGTTTCGAAAGCAATGGCCGCGATGCGCATCAACTCGTCGGCCTTGCGGGCTTCCGAGATGTCACGGAAAGTGACAACGGCGCCTTCCTTGTCTTCTTGTCTTGAGATTGGCGTGACTGAATATTGAACCGGAAAGCCTTGGCCATCTTTATTGAAAAACCATTCCTCGCCCTGGCGCCGCTGGCCATCGCGCAGGGTTTGATAGACTGGGCAATCGGCACTTGGATAGATCGATCCATCTGGCCGGTGATGGTGGAACCGGGCGTGCTGATCGGAGCCGATGACTTCATCCGCTGTCCAGCCAAGCATTTCCAGTGCTTTTGGATTAATGAAGGTGCACTGCCCATTCTGATCAATGCCGTACACGCCTTCACCCAAACTATCGAGCAGGCTGGCTCGTTCGCGCAGAGCCGCGCCGACCAGGCGCTTTGAGCGGATCAGGTAGGCCACGGCGAGCATGCTCAGGATCAGTAGCGTACTCAGCCCGCCAACGACCTGAGTCGAGTATTTATCGACGATGTCCTGTGCATCGAAATGCTCAAGTCGGTCCGGGTGAGCTCTTAGCTCAAGCATCACCGACTCCAGGCCACTGTAATCGGCTGGGGGTGAAAAACCATGAAACTTGCCTTTGGTCGCTACCGGATGGTCCGGGGGAATTTTCAGCAAGGCCAGCGTAACCGCCTTGATCAGCGGCTCCGGAACGTCACGAACCGCCGAGAATGGCCATTCCGGGAACAGTTCTGTGGAGAGCAACAGGGGGAAGCCTTTCACCTGCTGTGGGTTGATCAGCTTCAAGCGGCTCGGATCAAGGCGCCCTTCACTTGCCAGTGCTTCGATCAGGCCTGTACGGATGAACCCGGCATCGGCCTTGCCATCCAGCACCATTTCAATCACGTTGTCTTGAGGTGGGCCGGTGAAAATCGGCTGTTTCAGGTCGCCCGGGAGCCTCAGTCCGGCCTGCAACAGGGTCCATTGCTGGATTCGGTAGCTGCCGAAGGAATTTGGGTGTGTGGCCGCCACCACCTTGCCGCGCAGGTTGGCCAGGCTATTGATGTCGCTTCTGTCTGCCCGAGTAAAAATGACGCCACCAAATTTTGAAACCGGCTGCCCTCCGGCGAGGGTCGTCAGCGTTGTGACAGCCGCCAAGCCATGGCGCGCCCGGAGCAGCACATAATGTTCGGGCTGGGTCAGAACGAAATCGACTTCTCCGCTCGCTGCCGCCGCACTGAGATCATCCAGGTACATCGGTACGACGATGAAGCGATGGTCACCGATTGCTTCAGTGAGATAAGCGCCCAGCGCAGACCATTGTTGTTCCGTGGCCTGAACGTCGCGGAACGCCAGTACGCCGATACGTACGGTATTGCTGTCGCTGGCGTAGGCAGGCTGAAACAGCCAAAGGCCAAACGCGATACAAAGTCGAATTAATGTAACAAGGGTGACCTGTTTTGCAGAACGCATTGACAAGAATCTGTTCTCTTTTCATCTGTCATGGCTTGTGACGCGTTGGGGTGCGAAGCGATGACCTTATTAGTGTGTCAACATTTTAAACGATGTGTCGGGCCGGAAATTCACCGATTGAATCGATTCTGACACCGGTGGCAAATAAAAAGGCCGGCACCTTGTGAGTGCCGGCCTTCGCTGCTGCCGGGTGGGGCAGCAATCTAAAGCGATAAGCTTCTTAGTGGAACTGTTCTTCTTCGGTCGAGCCGGTCAGCGCGGTGACGCTGGACTTGCCACCCTGGATCACGGTGGTGACGTCGTCGAAGTAACCGGTACCGACTTCCTGCTGGTGCGACACGAAAGTGTAGCCACGGTCGCGGGCAGCGAATTCCGGCTCCTGAACCTTCTCGACGTAGGCCGACATGCCGCGGGCGGCGTAGTCCTGGGCCAGATCGAACATGTTGTACCACATGGAGTGGATGCCAGCCAGGGTGATGAACTGGTACTTGTAGCCCATGGCACCGAGTTCCTTCTGGAACTTGGCGATGGTGGCGTCGTCCAGGTTCTTCTTCCAGTTGAAGGAAGGCGAGCAGTTGTAGGCCAGCATCTTGCCCGGATGAACCTTATGCACGGCTTCAGCAAACTTGCGGGCATATTCCAGATCCGGCGTGCCGGTTTCGCACCACACCAGGTCGGCGTAGTCGGCGTAGGCGATGGCGCGGGAGATGGCTTGATCCAGGCCCTTGCGGGTCTTGTAGAAGCCTTCGGCGGTGCGCTCGCCGGTCAGGAACGGCTTGTCGTTCTCGTCGTAATCGGAGGTCAGCAGGTCAGCAGCTTCGGCGTCGGTACGGGCGATGACCAGGGTCGGCACGCCGTAGACGTCGGCCGCCATACGGGCAGCGATCAGCTTCTGCACGGCTTCGGTGGTCGGAACCAGAACCTTGCCGCCCATGTGGCCGCACTTCTTGACGGAAGCCAGTTGGTCTTCCCAATGCACGCCGGCAGCGCCAGCGCGGATCATTGCCTTCATCAGTTCGTAGGCGTTCAGTACGCCGCCGAAACCGGCTTCAGCGTCAGCAACGATCGGCAGGTGGTATTCAACGTGGCCAGCATCGCCAGCGTTGATGTTCTTGGACCACTGGATTTCGTCGGCGCGGTTGAAGGCGTTGTTGATGCGCTCGACAACCTTCGGCACGGAATCAACCGGGTACAGGGACTGGTCCGGGTACATGGCGGCGTATTCATTGTTGTCGGCAGCAACTTGCCATCCGGACAGGTAGATGGCCTTGATGCCGGCCTTGGCTTGCTGAACAGCTTGGCCGCCGGTCAGGGCGCCCAGGCAGTTGACGTAGGGGGTGTTGTTGACCAGATCCCACAGCTTTTCGGCGCCACGGCGGGCCAAGGTGTGCTCGACCTGGAAAGAACCACGCAGACGGACGACGTCAGCAGCGGAATAACCGCGCTTGATGCCTTTCCAGCGGGGGTTTTCAGCCCAGTCTTTTTCGAGGGCGGCGATTTGCTGTTCGCGAGTGCTCATTGTGAATTCCTCAGAGATTTGGTTTGGGGGGGACGGCGTTGGGCCGGGTGCTTATGCTGCAACGTCGATGGGTGAAAGTATAGTTATTTTTTTGCAGGGCAGCAATAGTCTTATATAAGACATAAGACAATATTTTTCATTTCAAAAACAATGTATTGCGTTTCGTTTTTCACGATGTAAAACGCCGTGCGTGGTTGTGAAATGCAATGCACCATTTTTCCTGGCTTCAATTTACGGATCGCGTAATGAACTACGTATTCCGTCATATTGACGGCACTCAAGAAGAGGTGTTGAATTCGTCAAATTTTGTAATTTATGGCGAAAAAAATGGAAATTATTCGAAAGCTTTACGACTGGAACGAGCGGACCTTCTGGAACTCTCTGACCAAGAAACTAATGAGCTTTCTGCTGCTCTTCTTCATCGATGTCGGGTACCTTGGAATATATATCCACCAGAAAGGCGTGATCGCCGCCGAAATCAGCAAGGCGGGCGTGGCAAGCGAGGTGTTGCAACGGATTTCGGATAGTCTGGATCAGGGCTTGCTGCTGATGATCGCCTTGACGGCCGTTGCCCTGTGCTGGAATGTGCTGCAGATTGTCTATATCCGCCACCTGATTCTGCGGCCGGTTCGCATCATTTCGACGATCTTCGACGAAATTGCCCGGGGTGAGGGTGATTTTTCCCGGAATCTACCGACCATTACCCATGATGAGTTGCGCACGCTGGCTGAGGCCTATAACCGCTTCGCCGACAAAATGCGGGAAATCATCAGCGAAGTGCGCAAGATGAGCGTCAACATCGCCCGCGAGGCCGTCGTGGTGAAAAGAACCGTCTCGTCGACGGCGGGGCGCGCAGGTCGGCAAGGTGAAATTGCCAGTGCAGTTTTTGGTGCAAGCACCGAAGCAATGCAGGCCATTCAGGAAGTATCGAGCTCAACTGAGCTGATTTCCCATTCGACCGATGCCAATCTGGCGACCGCGCGTTTGTCCCTGAATGAAATGCATGAAATCGTCAGCAAGGTTCATCTGGTCAGCGACAAGCTGTCGACTTTCAATGCTACGGTCGATCATCTGGCGCAGCGCTCCGACAGCATCCGGCAGATTGCCGGGCTAATCAAGGATATTGCTGATCAGACCAATCTGCTGGCCTTGAATGCGGCGATCGAGGCAGCGCGGGCTGGTGAGATGGGGCGTGGTTTTGCTGTGGTGGCCGATGAGGTGCGCAAACTGGCCGAACGAGTGAACGTGGCGACGCAAGAGATCGGTGAGAACATCGGCAGCATGATCTCGTTGGTTCGTGAAACACAGAGTGAAAACGAGAGCATCAATCACGACATCAAGCAGACGCGTGTGGTGGTCGAGCGCTCTTCCACCGAATTCCAGCGTATGGTTGGCGATTTTGAGCGGACAGGCGACCAGTTGAATCAGATTGCGGCAGCAATGGAGCAACTCACCGCAACCAATGGCCAGGTCCATGAGGCAGTAACTCAGGTCCATGACTTGTCGCTTGAGGTTTCGGGGAGCATGCAGGCTTCCGA
>JAGTRV010000135.1 GCA_018262245.1 Pseudomonadota bacterium | reverse complement strand
GTATCGACCCACAGGTTCTTCGACTTCGGATGCGTTTTCAGGAACAAAGAACCACCGCCCAGCCCCTTCAGCGTGCGGACAACCTTCCAGGCATTGTCCGGATGCTTTTTCGGATCGGTGCCGATCAGCGTGATGCTCTCGTCGCCGAGGTGGCCCGTTGCCCATACCGGACCGAACTTGGGATCGATGAAGTTAGCGCCACGGCCCGGGTGCGGCGTCTTGCCGACCGGAACCAGTTTCTCCAGCTTGCCTTCCTTGGTATCGATGACCGCGATCTTGTTGGAGGCGTTGGCAGCATCCATGAAGTAGCGATGCGTGGACTCGAAACCACCATCATGCAGGAAGGGAGCGGCTTCGATCATCTTGATCTTCAGGTTGTTCAGGTCGCGGTAGTCGACCGAATAGACCATGCCGGTTTCCTTCACGTTAACGAAGAATTCCGGGTTGAAGTGCGAGGAGACGATCGCAGCAACACGCGGCTCGGGATGGTAGTCCTGCGTGCCGACGGTCATGCCGCGGGTAGCAACGATCTTGCGTGGCTTGAGCGTGTCGCCATCCATGATCACGAACTGCGGCGGCCAGTAGGTGCCGGCAATCGCGTACTTGTCTTCAAAACCCTTGGCCTTGGAGCTTTCAACCGAGCGTGCTTCCATGCCGACCTTGATTTCAGCCACGGTATCCGGCTTTTCCATCCACAGGTCGATCAGGTTGATCTTGGCATCGCGGCCAATCACGAACATGTAGCGACCGGAAGCCGACATACGCGAGATATGAACGGCATAGCCGGTGTTCAGGATGCTGATGATCTTCTTGCTGTCACCGTCGATCAGCGCGATTTCGCCGGCATCGCGCAGGGTGACCGAGAACATGTTCTCCAGGTTGATGTAGTTCATTTTCCGCTTCGGCCGCTGATCGACCGGGACGATGACCTTCCACGAGGCTTCCATTTCCTTCAGGCCGAATTCTGGCGGGGCCGGTGGCGTCTGCTGGATATAGCGGGCCATCAGGTCGACTTCATCGTCGGTCAGGATGCCGGAGGTGCCCCAGTTCGGCATGCCGCCGGCCGAACCGTACTTGATAAAGACCTTCAGGTATTCCAGACCCTTTTCCAGGGTGATGTCGGGAGTCAGCGGCTTGCCGGTCGCCCCCTTGCGCAGCACGCCGTGACAGCCGGCACAGCGTTCGAAGAAGATACGCTTGGCCTTGTCGAACTCGGCTTCCGACATCTTGGGCGCCAGCGGGTTGATATCCTGGTGCATTTTCACGTCAGCCAGCGGCGAACCGCCAGCCGCCTGGTAGTCGCGCATCGCGCCATCGCCGTGTTCGGACGGCGTCCCGGCAAAGGCGAACTGGACCAGCATCGCCAGGAGCGGCAATGCCGCAAGGCCGCTGCGTTTGAATTTTCTTGAAATCATGACTCCCTTGACCCTCTCAAAATTTGAATAAGGACCGGCACTCTCGCAAGCCTGAGCTTTGCTTCTTTGACCAAAATCAAAGGGATCAGGAAGCACCAATTCAGGCGCCCCCCGGACGATTTTGCTCTTGATAACAATCAAGCTGCGACAAAGCGGGCAATCCAACACCGCGCCAACGGGCAGGAGAAATGACCGGGATTTTCTTTCCTGAAAAAGCAAAAGGCCCGACCGGCGAACCGGTCGGGCCTTTTGCGCTTTTGCGAACGCTCGCCGCTTACTCTGACGCTTCGGCGACTCGTCTTGCCCTGACGGCAGCTGCCAGTTTCTCGAGCACTTTCAGGCTGTCATCCCAGTTGATACAGGCATCAGTCACGCTCTGGCCATAGGTCAGCGGCTTGTCCGGCGAGATGTCCTGGCGGCCTTCGACGAGGTGCGATTCGACCATGACGCCAACAATGCGGTCTTCGCCACCGGCGATCTGCTCGGCCACGCTGTCGCAGACTTCCATTTGCAGCTTGTATTGCTTGCGGCTGTTGCCGTGCGAGAAATCGACCATCAGCCGGGCGGCGAGGCCGGATTTAGCGATTTCGGTGCAGGCGGCATCGACGCTGGCCGCGTCGTAGTTCGGTTCCTTGCCGCCGCGCAGGATGACGTGGCAGTCCTCGTTGCCCATCGTCGACACGATGGCGGTGTGGCCGGACTTGGTCACCGACAGGAAATGGTGTGGCGAGTTGGCCGAGCGGATCGCATCCACGGCAATGCGCATGTTGCCGTCGGTGCCGTTCTTGAAACCGACCGGGCAGGAAAGGCCGGAAGCCAGCTCGCGGTGCACCTGCGACTCGGTGGTGCGCGCACCGATGGCGCCCCAGGCGATCAGGTCGGCGGTGTATTGCGGCGTGATGGTGTCGAGGAACTCGGTGGCGCAAGGCAGGTCCAGCTCATTGACCTCAAGCAGGATGCGGCGGGCCAGACGCAGGCCTTCGTTGATGCGGAAGGTGTTGTCCATGCGCGGATCGTTGATCAGGCCTTTCCAGCCGACCGTGGTCCGCGGCTTTTCGAAATAGACGCGCATGACGACGATAAGGTCTTCGGCGTATTTCTCGGCTTCCTTGGCCAGTTTCTTGGCGTAATCCATGGCCAGTTCGTAGTCATGGATCGAGCAGGGGCCGATGACGACCAGCAGGCGGTCGTCGGCACCATGCAGCACGCGGTGAATTGCCTGGCGGGCGACATAGGTCGTTTGCGCCGCCCGAGTGGACACCGGATACTCGCGGAAAACGTGGGCTGGCGGCACCAGCTCCTTGATTTCCTTGATGCGAAGGTCGTCGGTATTCGGTTTACTTTGCGGCATCATGGCCTGCCCCATTCAAATATTGCTGGAAACCCGGCATTCTACCGGATGAGCATGGAAGATTTCGACCTCTCCCCTTCTGCGGAAATTCCGGCCACGCCGATCAAGGGGCGGGGCGCGGTAAGTAATGTCGACCACCGCTTCAGCACCGACACCCGGCAAAACATGGCCGACGGCTGGGAAGCATCTGAACCCGCCTTGCCGCAAACCCGCCTGCTGGTCGACCGTGCGAAAAGCATCATCAGCCGGAATGACTCACCCGATCTCGGTTTCGACCAATCGCTGAATCCCTACCGGGGGTGCGAGCACGGCTGCATCTACTGCTATGCCCGACCGACCCATGCCTATCTGGGCCTGTCGCCGGGGCTGGATTTCGAAACGCAAATTTTCGCCAAGCCGGATGCCCCCCGCCTGCTGCGTGAAGCACTGGCCAAGCCCGGCTACGTATGTTCGACCATCGCCCTCGGTACGGCAACCGATGCCTACCAGCCTTTCGAGCGCCAGGAGGGCCTGACTCGCGCCGTGCTGGAAGTACTGCTCGAAACGCGGCACCCGGTCAGCGTGGTGACCAAGTCCTCGCTGATCATTCGCGACCTCGACCTGTGGACTGAACTGGCGCAGCAAAATCTGGCCCATATCGCCATCTCGCTGACCACTACGAACGGACCGCTGGCGCGCCAACTCGAACCACGAGCCAGTGCCCCGCACGCCCGGCTTGAAGCGATGGCAAAACTGAGCGCTGCCGGCATTCCGGTTTCGGCGTTCATTGCCCCGCTGATCCCAGGCATCAACGATCACGAACTGGAAAAATTGCTGGGCGCCGCCCGCGAACATGGCGCCAGCCATGCCAGCTACACGCTGCTCCGCCTGCCCCACGAGGTGGCCGGACTATTCCGGGAATGGCTGGAATGGCACGCCCCCGAGAAGGCGGCACGGGTCATGTCGGTGCTTTACGATCTGCGCGGCCAGCGGGCCAATGACCCGAATTTCGGCAGCCGGATGACCGGCCTCGGTCACTTCGCCAAGCTGATCCGCCAGCGTTTCGAACTTGCTTGCCGACGCCTCGAACTGAGCGAGTCCACGCCAGCCCTCGACACCTCGCAATTCATCCGAGGCGCCAGGATAGAGCGGAACGGTCAGCTCGATTTATTCTGACCGTCTTGCCAGTCAGGCGGCACGCCCCCTACTTTGCCAGCTTCTCGTACATGCCGACGACGCCGTCCATCACCTCAAGGATTCGCTCGCTGGTCGTCGCCACGTTGATCTGACTGCTCTTCTTGTCGACCTCGCGGCCAGCCAGGGCATTCTCGAAGAAAGCCCATTGCTGACGTGCCAGTCCCAGCTCATCCTTGATCGCTTGCGTATTGACTGGTGCCGCCGCCAGTTCATCCAGCTTCTGGACAAACTCGGCCTTGTCTTTGTTGATCTCGCCCTGTGCGTTGGCCGGTGCCACGCCCCACGCCACGGCCAGGAAATACTTGCTCATGCGTTGGGACAGCATGCGCTGACGGCCGGACACGTTCACCAGCCCGCCCTGGGCACTACCGGCGTAGCTCGTCAGTTGCCCGGTCGCCTTATTGGCGATGGCGACGAGCTGATCGCTGACCTCGACAATTTTTCGGGCGTTCTCCGGCGACACCTTGCTGCCGAATAGCAAATCCTTGTAGCCAATCCACGCCTTCTCCAGGGAAACGTAGGTCTCCTTGATTTCCGGGGTCGGCGCATAGTTTTTCAACTCGATCAGACGGCGATCGTAAAGGCCGGAAACACTCTCCAGCTGGCGCCTGGAGCGATCGGTTTCGATGCCCATGCCAGTCTGGAGGTAGAGACGGGCCATCCGGTGCGCCTGAAAGCGCAGGGAGCCCGCCTTGTTGATGGCTGAATTGCTATCGCCGATCTGGGCCAGCGCCTCGCCACCCGCCATGCCGAGAACGGCAGCAAACATCAAACTGAAAATGATCTTCAAGGGGCCTCCGGCATGAATTGTCTTTGAAATAAGACAATAGCAACCCCGAGGCTGGCTAAACCATGATGAAAATCAACAATGTGCCACGACTGTAAAACTGCCGATCAAGGCAACTGCGTCAGGTAATTGGCAACGGCCGCGATATCGTCGTTTTTCAAGGTCGATGTTGCGATAGACATCAACTGGTTGTTGCGAATTCCCGTACCGTCACGATAACGGGCGATTGTGGTCTGCAGATAAGGTAGTTTCTGCCCAGCCAGGCGGGGGAAGAGTTCATTCCCACGCGCCTGCTCGCCATGACAGCGAACGCACAGCTTGGTGAAAAGTTCCTTGCCGTGAGGCACCTTGGCGCTATCCGCCGCCGACGGAGGTACCGTGACACTGGCGTAATACAGCGCAACCTGGACGCGCTCCTCGTCCTTGAGGACCTTGATCAGCCCTTGCATGAACTGATCCTTGCGCTCACCGCTGCCAAACTTGCGAATCTGCTCAAGCAGATAAGCCGGATTTTGACCAGCCAGATTCGGCACTTCGGGGGTTTTGCTGACCCCGTCTTCGCCATGGCAGTTGGCGCAAAAGAAGGTGGCTTTCTTGCCGGCTTCGACCGCAGCCTTCAAGGCTGCCGGGTCGGCCTGTACCGTTTTCAGCCGCTCCGGCGCGGTCGGCTGAGAGAAAACCGTTGTCGACACAAACAAGCCGGCCAGCAAAAGAAATGAACGCATCATACAATCCCACCACAATGTGTAGGGATTATGCCGTGCCTCCGACGGTGAGTCCATCAATCCGCAAAGTCGGCTGACCGACACCGACCGGCACGCTCTGGCCATCCTTGCCGCAAGTGCCGACACCTGGGTCGAGCTTCAGGTCGTTACCGATCATCGAGACGCGGGTCAGCGCATCCGGGCCATTGCCAATCAGCGTCGCCCCCTTGATCGGACGAGTTACCTGGCCATCCTCGATCAGGTAGGCCTCGCTCATCGAGAAAACGAACTTGCCGCTGGTAATATCAACCTGGCCGCCGCCGAAATTGGCCGCGTAGATACCCTTCTTGACCGACTTGATGATTTCAGCCGGATCGTGCTCGCCGGCCAGCATCATGGTGTTGGTCATGCGCGGCAGGGGCAGATGGGCAAAAGATTCGCGACGCCCGTTGCCGGTTGGCGAAACACCCATCAGGCGGGCATTCAGGCTGTCCTGCATGTAGCCCTTGAGGATGCCGTCTTCGATCAGCACGGTGCGCTGCGTGGTGTTGCCTTCATCGTCAATATTCAGCGAGCCACGACGGTCGGCAATGGTGCCGTCGTCGATCACGGTGACGCCCTTGGCGGCGACGCGCTGGCCGAGACGGCCGCTGAAGGCCGAACTGCCCTTGCGATTGAAGTCACCCTCCAGGCCGTGGCCAACCGCTTCATGGAGCAGGATGCCGGGCCAGCCGGAACCGAGCACCACCGTCATCTGGCCAGCCGGGGCCGGTTCGGCGTGGAGATTGACCACGGCCTGATGCACCGCCTCCTTGGCATAGCGCTGCAGGATCTCGTCGTCGAAATAGCCGAAATCGAAACGGCCGCCACCGCCAGCTGAGCCTTGTTCACGCTTGCCGTTTTCCTCGACGATCACCGAAATGGAGCAGCGGACCAACGGCCGAATATCGGCGGCCAGACGGCCATCGGAACCGGCGACGAGGATCACCTCATACTCCCCGGCTAACGAAGCCATGACCTGCATCACCCGTGGATCGAGCGAGCGGGCAAAACCTTCAAGGCGTTCGAGCAGCTTGACCTTGGCATCCGCCGGCAGGGAAGCGATCGGATCGTGCGGCACATACAGCGAGCGGGCCGCCGTCGTGGCTGAGAGTGCCGGCAGAATGCCGCTCTGGCCGGCTGCGGCAATCGCCCGCACGGCCTTGGCGGCATCGCCCAGCGCCATGGCGCTGATGTCATCGGAGTAGGCAAAGGCCGTTTTTTCGCCGGACAGGGCGCGAACGCCAACGCCCTGGTCGATATTGAAGCTGCCTGACTTGACGATGCCTTCATCGAGGCTCCAAGCCTCTGAGCGGGAATACTGGAAGTAGAGGTCGGCGTAATCGACCTGATGCGTCAGGATCTGGCCAAAGGTCCGCGTCAGGTCGCCTTCGGTCAGAGAGAAGGGAGCCAGCAGCAGGGATTCGGCTTGCGCCAGCGCGCTGTTTTGCATCATGGATACTTCCTTAAAGTTTGCGATGTACGAGCGCCGGTAGGCTCTCGCGAATTTCGGCGATACGTTGGTGGTCGAGGTCGGCGATGACCACGCCCGGCCCCTTCAGCTTGCGGTCGAGGATTTCACCCCAGGGGTCGATAATCATGCTGTTGCCGTGCGTCATCCGGTCGTTTTCATGGCGACCGCCTTGTCCGACAGCGAGAAGATAACATTGGTTCTCGATGGCCCGGGCGCGCAGCAGGATTTCCCAGTGCGCCCGACCGGTCGTTTCGGTGAAGGCGGCCGGCACCAGGATCAGGTCGACCGGGGCCAAAGCCCGGTATAACTCCGGGAAGCGCAGGTCGTAGCAGATCGACAGGGCGATGCGACCATAGGGCGTATCCACCGCGACGGGTTGATCACCCGGCTCGATGAAGCTGGCCTCATCGTAGGACTCATCGCCCTTCCTGAAGCCGAACAGGTGAATCTTGTCGTAGCGTTGTACGCACTCGCCACCCGGGTTGAAGACCAGGCTGGAATTGCGCATCTTGTCGGGAGTGCTGGCGGCCAAAGGAATCGAACCGGCAAATAGCCACAACTGGTAGCGCCGCGCCGTCTCGGCCAGCCAATCCTGTACCGGACCATGCCCGAATTCCTCACGCGCCCGCACCCGGTCGGCATCAGCCGCCCCGATGATCGGAAAATACTCAGGCAGCACCACGAGTTGGGCGCCCTGCTCGACGGCTTGGTCGACCAGTCGCCCGGCGGTGACCAGGTTCTCGGCGACACGCGGCCCGGAAACCATCTGCAAGGCGGCGATACGGCAATTCTGCTTGATCAAGGTTTGCTTTCCACGGCTGGTTTGCTTTCCACTGGTTTACTCTCTTCTTCGGGCTTCGGTTTAAGTCCCGGCGGGGATTCGCCGGCCTTGTCGATCTTCGGATCGGCCCAGGTACCGGTGACATGATAACGATAGCTGAACAGGCGGTTGAGCGGCTTTTGCAGCACGGTGTTGGCAACCAGCGCCGCCGCCCCGACCACCGGGTTGATCAACGCCGCCGTACCGACGGCCGCCAGCCCGCCCAGCTCAGGCCGGACGACGACTTGCAGATCCTGCGTCTCATTCTTCAGATCGGTTTCGCCCTGCATCTCGACCTGGGCAGCCGGACCGCTGATCCGTAGCGGCTCGGTGGTCCGCATGACGCCTTTCCGGATGGCCAGCTTGGCATCGATGCTGTCAAATGCCAGGCCATCGCTGAAGATGTCGCGAAAATCGAGCGTCAGCCGACGCGGCAGGGATTGCAGCGAAATCAGGCCAAGCAGCTTGCCGACACCCGGTTCCAGTTTATTGAACTGCCCCTTCTCGGCCTCGACCGTCATCTGCCCGGTCAGCGACGGGTAATGAATGCCGGTCAGCGGTCCGCCCCATTGCAGGTCGCCAGTTAGCTTGGCGCTGCCCCGACGCACCGTATCGGCGTAGCCCAGCCGGTCCAGCAATTTGCCGATATCCTTGGCCGCCAGCTCGAATTCCAGCCGGGTCTGATGTCGCCCGTTATTGATCCAGACCCCCTTGCCCTTCAGGGCGCCATCCGGATTCTGCAAGTTCAGGGTATCGAGGTGCCACGCCCCCTTGTCGTTACG
>JAGTRV010000134.1 GCA_018262245.1 Pseudomonadota bacterium | reverse complement strand
AAAACAAAACACACCGAAAATTGATCAGCGACAACTTGCTGCCATTCCCATTAATTTGAAAGACAAATGTAAGAATTTCCGACATCACCGGCATGCCCAAACAACGACATGCCATACTTAACCGGCCGCGAAAGTTGGAGCGCAGATTCAGGCATGGTCTTTGTACATATCCAGCACCAAGCCGCGTGACCTCTCTCATCCGTTGGCTGAGGATTGATATTTTTCGCGTAGTTCAACCTGACACCTTAAACTGTTGCCTTTGGCCTGTTCAGGCGCATCAACCCGGATTTAGCGCATATGCAAGAATCACCACTCAGCACAAAGGAAAAACATATCCTGTCGTGCTATGGCATCAAGAACTGCGACACCATGAAGAAAGCCATGAACTGGCTGACTGAAAACGGGTTCGCTTACGAATTCATCGACTACAAGAAGGCCGGCGTGGCCGAAGCCAATCTGCCGGACTGGAGCGCCCGCGCCGGCTGGGAAAAGCTGCTCAATACGCGCGGCCTGATGTGGAAGAAGCTGACAGACGAAGAACGGTCTGCGGTTGACCAGTCAAAGGCGCTCAGGCTGATGGCCCAATACCCGTCCCTGATCAAGCGGCCGGTGCTCGACACCGGCAGCAAGCTGCTGGTTGGCTTCAGCCCGGAAACCTACGCGGCGGAACTGAAATGAGCGATAGTTTCGTTCGCCGCTTCCTGTTCGAAGGCCTCAATATTCGCGGTGCCATCGTCCATCTGGGCGACGCCTGGCAGCATATGCAGCACGACCGCGACTACCAGCCGACCGTCGCCCAACTGCTTGGCGAAACCGCTGCCGTCACTGCGCTGATCGCCGCCCAACTCAAGCAACCTGGGCGCCTGACCCTGCAGTTGCGCGGTAGTGGCCCGATCCAGTTGCTGGTCATGGATTGCAATGAAAAATTGCAGATGCGCGGCATGGCCCGCAGCAATCCGGTGGTCCTGCCGGCCCCGGTTCAGGAGCTGCTCGGCGCCCATCTGGGTGGGCAGCTGATGATGAGCCTGGACATGCCGGATGCCCGTCTGCCCTACCAGAGCTACGTGCCGATGGTCGGCGACAGCATCGCCGCCATCTTCGAGCATTATCTGGAACAATCCGAACAACAGCCTTCGCGCCTGTTCGCCATGGCTGGCCCGAAGGCCGCGACCTGTCTTTTCCTGCAGAAAATGCCGGATGCCGACCAGCGCGACCCGGATGGCTGGCACCGCATCACGCAACTGGCCAGCACAGTCAAGCCGGCTGAACTGCTCGAACTGGATGCCGAAAGCCTGCTCACCCGCCTCTTCCACGAAGACATGGCCGAGCATGGCATTCGTGTCTACGACCCGCTGCCCGTCGCCTATCACTGCCCGGAAGACTGGGACAAGGTAAGGGACATGATCCGCGGCATCGGCCGCCACGATGCCGAAACCATCTTGGCCGAGCATGGTGAAATCATGATCAAGGACGATATCTGCAACCGCGAATATCGTTTCACAGCCGAGGACGTCGCCGCAATTTTTGCCGTCAGCGAAGGCAAAGCCCTGCATTGAACGCACCGGACAAACTCTTCATCCTCGGCCGCCAGGTCGAGCTGATCAACCGGAACCAGACGCTCGGGCAGATCGTCACGATCATGATCGCCTCCAGCCTGTGCTGGGTCGGTTATCAGGAAGGGGTTACTCCCTACCTTGTCGGCCTCTGGGGGCTTGCTGCCATAGGCATGGCCCTGCTACGCCTGTCACTGGCCAGGAAATACGCTCAATCGCCAGTTGAGGAACGAGCAGAAAATATCCTGGCCTGGCACCGGAAAATCCGGCTAGGTGCGCTGGGCAGCGGCCTGATCTGGTCGGCAGGAACAATGCTCATGATGAGTGGTGGCAACCTTCCGATGCAACTGTTTACCGCTTTCGCGATGGCCGGCATTTCCGCCGGTGCCCTGCCGGTCCTTGGTGCCGACCGCTGGGCCTATCGTCTGTTTGCCTGGCCGATCATCCTGACCGTGATTTTCAGCGTCTTCGCTACCGATCACATGCATGCCGCCTTCAGTGCCCTCGCCACCCTCGCCCTGATCATTTTCACGCGCAGTGCCGACGCCTTCCACCGAATGCTCAATGAAACCTTCGAGCTTGAGCGAGAAAAGACCCGCTTGCTGAGCACGGTCGACCAGGCCCGCCAGACCGCCGAGAAGTCCGATCTCGCCAAAACCCAGTTCCTGGCCAACGTCAGCCACGAGTTGCGCACACCGATGAACGGGATTCTCGGCCTATCGGAGTTGCTCAGCAGCGATCCGCTAACGCCGGACCAGGCGGAACTCCTCTCTCTGCTACGGGATACCGCTGATGGCTTGATGCGCCAGATCGATCTTCTGATCGAACTGTCGGCGCTTGAAGCCGGCCATGTCGTCATCAAGCCGGCACCGTTTGCCGTGGCTGACCTGCTGGAGGGCCTGGTTTCCTCGCAACTTCGCTCGGCCAATGAAAAAGGCCTCAAGCTGGAAAAACAGGCCGACCCGGATCTGCCATTGGTCCTGATCGGTGATCTGGAGCGGCTCCGTGAGATTTTTGACCATCTGGTCGGCAATGCCATCAAATTTACCGAACACGGCACCATCAGCATCACGGCCAAGCTGCTCGAAAAGCAGAATCAGCACGCACGTATCGCGTTCAGCATCCGCGATACCGGCCCCGGCATCTCAGAAGAAAAACTGCAGGTGATCAAAGGCCTCTTCGCCCCTGGCGACACCTCCTTGATCCGCCGCCATAGCGGCATCGGTATCGGGCTACCGATTTCCCGCAAGCTGGTCGAACTGATGGGCGGCGAAATAAGCATCGCCAGCGAAGTCGGTGTCGGCAGCAATTTCTGTTTTACGCTGCCCTTCGCGCTTGAAGTGACCCCGGTTGCAGTCAGCCACTGACGCCAGTCAGCCTCCGGCCTAAATCACCTTGCCGGGATTCATCAGTCCCAGCGGATCAAGCGCCTGCTTGATCGAACGCATCAGCGCCATTTCGACCGGGCTCTTGTAGCGCCGGATTTCGTCGCGCTTCAGCTGGCCGATACCGTGCTCGGCCGAAATCGAGCCGTTCAACGCGTGGACCGTGTCATGGACGAGTCGATTGACCTCCGGCTGGCTGGCGATAAACGCCGCATTGTCGTGGGCATCGGCTTTCGACAGGTTGTAATGCAGGTTGCCATCACCGACATGACCGAAAGCAACAACACGGATGCCGGGAAAGGCTTTGGCCAAGGCCGCATCGGCGCTCACCAGGAATTCCGGAATACTGGAAACCGGCACCGAGATGTCGTGCTTGATGCTGATGCCTTCGATCTTCTGCGCCTCGGAAATATTCTCGCGCAAGGCCCACAGTCTTTTTGCCTGGATTTCGGATTGCGCCACGACACCGTCACTCACCTCACCCGCTTCCAGCCGCTCGGCCAGCCAGGCTTCGATGGCAGGCGGTTCGGCCGCGGAGAACTCGGCCAGCACATACCAGGGGCTGGCTGTGGTCGGCCGCTGGGTAGCGGGAATATGCGTCAGGACTAGCCCGAGCGAAGTTTCGGAAACCAGCTCGAAAGCCGTCAGTTGTGCATCAAAAGCAGATTTTGCCGAATTCAGCAGGTCGACCGCAGCATTTGGTGAAGCCACATTCAGCCAGCAGGTGACCTGCGTTTTCGGTAGCGGAAAGAGCTTCAGAACGGCACCCGTGATGATGCCAAGGGTACCTTCGGCACCGATAAATAGCTGCTTCAGATCGTAGCCGGTGTTGTCCTTGCGCAGGCCACGCAGGCCGTTCCAGATTTCGCCGCTGGGTAGGACGACTTCGAGACCGAGCGTCAGTTCGCGGGTGTTGCCGTAGCGCAGCACCTGCACACCGCCGGCATTCGTCGACAGGTTGCCGCCGATCTGGCATGTCCCCTCGGAAGCCAGCGCCAGCGGAAACAGGCGGTCGGCGGCACGCGCCGCTTCCTGCACCGCACCTAGCGTGCAACCGGCTTGCACTGAAATTGTGTTGTTTTTCGCGTCGACCGCAGCAATCCGGTTCAGGCGGCTCAAACTGATGACCACCGCCCTGCCCGCTTGGTCCGGGGTCGCCGCGCCACACAGGCTGGTATTCCCGCCCTGCGGAACGATCGGCACGCCAGCTTCGATGCAGGCTTTGACCACCGCAGCCACCTCGGCCGTATTACCTGGGCGAACGACGCATTGCGCCGCACCGCGATAACGACCGCGCCAGTCTGTCAGAAACGGCGCCAACTCGACCGGGTCGGTCAGCACCTGAGCGGTGCCGACGATCCCGGCCAGGATTGATTTCAGATCAGACGACTTGGGCGTAGAGGTCATGGTGGTCGGCATCGATGACCTTGACCTGCAGGAAGTCGCCCGGCTGGGCATCGAAATGACCATCCAGATAAACCAGTCCGTCGATTTCCGGCGCATCGGCCTTGGAACGGGCGATGGTGCCTTCTTCATCGACCTCGTCGACCAGCACCTGAATGACCGTGTCGATCTTGGCCGCCAGCTTGTCGGCGGAAATGTCTTCCTGGACCTGCATCAGCCAGCGACGACGATCCTCGCGCACGTCTTCCGGCAGCAGTTCACCGAGTTCATTGGCCTTGGCGCCCTCGACCGGCGAGTACGCGAAAGCACCGACGCGGTCGAGCTTGGCGTCTTCCAGGAACTGGATCAGCTGGTCGAAGTCCTCTTCCGTCTCGCCGGGGAAGCCGGTGATGAAGGTCGAGCGGATGACGATTTCCGGGCAGATTTCGCGCCACTTGGCGATGCGTTCCAGCGTATTCTCGGCCGAGGCAGGGCGCTTCATCGCCTTCAGAATCTTCGGGCTGGCGTGCTGGAAAGGCACGTCGAGGTACGGCAGGATCTTGCCCTCGGCCATCAGCGGAATGACGTCGTCCACCGACGGATACGGGTAGACGTAATGCAGGCGAACCCAGATGCCGAAGCTGGCCAGCGCGTCGCACAACTCCTTCAAGCGCGACTTGACCGGCTTGCCGCCCCAGAAGGCGGTGCGGTACTTGAGATCGACGCCGTAGGCGCTGGTGTCCTGCGAAATGACCAGAATTTCCTTGACCCCGGCGCGGGCGAGATTCTCGGCTTCGGCCAGCACATCGCCAACCGGCCTTGAGACCAGCGGGCCGCGCAGCGACGGGATGATGCAGAAGGTGCAGCTGTGGTTGCAGCCTTCGGAAATCTTCAGATAGGCAAAGTGGTCCGGGGTCAGGCGAACGCCCTGCGGTGGCACTAGATCGGAATACGGGTCGTGCGGCTTGGGCAGATGGGTGTGGACGATCCCCATGACCTCGTCGGCGGCATGCGGGCCGGTGACGGCGAGCACAGCCGGATGCGTCGTCTGCACGATGTCGCCCTTGGCGCCGAGACAGCCGGTGACGATCACCTTACCGTTTTCGTTGAGTGCCTCGCCGATAGCGTCGAGCGACTCTTCCACTGCAGCGTCGATGAAGCCGCAGGTATTGACGATCACCAGATCGGAATTGTCGTAGCTCGGCGAAATCTCGTAGCCTTCGGCGCGCAGCTTGGTCAGGATGCGCTCGGCGTCACTGCTAGCCTTGGGACAGCCCAGGGAAACGAAGCCGACGGTCGGCACTTTTTGTTGAATAGTCATGCGAATGGAACCTTATCCGGACAGGCCGGCGAACAAAGGGGGTATTTTACGGGGGATTCAGCTTGGCAGGCGGGCAAGTGCCTGTTTCAGTGCATCAAAACATTGCGCGTCGATGGCCGTACCGACGTTTTCGGCCATCATTTCCAGGGTCTTCGGAATTGGCACCGCGCCACGATAGGGGCGTTCGGCGGTGATTGCGTCAAAGATATCGGCCGTCGTGATGATCCGCGTTTCGAGGCAGATATCGTCCGCGCTCACACCGCGCGGGTAGCCCTTGCCATCCAGACGCTCGTGGTGCGCGGCCGACACCCTGGCCAGCTCCGAGAAGGCATCGATACGCGACAGGATGGCCTCGGTGTAGGCCGCATGCGCCTGCACGGCCGCCCACTCCTCGGCGTCGAGCTTGCCCGGTTTGTCGAGCACGCTGTTGCTGACGCCGAGCTTGCCGACATCGTGCAGCAGCGCGCCACGCTTCAGCCAACGGCGACGTTCCGGCGACAGGCCAAGCGCCTCGGCGATCAGGTCGGTGTAGAGCGCGACGCGCGCACTGTGGCCGCTGGTGTAGGGACTCTTCGAGTCGACTACCTGACCGAAGGCGGCAGCGATGTCGTCAAGATAATCGTCGTCGAGCGCCACGACATGCGAGGCCGGCTCCAGCGCCAGCACCGCCGCCATGACATCGGGGGCCGCCAGCGTCGCCCAGAAGGTCTCGTCGGCCACCGCCTCGACCACGTCGACCAGCGCCGGATCGAACCAGCGTCCGGCCCGCAGCCGGATTTCGTCGAGTGCCGCCTGCGGCCCACCGGCCGTGTGAAAAACGTCGATCACCTGGGCCAGCAACGCGATCCGCGAATAAAGTGGAATCGCCTCACCGGCCAACCGCGCGGGTTTGCCCTCACCGTTGAAATGCTCGTCCAGGCTGTAGATACCTGCCGAAACACTCTCCGGGAAGCGCAGCAAACGGGCAATTTCGGCACCACGCTGGCAGCGGGTGGCGATCAGTTCGGTGGCGATCTGCTCGCCATCGCGCATGATCGTCAACACGCGGCGGAAACGTTCTGCCAACCCGGCTTTCAGGCCGGTATGACTGAGCACGAACTGCAGCACCTTGGGCAGGCTGTCGCCGACGGTCTTGAAATCGCGCTTAAAACTCAGGTCGTCGGTCAGGTAGAGCTCACAGATACGCGCCGCGTTGCTGCTGCAACCAAGATCTTTCAGCAGTAGCGTGTAATAGAGATTCCACAACTCGCCGTCATCCAGCCCGAGTTGGCGGCCGACATGCATGCCGATCCAGCAGCAGCGCACGCAATGGCCTTCCGGCTGCCCCTCGGTGATGTCCAGCGCGTGACTGAGCGCCGAGATCAGTTCGGAGAGCTTCAGGCCAGCCAGGGCGGGCGACGTAAACCGGGAGGGCGAGTTATTGGGCATTGGTCATAGATTAGCCACGAAGGCCAAAGTTCTCCGTTTTCACAATGACCTGGGAGGACGACGCCACCACCAGCCCGCTCGGCCAGACTCAGCTATTGCGCGATCCCGAGCTTTCGGGTCCACCACGGCGTAATTGCCGGCAGCAAGGTCAGCGTCCAGATCACCACCCAGGCCGTCAGTGGCATCAGCAGCTTCAGTTCCGGAAACTGGGCGACGGTGATCACGGCCAGCACGACCGGGATAACCCCGGTTTCCCGGACGATGCTCATGAACAGCTTGTCTTTCATGTTCAGGTCGGTCGGCAGCAGCGACAGCATGACGGCCACGGGCCGAGCGATCAGGATGAAGGCGAGCGACACGACCAGGCCAAGGAGCGCGCTTTCCCACAGGTCACCGAGGGCGACGAACGGACCGACCATCATGAAGATCGTCGGCTTGGCGATGCTTTCGATCTTGATTTCCATGGTGTGCAGCGTTTTGTGGAAATACGTCTTGCCATGGTTGTAATTGGCCAGCAGACCGGCGACAAAGGCGGCCAGGAAGCCATTGCCATGGATGACCTGGGCCAGCAGGAAGGTGACCAGCGGGACGGCGAGCACGATGGCGAAGTCGTAGCTGGTTTCGCCAATATCGCGGGCATGATCCCGCGATTTGTAGTTTTCATAGCAGTACATGGCGACCCAGCCGATAACCCCGGCGATGGAACCGAACAAGAACTGCTTGCCGAGCAGCAGCATGTTTTCTGCGCTGAACAGCCCGGCAGCCAAGGCGGTCAGCGAATCGACCGCGGTGCCGGCCAGGATCATGGCGGCGACTGCGGCCGTGAAGATGGCCCCAACGGCGTCGTTGAGTGCACTTTCGGCGACGGCAATATCGTTGAGACGCTTGAATTCGTCCTTGAAGACAATCTTTTTCAAGGTCGGGATCAGCGCGGCCGGATCGGTGGAGCCGAGAATGGCCGAAAGCAAGGCGGCGGTTTTTCCATCCAGTCCAAAGGCCATCAGGATCGGGAACATGACGAAGAACGTAACGAGATAACCAACCACCGCGATCATCAAGGTCGGAAAGGCGATCTTGAGAAAATCGAAGCGGTCCACCTCATCGCCGCCGCCTTTCAGGATGATGGCAGCGAGTGCCGTACACACGACGACCGGGATCATGATCTGCGGGGCAATCGGGGCCAGGGCATCATGCAGCACGATACCGACCAGCAGTTGCAGGGTGAAGTTGGGGAACACCGTGCCTTCGGCGGCTTTGCTACAGGCCCAGCCAAAGACCAGAAACAGCCCCATGCACCAGAGGGCATTGGCGATGGCGGCTTCGGTTCCTTCAAGCAGAGCCAGGCGCGCCAGTATCTCTGGCGCAATGTGGTTCAACACGAAGGCCAGGACAAAGAGACCGGCAATTTTTCCGTATTTCATGGGGTCATTTTTCAAAATTAGCGAAAAAAGGGACGCGGACAATTAGCGTAAACAACACGTCACA
>JAGTRV010000315.1 GCA_018262245.1 Pseudomonadota bacterium | reverse complement strand
CTGCAGGGTATCCATCCGGCCACCAACGCCGATACGGGTATGGACGTAGCGCCTTTCCTGCCCGTGCACGCGGATCTCGCGCATGGCCTTGGCCAGGTTGTCGTCACTGGTGAAGATCGCGCCGCCATCGCCATAACAGCCGAGCGGCTTGCTCGGAAAGAAGCTGGTGCAGCCGATGGTGGAGAGGCTGCAACTCTTCTTGCCCTTGTATTCGGCGCCGAAACTCTGGGCGGCATCTTCGATGACCGTCAGACCATGCCTGGCAGCGATGGCGTTGATTTCGTCCATGTCCGCCGGTTGACCGTAGAGGCTAACCGGCATGATGGCCCTGGTCTTCGGCGTGATGGCTGCTTCGATCTTGCTCGCGTCGATGTTGCAGGTGTCCGGTTCGATATCGACGAAGGCTGGTACCGCGCCGAGCAAGACGATGACTTCGGCGGTGGCGACGAAGGTAAATGGGGTGGTGATGACTTCATCGCCCGGCTTGATACCCAAGGCCATCAAGGCGATGAGGAGCGCCTCGGTGCCGGAGGCGACCGTAATGCAGTGTTTCGCTCCCGTGTATTCGGCTAGTTTGCCTTCGAGTTCGGCCACTTCAGGGCCCATGATGTACTGGCCATGGTCGAGTACCTTGTGGATGCGGGCGTCGATTGAGCCCTTGAGCGCCTGATACTGGCCCTTAAGGTCGATGAACTGGATTTCCATGGCTTCTCTCAATGCTGCGATTTCGTGACGACTGCTTCGGCAAGGGACCGCGAGGTGGTCCACTTGCCGCCGAAGACGTTGATCAGCCGGCCCTGACGCTCGATGACCGATTCGCGGCTGGCTGCGGAAAAATCGGTCTTGCTCGCGACAATCGGCCGGATTCCTGCAAAGCTTGAAATTATATCCTGACGCGCAATAACCTCAAAAAAACAACGGTTGTAGTTGGCGATCAGATAATTGATCTCTTCGTCGCTGGGTGCACAATGATCGGGGTCGGCTTGGCTAACTTCGGTAGTGCCGAGCAGGGTTTTATCCCCGAGCGGGAGTACGAACAGGATACGTTTTTCGCCCGATACCTGCAGAACGCAACCCTGCTCGCGCTTGCCGGGTACGACGACGTGGCTGCCGCGGATCAGGTCGAGCCGGTAGGCGCTGGTTACGCCTGACCTGGCAAGGAGTTTCTCCGCCCAAGGTCCGGCCACATTGACGATACGGTCGTAACAGGCAATTGGCCCGTCCGTAGAAACCTCGCCCGTCGCCGGATCGATCTTGAGCACGGTGGTCCGTTCGTGGAGCCTGGCACCTGATTCCCTGGCTCTTTCTGCTGCCCACAGGCCAAGCTGGTAGTCATCCATACAAGCATCCCAGTAACCGTAGGCGCCCAGCAACTGGTCGCGTTTAAGGTGTGGAAAGCGCTCGACCACCTCATCGGCACCGTACCAGCGGCCACGCGGGAACCCGGATCCAGTTGCCAGCAGATCGTAGAGCCTGATGCCCGCTCCGACCAGCCACTTGGCGCGCTCACCGTTCCGGTAAATCGGGATCAGCAACTCCAGCGGGCTGGCCAGTTGCGGCGCCTGCCTGATCCACCAGGAGCGCTCCTGAAGCGCCTCGCGAACCAGCCCAAAATGGCCATGTTCGAGGTAGCGCAAGCCACCATGCAGCATCTTGGTCGAGGAGCGGCTGGTTGCCGACATCAGCCGGCCCTTCTCGAACAGATCTACGCTATCGCCGTGCCTGGCGAAGGCCCAAGCGGTCATGACACCATTGATCCCGCCGCCGATGACCGCGACCTTCATTCAACCGCCAGCGTTGTCCCCGTAAGCCTGTAGGTCTTGCCGGTTATCAGGCATTGGATAGAGGTATCGCCCTCCAGCGGCAGGTCGAGCCGTTCCCCGTGCTCGCTCATCCAGCCGATCTGCCGGGCCGGCACGCCGGCCATCAGCGCATAGGGCTTGACGTCGCGATTAATGACCGCACCGGCAGCAACAAAGGCGAACTCGCCAACGGTGACGCCACAGACAATAGTGCTGTTGGCACCCAAGGTCGCGCCCTTCTTCACCCTCGTCACTCTGTACTCATCTTTGCGCGTGACCGCCGCGCGCGGGTTGTAGACGTTGGTGAAGACCATGCTCGGGCCACAAAACACGTCGTCCTCAAGATGCACGGCATCGTAAACTGAAACATTGTTCTGCACCTTGACGTTGTTGCCGATAGTGGCATCGTTGCCAACGAAAACATTCTGGCCGAAGGAACAGCCCTGGCCGATGCGCGCACCACCACAGATGTGGGCAAAATGCCAGACGCGGCTACCGTCGCCGATTTGCGCACCCTGGTCGACAATCGCCGACGGATGTATGGTCACTGCCATGGTCAGTAATCCAGCGGCAACGCGACACGCTTGCCGTCACGTGCAGCAAGGTACGCCGCAATCAATGTTTCAAGCGACTTGAGGCCTTCTCGCCCATCGGTTTCCGGCTCCGCTTCGCCACGCATCACCTTGATTACGTTGTCATAATAAAGCGGGTGGCCAAAGCCATAGACCGAGGTGGTTTGGTAGTTGGCAGAGGCAATCTGATCGTCTTCCGGCAACTTCTCGGCGAATTCCCAGTGCTGAATCTCGTTGACCGCAACACCGCCAACGCGCACGGTACCCTTCTCGCCGAGGATAGTAATACTGCCTTCGAGGTTCTTTGGGTAGGTCAGCATAGTGACGTTCATCGAACCTAGTGCCCCGGAACGCCAGCGTACGCTAAGAACTCCACTGTCTTCGACTTCGATGTCCCGTCCCAATGTGGCCGTGTAGGCTTGGATACTCTCGATAGGACCAATCAGCCAGTCGAGAAGATCAACGTAGTGGCTGGCCTGGTTCATGAACGCACCACCGTCGAATTCCCAAGTGCCGCGCCACTTGGCGCTGTCGTAGTATTCCTGTGGCCGGGTCCAGAAAACGTTGATATTGACCATATAGATGCGCCCGAAGCGCTTCTGCTCGACCGCACGCTTCAGGAGTTGCAAGGTGGCGTTCCGCCGGTTCTGCTTTACAACGAACATCCTAACACCGGCATCGTCACAAGCCTTGACCATTCGCAAGCCATCGTGCCACCGGGTTGCCATCGGCTTCTCGGTCATCACGTGACGGCCGGATTCCGCGATTTCAATTGCCTGCCCCGGGTGCAAACCACTGGGCGT
>JAGTRV010000314.1 GCA_018262245.1 Pseudomonadota bacterium | reverse complement strand
GTGCTGCAGAAGGTGCGTGCCGCCAAGCCCGACGTGTTCATCGCCGCGCAGTTCGCCGCCGACGCCGTTGCGTTGCTGAAGCAGGTGCACCAGATGGGGCTGGGCAAGGAAATGACCATTTTCAACGCATTTACCACCAATGTGGTCGCGAAAGGTCTCCCCCCCGAGGCACTGGAAGGCGTCTATGCCATGCACTATTTCTACTACGACCTCGCAAACTTCCCGGACAAGGAAGTCGCCAAAAGCGCGGCCGAGTTCACCGCTTTGTTCCGCGCAAAGTACAAATCGCCGCCGGATGCCTATGCAACGATTGCCTACATTGCGTATATGGAAATGTTCCGCGGATTCGAAGCCGCAAAATCATTCGACCCGGCAAAAGTCGCTGCCGCGCTCCGCGCGAACAAGGGCGAGTTCACGACGGTAAAAGGACCGGCCTACTGGAGACAGGACCAGTCCGCGGTCTACAAGCATGCCGCCTTCCTGGTCAAAGGCAAGGGCCCCAAGGAACAGAAAAACGAGTGGGATTTGTTCCATGTCGTCGGTTCACAGGGCGGCGAGTCAGTAATGCCGACCCTGAAATCGCTGGGTTACTAGCCGCTGCGGCCGGAATAACGCCGACATAACCGTGCCTGCGGACGACCTATCGTCGCGGGCACGGTGTCTGCGGCCTGCAGGACACGACAAATCGTGGGAACCACCGTGGAAATCTTCAGGGCCAGTAACGTCACCAAGCGCTTTGGCGCGCTCGTAGCCGTCAACAATGTGAGCTACTCCCTGCGCGAGCACGAGGTCGCCGGCATCATCGGTTCGAACGGCGCGGGAAAAACCACTTTTTTCAATCTGCTTACCGGAATGTTTACGCCCGATGAGGGCACGATCCACTATCGCGACGTGGAAATCACCCATGAGACGCCGCAGCAACGGGTCACTCGCGGCGTGATGCGCACTTTTCAGCTGACATCCACCTTCGACAATCTGACCGTCATCGACAATCTGGTGCTGGCATACTTTCGCGCACACCGCAAAGCCTCGCTGCTGCAACTGTTTCTCAATACCTGCAAGCAGCACCGCAACAACGAAAAAATTACTGCCATCCTGGAGACTTTCGACCTCAAGGACCTGCGCGACCGTGAAGTCAGGAATCTCAGCCTGGGAGAAAAGCGACGCCTTGAAATCGCGATGACCATGCTGGCCGAGCCCAAGGTGCTGTTGCTCGACGAACCGCTTGCGGGACTGGCTGAATCGGAAATCCAGGCAGTGCTCGAAATTCTGCGCCGACAGATGGGCCGGCAGACGATTCTGATCGTGGAGCACAAGATATCGCACGTGAAGGATTTCCTGCAGCGGATCACTGTCATGCACGAAGGCAGCATCATTGCCGAAGGCGGCTACGACGAGTGCATGAGCCATCCGGAAGTGCGCAGGAGCTATTGGCAAATTGACATCGACGCGGAGACGTCGGCCGAGGCCGGTTCGTGAACACCGACTCCAATCTGCTCGCTGTCGAAGGCCTGTCTGTTTCCTACGGATCCGCGAAAGTACTGTTCGATATCGCGCTGACCGTCGGACCCAGCCAGATCGTCGCCTGCGTGGGGCGCAACGGCGCCGGTAAGACCACGCTGCTGAAATGCATCGCGGGCTTTTTGAAGCCCGTTGCCGGCTCGATCACCGCCAGCGCAGCAAGCCTGGTCGGACTGCCCCCCTATGACATCGCCAAGCTGGGTGTCAAATACATCCCGCAGGACAAGAAAGTATTTTCCGACCTGACCGTTCGCGAAAACCTGGAATTGGGCAGCTATGCCACCAAGGATTACAACTGGGAACCAGTGACGACCTACTTCCCCAAGCTGAAGACCTTGATGGACCGCAAGGCCGGCTATTTGAGCGGCGGCGAGCGGCAGATGCTGATGATCGGGCGGGCGATCCTGGGCAATCCGAAGGTACTGCTGGTGGATGAACCGACCGAGGGTCTCGCACCGAGCATCGTTTCGCACCTCAAGAACGTATTTCGCGAACTGAGCAAGAAGTCGGCGCTGATCATTGTTGAGCAAAACCTGCCTTTGGTATGCGCGATATCAGACAAGATCTACGCCATGAATGACGGCCGTATCGTTGCAGAACTGGCAAACGAGGCATCGATCCGGGTCGAGGTATGCGAGCAGTATTTGTAAACCGGGTTTGCCCGGAAAGGGGCCTCTAGCAGCATGCGCAAGGCGTTCGATTGGTGGTGGGGCATCGCACTGGCATTCTCGCTGCTGGCAGCGATGCGGGCGTTTTTGCCGCTGCCATTTGTCAACGAGATCCTTATTTTTTCGATTTATGCGATCGGCTGCAGTTTTTTGCTCGGCCGGGTCGGCTTCATCTCTTTCGGCCAACCTGCCTACCTGGCGATCGGTGCCTACGGCACGGCCTTTTACCTGTTTTACTTCGGCACCAACCCGTATATCGGGATCCTGGCCGGCCTGGCTTCCGGGTTCATTGCTGCCCTGATTGTGGGTCCGTTGTTTGTGCGTTTGCGCAGCGACTATTTCGCACTGGTGAATCTGGCGCTGGCCGTGATCGTCTTTTTCCTCATGCAGAAAGTGCTTGCCCCGATCACCAAGGGTGACAACGGGCTGTGGTTCCTGACCAACATGACGTCGACGCCCGTGCTGGATATCACGCGGCCCAGCCAGTTTTTCGTCTTTGCATTCATCGTGGGGCTGGCCATCTGGGCGTTTTACAAGTATCTCGACGACACCCTGTTTGGCGCCTGCTGCCTGGCGACAAAGATCAACGAGGATAAACTCCAGTTCCTTGGCTACAGCAACTTCAGCATCCGCCTCGCCGCGTTTGTCATTGCCAATACCACTACCGCCCTCGCCGGCTCGCTCTACGCGGTCTACATCGGCGCGGTCAGCCCGGAGATTACCAGTCCGGCCCGCGCCGCCGACCCGGTGGTCGTGATCCTGCTTGGCGGCGCAGGCACGCTCTACGGACCCATCGTGGGATCAATCGCCTATACCGGGATGAAAGATGTCATCAGCAAATTGATCGGCAACTGGGAGATGATTATCGGCCCGCTGCTGGTCATTATCATGCTTGCCGGCGAGAAAGGCATCTGGGGCACGCTGGAGCCCTGGCTCAAGACGCTGTTGTTCCGCAACAAGTCCGTCGTGCCGCAAAAAAACAGCTCGAT
>JAGTRV010000313.1 GCA_018262245.1 Pseudomonadota bacterium | reverse complement strand
TCAGTTGGTAGAGCGCAACCTTGCCAAGGTTGAGGTCGAGAGTTCGAGACTCTTCTGCCGCTCCAAATATCGCGTTGGCGACGATTCTTCATCGTCGTCGATGCTGCCAAAAGGCCCATTCTTCGGAGTGGGCTTTTTGCTTTTCTGGTCTGCCGTCGTCAAGGAGTACGAATTCTTGCCGTGGGGCCTGCTTGGGGGTTAGCTGAGTTTATCCAATGCAGGCAAAATGGCGAATGCTGTCGCTGCTCACGGGGAGGCCTCGGTGTGGGTAGTGGCCATCTTTTTATGTTCAAGCTTCTGGGATCAGCCGTGATCAATACTTCAAGCGCGCCGCCAGCATTGCAACGCTATGCCTGGCTATCCATTGCCGCCGCGATTTCCACCATTCTTCTCAAGGGGGTGGCCTGGAAACTGACCGGTTCGGTCGGTCTGCTGTCCGATGCGATTGAGTCATTCGTTAATCTGGCTGGCGCACTGATGGCCTTGTGGATGCTCACCGTCGCCGCGTTGCCTGCCGATGATGAGCATACGCACGGACACAGCAAGGCCGAGTATTTTTCCAGCGCCTTCGAGGGGTTTTTGATTGTCTTGGCCGCGGGAAGCATTGCTTACACGGCGATTGATCGATTCATCCATCCTCAGCCGCTTGAAACAGTCGGCATTGGCTTGCTGGTCTCGGTCCTGGCTTCAGTGATCAATTTCCTGACGGCGCGAACCTTGATGGCGGTCGGGAAAAAGCACAATTCAATTACGCTCGAAGCGGATGCGCACCACCTGATGACCGACGTCTGGACTTCGGTCGGGGTCATTGCCGGAGTCGGCTTGGTCGCCGTCACCGGCTGGATCTGGCTGGACCCGGCCATAGCGCTGCTGGTGGCGATCAATATCATCTGGACAGGCTGGCACCTGATGCATCGTTCTGCCTCTGGAATGATGGACTCCTCGTTGCCGTCTGACGACCTGAAGAAAATCGAAGGCGTATTGGCCTCGTTTGAGGCGCAAGGCATCGCCTTTCATGCCTTGCGTACCCGGCAGGCTGGTAGTCGTGCTTTCATCAGTGTCCATCTGCTGATGCCTGGGCACTGGAGCATACAAATTGGCCATGACTGGTCGGAAAGAATTGAAGCCGAGATTCGCCGGGAACTAGCCAATGCACACATCACTACTCATATCGAGCCGCTCGAAGATCCGGTTTCAATGACCGATCAGGAGCTGGATCGGCCATAAGGAGGATTCGTCTGCGGAGGGGCTGAACTCGAGTTCAGCTCGAACCATGCAGACGTTCTCATGATTTTCTGTAGCCAATTCGGGCGATAGTCCGGATGTGCTGCTTTCGGCGTTTGCGAATAATTGTCTCCGGGGCAACAGAGGGGTTGCCTCGCCTACCCTGGAGACAAAATGACAAAGCACCTTCCTTTCCAACTTGCCCGGCCTTGCCATCTTGTCACCCTGCTGGCAGCAGCTTTTCCCTGTCTGGCCATGGCCGAGCCTTCGTTAATGCTGGATTCGGTCGTTGTCACCGGTAGCCGTGTCGAGCATAACAGCTTCGACCTGCCGGCTGCCGTTGATGTTGTCGACGCCAGCCGGATCGGCGCCGATCAGGCGCGAGTCAATGCCTCCGAGGCATTGGCCTCGGTGCCCGGTATCACGGTGCAAAACCGCCAGAATTACGCGCAGGATCTGCAGATTTCCTCGCGTGGCTTCGGCGCCCGTTCGGCTTTCGGTGTGCGCGGTATCCGCCTGGTTTCTGATGGAATCCCGGCTTCGATGCCGGATGGGCAGGGGCAGGCCGCCACCTTCAACCTCGACCGGGCCGAACGGATCGAAGTCATGCGCGGGCCGATGTCAGCCATCTACGGCAACCATGCGGGCGGCGTCATCCAGATGTTCACGCCGGATGGCAAGGGGGCGCCGAGTGTTGAGGGCGCGTTCTCCGCCGGCAGCTATGGCACCTGGAAAAGCGATGTCAGCGCTCAGGGCGAGGTTGGCGGTGTTGGCTACGTCATCGACGCATCGCGTTTTGCCACCGATGGCTATCGCGACCATAGTGCTGCCGAGCGCGACCAGACGATGGCCAAGCTGACCTTTCGGCCGAGTCAGGATGGCAAGCTGACACTGATCGCCAACACCTTCAGGCAGGATGCGCAGGATCCGCAAGGGTTGCAGTGGAAGGAGTTTCAGGCCAATCCGCGCGGCGTAGCCTGGGACCCTGGTACCAATAAGAACATTTATCCGGCGCTGGCCTACGATACGCGCAAGAGCATCGACCATACGCAGGGTGGCCTGACCTACGAGCATCGTTTCGGCGATCAGACCGTGCAGGTTTCGGCCTATGCCGGGCAGCGCTCGACGACGCAATATCAGTCAATTCCAGTTTCTACCCAGTCAGTGGCATACAAGGCATCGAACGTAAAACAGTCGGGTGGCATCATCGACTTCGATCGTGACTTTGCCGGACTGTCTGGTCGCTGGACCGGGCGCTTCGGCCTGGCTGGCGGTCGCCTGACCACCACGGTCGGTTTTGATTACGAGCAGGCCACCGACGACCGCCAAGGCTACGAGAACTACGTTGGCAGTGGGCTGGTGCCCAACTGTATTTCGAATATCTGTGGTGTGGCCGGTCGGTTGCGGCGCAATGAGGAGGACAGCGTTGCCACCTTCGATCAGTATGCTCAGGCCGAATGGCAGGGTGAGCGCTGGACCTTCAGCGGCGGCTTGCGCCATAGCCACATCGCATTCAAAGTGGATGATCGCTACATCGTGACCGGCAATGGTGACGACAGCGGTCGCGTCAGCTATGACAAAACGACGCCGACGGTCGCAGCCCTCTATCGCCTGACCGACAGCGTGAATCTCTATGCCAGCGCAGCACGCGGCTTCGAGGCGCCGACCTTCAACGAGATGTTCTATTCGGATGCTGGCGGTTCGTTCAATTTCTCGCTCAAGCCGGCGACCAGCACACACTACGAAACCGGGCTCAAAGCCATGCTCGGCAATGCCAGCCGTCTCGATGTGGCGCTGTTCGAGATCAAGACGCAAGATGAACTGTACCTTGATGCCCATTACGCCGAGCGATTCACTGCCTCGACTGGCGCGGTCAGCGCCGGCAGTCGCCTGCCCGGCGTTGCCGCCCAGAACCTGTTTGGTGAAGTGGCCTGGAAGCATCAGTCGACCGGTTTGCATGCTGCGGTCGAAGGCATCATCCGCAGCAAAGTTTATGTCGAGGATAGCAACCTTCAGAAAGCAGCGCCGGGCTATGCCATCGCCAATATTCGCTTCGGTATCGATCGCAAGTACGGCCCGCTCAGCCTGCGCGGTTTCCTGCGCTTCGACAATATTTTTGACCGCCAGTATGTCGGTTCGGTCATCGTTGGCGACAGCAACAATCGCTTCTATGAATCGGCGCCGGGGCGTGCCTGGCTGGCCGGAGTCAGTGCCCGCTACACATTCTGAGCCTCTGTTTTCCCCCTACCCAAGCCCGGCCGAGCCGGGCTTTTTTATTGATTGCTCCATGGTTTTGCTGCTTCGTTTTGGCTCAGGCGTGCAGCAATTGTCCAGAAAATGAACGACTTGTTGCCCGAAAAAGTGACCGATGCGTGGTGCGTAGAATCTCCCGAAGTCATTGCCGTGACTGGCTTTGGCTGAAATGTGCAGCTTTGTTTCCGAAGTTGGCACGCGCTTCGCAAACAAGGGGGTTCCATGTCATCGGAAGCGATGGCAGCGGGGGAAATTGTCCGGGGATAAAACCCGGGCGGCACATATCAACGAAAAACATCTGGAGACTTTTCATGAAGAAAATCCCGTCCGTTCGTCCTCTGGTTCTCGCTCTGCTGGCCTGCGGCAGCACCGCCAGCCACGCCGTCAGTTTCACGCAGAATGATGTCACGCTCGACATCAACGGCACCATCAACGGTTTCTACGTCAATCGCGAAGCCAAGACGATCGATCGCGCCCCTGGCGGCGGTACCACCACGACCAACAACAGCGCGCTGACCAATGGCCTGTTGCCTGGCTGGATCAATTTTGTCGCCACCACGCAGGCCAACGGCCAGGACATCAAGGCACACATCAGCTTTGCCCCCGGCATCAACAACAACTCGACCGTGATCGGTTTGCCGATCGGCAATAATGCCGGCGGTGCCGGCAACACCAATCCATACAGCCAGATCGATACCCGCAACGTTTATTTCCAGTTCGGCAACAACAGCTGGGGGACGCTGAAATTCGGTCGTGACATCGGCTTGTTCGGCCAGAACATCATCCTCTCCGACATGACCCTGCTTGGCGTCGGTGGTACCAGCAATGCCGGCATCCCGTACAACACCACCTTCGGCATGATCGGTCACGGCTACATGTATACCGGCTTCCAGCCACAGATTACTTACACGACACCGTCGGTAGGCGGTCTGCAGGGCGCGGCCGGCATCTTCCAGCCGAGCAGCTTCGCTGGTAACGAAACCAAGGCGCCGGGCTTCCAGGCCAAGATTGATTACGACTGGAAGGGCAAGGTGCCGGGCAAGGTCTGGGGCGGCCTGGTGACCCAGTCGACCAGCTGTTCGGTTGATCCTTGCGCGACCAAGTCCTTCACCGCTACGGGCTATGAAATCGGCGCCAAGGCCGGGTTCGGCGACTTCGAAGCGGTTGCCTACGGCTTCAAGGGTAACGGTCTGGGCCTGTCGACCATTGGCGCCCAATTCCTGGGCGGCAGCAATGGCGCTGGCAACAAGACCGATTCGCAGGGTTATTTCCTGCAGGGTACCTACAAGTTCGGTGCGACCAAGGTCGGTATCAATTTCGGCGAGAACAAGGACAAGGATGGTTACACGCTGGACAACACCCGGACGATCAACGGTGTCCTGCGTGCCACACCGGATAACCAGATCAAGAACCGTGCAGTCACGCTGGGCGTCTATCACTCGCTGAACAAGTACATCACGCTGGTCGGTGAGTACAACCAGGAGAAGATCACCAACGTTGCCGACACCAATTACGACAACAAGAACCGTACCCTTTCGTTTGGCGGCCTGATCTTCTTCTGATCGCCACAGCTCCCGTATTTCTTGCGTCAGATGTTTTCCTCGCATCTGTTCAGGACACCCTCCGGGGTGTCCTGTTTTTTTTCATTGCTGCTGCTTATATTTTTATTGGCCCGGATCGACTGTAGTCATGCTGCCGACGGGGTTGTTTCCAGGGTAGTCGAGGCTGGCGATTTTCGCTCAACCCACGAGGCGCTTGTCGAGGCGGTGGAGGCAGAGGGGCTGATTGTCGGGGCGGTTATTCCGTTTGGCCGGATGCTTGATCGAACAGCCGGCGCACTAGAGGCGGAGATGAATCCGTTGGTCGAGGCCGAGATTGTCCAGTTCTGCAGTGCCGGATTAGCCTGGCAGATGGTGGTTGAAGATCCTGGTCAGATTGCTTTTTGTCCCTTGTCGGTCGCCATCTATGTGACGGCAGCCGAGCCTGGTCGAGTGACCATGGTCTACCGCTCGACAGGGGGCGCGACACCGGCCCGCATCAAAGCCGAGGCGCTGCTGTTCAGGCTGGTCGAACG
>JAGTRV010000133.1 GCA_018262245.1 Pseudomonadota bacterium | reverse complement strand
CACCTTCTCGGCGGTCAGGCCCATGCCGTAGGCGATGCCGAGGTTTTCCTCCTTGGCGAAGATGGCCGGGTTCATCGACATCTTGTTGCCCATGATCTGTGGCATCACGCTCATCGACTCGGTACCAGCGGCAATCATCACATCGGCCAGGCCGAGGCGAATCTGGTTGGCCGCATCGGCCACCGCCTGCACCCCGGAGGAGCAGAAGCGGTTGATGGTGAGCCCCGGCACGGTGATCGGCAGCCCGGCCAGCAGCAGGCCGATACGGGCAACGTTCATACCCTGCTCGGCTTCCGGCATGGCACAGCCAACGATCACGTCGCCGATGCGCGCCGGGTCGATGCCCGGTACCTGGGCGACGACCGCCCGGATTACTTCGGCCAGCATGTCATCCGGCCGCACGTTCTTGAACATGCCGTTGCGCTTGGCCACCGGCAGGCGGGTAGCGGCAACGATGTAGGCTTCTTGAATCTGTTTGCTCATTTTTTCTGTCTCCTGGCCCGATTAGTTACGAAGAGGCTTGCCGGTTTCCAGCATGTGCTTGATCCGGGCCTGGGTTTCGGGGGTCTTCAGCAACTCGACGAACAGTTGGCGCTCAATGGTAAGCAACCATTCCTCATCAACCAGGCTGCCGGTTTCGATCTCACCACCGCACAGGGCGGTCGCTGCAGCCTTGGCCACACGATAGTCATGTGCGGAAATCATGCCGCCCTCTTTCATGTTGACCAGCATCATCTCCAGCGTCGCGATACCGTTCTTGCCGGCCACCGGAATACCACGGGCCATCGGCGGCGGGGCGTAGCCGGCTTCTGCCATGGCACGAGCCTCCTTGATGGCGACAAAGAGCAGCTCATTGGCGTTGAACAGGATGGTGTCGGAAGGCTTGGCAAAGCCCATGTCGATGACTTCGACAGCGCTCTTCGCCACCTTGGCCATGGCGATGGTCTGGAATACCGGCTGCAGGAAGTTGAACACTTCGCCCGGCGTGGCCGACTGGGCGGCCCACTCGGCAGCACGCACGGCAAACTCCTTGCAACCGCCACCGGCCGGAATCAGGCCGACACCGGCTTCAACGAGGCCAACGTAACTTTCCAGCGCCATGACGCGCTTGCCGGCATGCATGACAAACTCGCAACCACCGCCCAACGCCAGGCCCTGCACGGCAGCAACGACCGGCACCTGCGCGTACTTCAGGGTTTGCGAAGCGCGCTGGAACTTCTCGACGGTCGCTTCGAGGAGATCGAACTGACCGGCGGCGCAGGCTTCACCCACTTGCTGCAGGTTGGCGCCAACCGCGAAAGGCGCTTCGTGCCAGACCACCACGCCGTCAAGCGTCGTTTCGGCCTGACGCACGGCGGCGATCACGCCATCGAGTACCTCGTTGCCAATGGTGTGCATCTTCGACTTGATGGAAAGGATGCCGATACCAGCATCAAGCGCCGGCAGTTTCCACAGGCGAACGCCATCATTTTCGTACAGCGTTTCACCGGATCTTTCCGGGGTCGCACCGCCCTCGCCCAGAACGCGCTCTGGGAAGAGCTGGCGCTGATAGATCGGCAGCGAAGAACGTGGTACGTAGGATTTGTCGCGAGCCGACCACGATCCATCCGGCGTATGCACGCCCGTGCGGCCGGCTTCCAGCACCCAGGCCGGTAATGGCACATCGCCCATGGCCTTGCCGGCAGCAATATCCGCCGAAATGCTTTGGGCAATATCGGCCCAACCCGCCGCCTGCCAGGTTTCGAACGGACCCTGCGCCCAGCCGAAGCCCCAGCGCATGGCGAAATCGACGTCGCGGGCGTTATCAGCCACGTTTTCCAGCTGCACGGCGCAGTAATGGAAGACATCGCGGAAGATGGACCACAGGAACTGTGCCTGCGGATGCCCCGAGGTGCGCAAGGCGGCGAATTTCTCGGCCGGGTTCTTGATCTTCAGGATAGCGGCGACTTCGTCGGCCACCTCGCCGGCGGAAGTGCGGTAATCCTGCTTGGCCAGGTCGAGCACCTGGATTTCCTTGCCCTGCTTGCGGAAGATGCCGCAACGGGTCTTCTGGCCAAGCGCGCCTTGGGCGATCAAGGCCTGCAACCAGGCCGGATTGGTGAAATATTGATGCCACGGATCGCCGGGCAGCGTGTCCTGCATGGTCTTGACGACGTGGGCCAGCGTATCGAGGCCCACCACGTCGGCGGTGCGATAGGTAGCACTCTTCGGGCGGCCAATCTTCGGGCCGGTCAGCGCATCGACTTCATCGAAACCAAGACCGAAGGCCTGGGTGTGATGCATGACGGCGAGGATCGAAAAGACGCCGATCCGGTTGGCGACAAAATTCGGCGTATCCAGCGCCCGGATAATGCCCTTGCCGAGCCGGGAAGTCAGCCAGGTTTCCAACGCATCGAGCGTGCTGCCGTCGGTCGTCTTGGTCGAGATGATCTCGACCAGATGCATGTAGCGCGGCGGATTGAAAAAGTGGATGCCGCAGAAGCGCGGGCGAATATTGGCCGGCAGGCCTTCAGCCAGAAGGTTCATCGACAAACCCGAGGTGTTCGAAGCGACGATGGCGTTCGGTGCGATGTGCGGCGCGATCTTGGCGTAAAGATCATTCTTCCAGTCCATGCGTTCGGCAATGGCTTCGATGATCAGATCGCACTCGGCGAGCAGCGGCAGATGCTCATCGTAGTTGGCGGCGTCGATGAACTTCAGCTTGCCCTTGCTGGCCAGCGGCGCCGGGTCCAGCTTCTTGAGGCCATCGAGGGCCTTCTTCACGATGCCGTTCTTGTCTCCTTCTTTTGCCGGCAGGTCAAACAGCACGACCGGCACATTGGCATTGGCGAGGTGCGCCGCGATCTGCGCCCCCATCACGCCGGCGCCCAGCACGGCGGCTTTCTTTACGATCAGCTTGTTCAAGCGATTCTCCTTTAGGTCTCTTTTTGCGGCTTCGTTAGAATAAAACGAACGTTTGAATTATAGACAAGACAACCTTATGGTCAACGTTTTTTTTACGAGTCAAATTAAAAAAAACCCCGGACTAGCCGGGGATTAAAGTACGCAAGGAATTGGGCGGATTAGAACGCTGCTGAGTATTGCAAACCAAAAATCCAAGCGCTGTCGGCAAACGTACCGGTAACACGACCACGTCCTGCTGCAGACTGATCGTTGTCAATCTTTGAATCCTTGACGAAAAGGTGAGCAATACCGAGGTCCAGCGCCGAATCCTTGGTCGGCTTCCATTGGGTACCAAACGAGAGCCATATACGGTTGTTGTCCGGCAAGGACACTAGACGGGTAGATGCGCCCTGTACCGGCGTTTGATCGTAAGCAACACCAAATTTAAACTTTAGCGCATCCGTATAGCGGTAGTTCGCACCAGCAGCAACACGCCACGTATCTCGGAAATCAGTATCAAGCGTTTGTGCGACGTTTCCGGAAACAGCGCCTACCCCTGTTGTCTGGGCATTGATCACATCAACCTTGGGAATTGAACTCCATCCGGTCCATGAGATATCACCCAACAATTCGAAACGATCATTCAACACATGGGTGGCGCTTAGAATCCAGGTATCCGGAAGTTTGAGCGTGGCTTTTGCTGCGCGATTCGTCACAGCACCACCAAGTAACGGATTTTGTGCAACCGGACCATCAAATTTGATATCACCGGTCAAGTCATATTTGACCGCAGAACGATATGAAAGGCCAACTTTCGTAGAAGGGGCAATGTTGAACAGGACCCCGACGTTCCAACCCCAAGCATCATCATCAAGGTCGAGTGTCATCTTGGTTGCCGCCCGTGTAGCAGTCGATACACTGACCTGGCGCTCATACTCGGCGCTAGCTTTCTGATAGTTGATACCAGCACCAATTGAAACAAATTCATTCGCCCGCCAAGCAATGCTCGGATTGATATTGACCGTCTTGATATCAAATTTTAGAGACTGCGCCCCACCTTGCCATGGGTTGTTGTACTCGGTCTTCAAGCCAAAAGGCGCACCGATACCCAGACCAAGATACAAGTCTTTGGTAGCTTCCCAAGAAATGTACGCGTTAGGTAAATACCCCCAGCCACCGCCATCTCCACCATTACCAGAATTCTGCAAAACACCAACACTAGAGCCTTGGTCGGAGAACTTGTAGCTGGTGTGTATTGCAGTCAAGCCACCGGAAACCTGCAAACCCTTCAACTGTGTCATGCCGGCCGGATTGTAGAAAATCGTACTGGCATTTTCTGCAACTGCTGCGGAACCGGCATAGGAATTACCCAGGCCACTAGCGTTTTGTTCAAGCAACTGGAAGCCAGAAGCTGAAGCGCCACCTGAAAACGCAATGGCAATCAGCGCCGGGATCAGACGCGGTGCGAGGTTTTTGTGCATTGATTTGTCTCCTGTTTTGTAAGTGTTTGGGAAGCAATTCCCGGTACTACTACGGCGATTTAATCTCAAACAAACGTTTGAAATGCTGTTTTATCGACACACATTCAAACGACTGTTGGAAATAAACAACAAAATTTATCGATTTACCCGGCGGCAGTTAAGTGGCCCGCCCGTAAACGGTGCGAAGCCTGTCCCGAAAATCACCCCGGCATCAGCCAGTTCGGTATCGGCGACGACACCTGCTGCGACCAGCTGCTCGACACGATCGATCAAGGGTTTGACCAGGCGATCTGCCAGCCCGACTGGAACACCAGCGGCTGCGCCTTTTTTAGCCTTGCCATCGGTCCAGTGATAGAAGCCCTGCCCGGATTTTTTGCCCAACTGATTTTTTTCAACGCGTGAGATCAGACAACGTGGTGCTTCTGCCCCACCGGCCAATTGCTGACCGGCGGCCATCGCGATATCAAGACCCACCGTATCGATCAGCTCTATCGGCCCCATCGGCATTCCGAAGGCAAGCATGGCTTCATCGACGGTTTCCGGCGAAATTCCCGAATCGACTGCGCGCATCGCTTCCAGCATGTAAGGCGCCAATACCGCGTTGACCAGGAAACCCGGAGCACTCTTCACCGGTAACGGCAACTTGTCGATCTGCCGGACAAAGGCGCAAGCAGCCTGAACGGCGGAGGGATCAGCTCCCTCGGCGGCAACCACCTCGACCAGCGGCATCATCGCCACCGGATTGAAGTAGTGGATACCGACCAGTCGTTCGGGGCGCTGCAACACCGTGCGCAAATCTTCCAGGCGCAAGCTGGAAGTATTGGTGGCCAGCACCGCCCCCGGCTTCAACCTGGGTTCAACCGACTTGAACAGGGCGTGCTTGGCTTCGACGTTCTCGAAAATGGCTTCGATCACCACATCAGCATGTGCCACGCCATCCCCATTGGGGTCGGGAATCAGGCGATCGAAGGCATCACGAATTTTCAGCGGCTCGCGCAGACGTTTGGTGAACAAGACATGAGCCCGCTTCAGCGCCGGCGAAATGCGCTCCAGCGTCTGATCCTGCAGGGTCACGGTCATGCCGCGCAACGCACACCAGGCTGCGATGTCGCCGCCCATGACGCCGGCACCAATGACATGAACGCGCCTGGCTTTGAAAGCGGACTCCTTGCCGAAGCCTTTGAGGCGCTCCTGCAGGTGGAACACCCGAAGTAGATTGCGCGCAGTCGGTGAAGAAATGATGCGATCGACCACCTCCGGCGCGGCCAGGGCATTTCCGTCGTGCTTCGCCCACAAGTCGATGATCGCGTAGGGGGCCGGGTAGTGTTCCGGCCGCGCCTTCTTCGCCACCTGCTTGCGCGCGCCGTTGGCCACCACCGACTTCAGAGGGCCATTGAGCAGGCGCTGAACAAAAGGCAGTTGGCGGCGCGGCTGGCCAGACACCACCAGCTGGCGGGCCGCCATTTCCATGACGCGGGGTGGCACGCAATCGTCGGCCAAGCCCATTTTCTTTGCCCGCTTGGCATCCAGTGTCTTGCCTGCCAGCATCAGATCCAATGCGGCAGCCGGGCCGACCCGCTGCGGCAGGCGCAACATGCCACCCCAGCCGGGAAAGATGCCGAGCATGACTTCCGGCAAGCCCATCTTGGTGCCCGACTCGTCGACCGCCAGCAGATAGCGACAGGCCAGTGCCAGTTCCAGACCACCACCCAGGCAGTGCCCACGGACCAAGGCCAGTGTCGGATATTTGACCGCCGCCAGTCGGTTGAACAGATTCCAGCCCCGTTCGACCAGCGCCCTGCCCTTTTCCGGGGTATCGAGTTGCGAAAACTCAGCGATATCGGCCCCGGCGATAAAACCAGCCTCCTTTCCGGAGCGGATGATCAGGCCTTTGGGCGGATAGGCGTCGAGCCGGTCAAGAATGGCCGAAAACTCGCTGAGCACTTCGGCCGACAAGGAGTTGGCCGATTCGCCCGCCTTGTCGAGCGTAGCGGTGGCGATACCCGCCGCATCAGCGACCAGCTTCCAGTGTTGCAGATTCATAATCATTGTCTTGTTCCTAGTGAGCCTGATGGCCCTTCGCGGCAAATGCCAGCGACAGGGCCCCCGGCCCGACATTGACGGCCGCCGTCTTGCTCATCGGCGACACGAGAATTTCCACGCCGTTATCCTCAGCCGCCCTGGCCAGCCTGGCGTAGCCCGGTAGCTTGACGACGGCAGACGGCTCGCCGCCGTAGCTGATGCAGATACTCGGCGAATCGAGACCATCCGCGATTCTCCGGACCGCCTTGTCGAACAACTGCTCAACCCCGGCCTCGAAGCCGCGCACCTTGTCGACCGTCGTCGTGATATCGCGATGGCAATGCAGGATAGGTTTGACGTTGAGCCAGGAGCCCAGCGTGTAGGACCCCCAGCTCAGGCTGGTGTCACCCTTCTTCGAGGCGCGCTTGTAGATATGGAAGAGGTCGGCCGGCACCAGATAAGTGTGGGTCTCGTCAATCAGGTGTTTCAGGCGCAAGCCGATTTCACTGGGCAAGCCACCCAGACGGATCAGGCGCACCGCTTCGGCGACCGGCACCGCCTGCCCGGTAAACAGGTTGCGCGTCGACAGCACAGCCAGACCAAAACGCTCCTCCATGCCGGCTTCCCGACGAATCGCCTTGTATTTGGTCAGGATAGCCCGCGATGCCTTCATCGCATGGTCGAAGATCGGGCTGCGGGTACTGGTGATGGTCAGGCAGAACACGTAGTCGTAATCCAGCACCAGACGCTCGAGAAAGAGACTTTCGATCTGCGATACCGAATACGGAATCGACTCGGCAAAATCATCATCGCCTTTCCGATCGAGATGGCGGGCGTAGAAAGCCTGCGTCTCCTCCGGATGACGCCGGTCCTCAATCAGGGCATCGCCAATGCGCAAGGTAATCGGCATGATCAATACGCCATGCCGGTCCAGAAACTCGCGCGGCAGATCGCACGCCGAGTCCACAACAAGTCCGATGCGCATGTCAGTTCAGGCTCTCGACCAGCATTGCACCACCCAGACCGCCGCCGATGCAGATCGTCGCGATGCCGCGCTTGGCCTGGTTGCGGCGCAGCACGTGCAGCAAATGCAGCACGATGCGCGCCCCGGATGCGCCGACCGGGTGACCGATCGAAACCGCACCGCCATCGACGTTCAGGCGATCCTCGGCAATGCTCCCGAAGGCGCCATCGAGACCGAGTTGCTCGCGGCAATAGGCGTCGTCCTTCCAGGCTGCCTGACAGCCGAGCACTTGCGCGGCAAAGGCTTCGTTCAATTCCCAGTAATCCACATCGGCCAAACTCATGCCATGGCGTTGAAGAATGGGCGTCGAGGCATGCACCGGGCCGAGGCCCATTTGCTCGGGTTCAAGGCCGGACCACTGGCTATCGACGATCTTGCCCAGCGGCTTCAATCTCCATTTCTGCACCGCCTCTTCCGAAGCGAGCAGCACCCAGGCCGCACCGTCGGTGATCTGCGAGCTGTTGGCCGCCGTGATGTTGCCGTATTTCTTGTCAAAGAATGGCTTTAGCTTGGCCATGCCGGTCATGCTGGCATCGGCCCGTACGCCATCGTCTTCGGCATAGACATTGCCCTTGCCATCAACCACCGGCACGATCTCGCCGAGATGCCCGGCCTGGCGCGCTGCCAGGGAGCGCTGGTGACTGCGCACGGCAAATTCGTCCATCTGCTTGCGGTCGATGCCAAAGCGCCAAGCGAGATTCTCGGCCGTCTGGCCCATCAGCATGCCGACGACCGGGTCGGTCAGCCCCTTCATCAGGCCAATCACCGGCGTCAGCAGGGCTGCAGGACGCAGCTTCAGAAAATGTTGCAGCTTCTGGCCGGCCGTGCGCATCGACATCATGCCGGCGAACCAGCGGACCATTGCATCCGAATAGAGCAGCGGTGCCCGTGACAGCGCATCGACACCGCCGGCCAGCACCAGTTCGGAACGCCCGCACTGGATGTTGGCGATCGCCGAATCGATGGCCTGCATACCCGAGGCGCAGTTACGCATCACCGTCCAGCCTGGCACTTTCTTGCCGCAACCGAGACGTAGCGCAACCATGCGGCCGATATTGGTTTCGTCCGGCGACGGTGCGGCGCAACCGAGAATGACCTCATCGAGATCGCTCGGCTCGAATGGCTGACGCAGCAGCAACGCCCTGCCGGCCTGTGTGGCCAGGTCGGATGCAGCGAAGACGC
>JAGTRV010000312.1 GCA_018262245.1 Pseudomonadota bacterium | reverse complement strand
ACCGGGGCGCCGATAGAAACAGTTTCAGATAAACGGATTTCTTATAGGAACAGATTTAACCAATCCGATATCTGTGCCTATCGAAAACAAGCTTTTCTGTTTCTGTGCCCAAACCACGGAACTGAAACAATACGCCGATCAATTTCCACCCTGAAAAAACACCATGAGCGCTGCCACCCTTGCCTTGGAAATGCCCCCCAGCCAGCCACTCGCCAGCGGACGAATCCCCGGCAACAAGGGAATCTGGGTCGGCATTTGCTGCGAATTTGTCGAATTCCTGGTGCTCTTCATCGTCTACTTTGTCGCCCGGTCGCATTTTCCGGAATCCTTCGAGCAAGGGGCCGACCGCCTTTCACGCCTGTCGGGAACGGTCATTACCTTGCTGATGGTGACCAGCAGTTTCTTCATTGCCTGCTCGGTCAACACCATGCGCGCCGGGCAGCGCCAGCGCTCCATCTACTGGCTGATCGCCGGCCTGATCGTGGCGCTCGGCTATCCCATGGCCAAAGTGCTGGAGATCAACTGGAACCTGGCGCACGGCATCAATGGCGAATCCGGCATCTTCTTCACGGTTTATTACTACCTCACCTTCAACCATCTGGTGCACGCCACCTGGGGCATTCTCGGCATGCTCTGGGTGCTCGCCCGCCATCTGGCCGGCGGCTACAGCAGCGACGATTATGTCGGCCTCGAAGCGCTGGCCAGCTACTGGCACGCCACCGACATCATCTGGCTGGTCATTTTCCCTTTCTTCTACGTCCTGGCCTGAATCATGAATGCAAGCAACGCGACACCTGCCGCCAATCTTCGCCCACTCGCCACCGCCTGGCTGGTGCTGGTCGCCCTCACCTTGCTCAGCCTCGGGCTGGGTCAATGGTTTCACGGCGCCCCATGGATGCCCTTACTGGTCGCCGCCATCGTCTGGATCAAGGGGCTGCTGATCGCCCGTCAATTCATCGAGGCCAGGCTGGCCCACGCCTTTATTGCCCGGGTACTCCGGGGTTTCATCGCCTTTACACCCATTGCACTGGTGCTGACTGCCTTCTTCGGCAGTCAGTTTGCCCGCTGGGCCAGCTTATAACTGGGCAGCAACCAGCTGGCCGAGCGTGGCAATCGCCGCCTGCTGCTCCGGCGAATCCGGATGACCAAAGTTGAGGCGCAGGCGGTTGGCAAACTCGCGCTTGGCCGAAAAAATCGGGCCGGGTGCGGTGCTGATGCCGCGCTCCAGAGCCTGCTGATGCAACAACAGCGCATCGACCGAACGGGGCAACTCCAACCAGAGAAAATAGCCGCCCAGCGGCCGGGCCAGACGGGTACCGGCCGGAAAATGCTGCTCGACTGCAGCAGTAACTGCGGCCTCCTGATTGGCCAGTGTACGGCGCAGGTGGCGCAGATGATTCTCGTAGCCGCCATGTTTCAGGTAGTCGGCCAGCGCAATCTGCACCGGCACCGTGGTCGCCAGACTGGTCGATAGTTTCTGACGCTGAATGGCCTTGGCGTAACGGCCGGCCGCCACCCAGCCGAGGCGATAACCAGGCGCCAGGCACTTTGAAAAAGACGAGACGTGCATGACCAGCCCGGCGAGGTCTTCGGCCTTGCTGCACAACGGTGCCTGCGGGCCGAAATAAAGCTCGGCATAGACATCGTCCTCGATCAGCGGCACATCGTGGCGCTGCAACAGGGCCAGCAGCGCCTTTTTGCGCGCATCCGAAACCAGGCTGCCCTGCGGATTGGCAAAGTTCAGCATGAACAGACAGGCCTTGATCGGGTGCTGCTGCAAGGCTTCTTCCAGCGCCGGCAGGCTGATTCCCTCACGCGGATGGGTCGGAATTTCGATGACCTTGAGCCCGAGCCGTTCGCTGGCTTGCAGGCCGGCGTAAAAAGTTGGCGATTCGATGGCAATCAGGTCGCCCGGCCGGGTGACGGCCTGCAGACACAGGTTCAGCCCCTCCATCGCCCCGGAAGTGATGATGATCTCCTGCGGCGCGACGGTTGCACCGTGCGCCAGATAACGCAGGGCGATTTGCCGACGCAGTTCCTCGTTGCCGGGCGGCAGATCGGTCACGGTCGCCAGCGGGTCCAGCTTGCGCGCGGCACTGGCCAGGAAGCGCCCGAGCTTGGCGAGCGGAAACAGGTAAGGACTGGGAAAACTGGAGCCGAGCGGTACCACCGCGGGATCCTTGACGCTTTCGAGAATCTGGAAAATGAAATCGCTGACCTCAAGCTGCGTCGAGTCGCCGAGCGGTTGCGTCATTTCCGGCTCGGGCAGGCGTTGGCCCAAGCGGGCACGAACGAAATAACCGGACTTCGGCCGTGCCTCGATCAAGCCCCGGCTTTCCAGCAAATAATAGGCTTGAGTCACCGTCACCGGGCTGACATCATGGCTGCGGCAGGCTTGGCGCACGGAAGGCAGGCGATCGCCAGGACGCAGCACGCCATTGGCAATGAGTTTTTCTGTCTGCTCGGCAAGATCCTGATAGAGGCTCATGGACGGATGTTATCAGCCCGTTGCGGCAAGATTGATTTTACTGTTCTGGTCAGCACCGCTCTCCTCGCCTAGAATGGAAGTTCAGGCAAGCCAGCCGATTTTCGCCAGCCAGCCTCCCGATCCCACGACCTCCGGAGAACGCCATGAAGGGCGACAAGAAAATCATCGATATTCTGAACGATCTGCTGACCGGCGAACTGACTGCCGTCGATCAATACCTGATCCACGGTGAAATGTATGCCGACATGGGCCTGACCCAACTGGCCGAGAAGTCGATCCACGAATCCGATCATGAGCGCCAGCATGCCCGCGCCCTGATCCAGCGCATCCTCTTCCTCGAAGGCAAGCCCGACCTCAGTAAGCGCGATGCCCTGAAAATCGGCAAGACCGTGCCGGACATGTTGAAGTCCGATCTCGCACTGGAATACAAGGTGGACGGCGATCTGAAGAAAGCCATGGCCGCCTGCGAAAAGGCCCAGGATTACGTCAGCCGCGACATGCTCGGCGTGCAGCTGGAAGATACCGAAATGGATCACGCCTACTTCCTCGAAAAGCAGATGAAACTGATCGAGCTGGTCGGCCTGCAAAACTACCTGCAGAGCCAGATGGGCTCCGGCAACCCGGCTTAAGGAGCAGGCATGAAAGGCGAAAAGAAAGTCATCGAAGCCCTCAACAAGGTGCTGAAGAACGAACTGACCTCGATCAACCAGTAT
>JAGTRV010000132.1 GCA_018262245.1 Pseudomonadota bacterium | reverse complement strand
CATCCCGGCGACGGTGGTGGGGTATTCCGAATGGCCCAAGAACACGCCGAACTATTGGGCGCTTCCCGCCTTCGGTGATGTGGTCGGCTGGACCTATCGCAAGGACTGGTTCGCACGTCCGGAACTGAAGGCCGAGTTCACGGCGAAATACGGCCATGACCTGGCCGCGCCGGCCACTTTCGACGAACTGAAGCAGATCGCCGAATTCTTCCAGAACCGCGACATCGACGGCAAGAAAGTTTATGGCGCATCGATCTATACCGAGCGCGGCTCTGAAGGCATCACCATGGGCGCCATGGATGTCCTCTATAGCTATGGCTTCAAATACGACAACCCGGACAAGCCGTACGACATGGAAGGCTTTGTGAACTCCGCCAATGCGATCAAGGGGCTGGAGTTTTACAAGTCGCTCTACGATTGCTGCGTGCCGCCGGGGTCATCGAATGGCTACATGACCGAAGGCGTGGACGCCTTCAAGTCGGGCCAGGTTGCCATGCAGATGAACTTCGCCTTCACCTGGCCGGGCTTCAACACCGATGCCAACGTCGGCGGTGACCGCACCGGCTATTTCGCCAATCCGGCCGGACCGAATGGCGACAAGTTCGCGCAGCTCGGCGGGCAGGGCATTTCGGTTGTCGCGGCCTCGGACAAGCAGGATGCGGCGCTGTCTTACATCAAGTGGTTCGCACAACCCGCCGTGCAGGCCAAGTGGTGGAAACTGGGTGGTTATTCGGCGCTCCGCGCCGTGGTGGAAGACCCTGGCTTTGCCACCAGCCAGCCCTATGCCCAGACCTTCCTGGACAGCATGGCGATCGTGAAAGACTTCTGGGCAGAACCCAGCTACGCGACATTGCTGCAATCCTCGCAAAAGTGGTTCCACGACTACGTGGTGGCCGGCAACGGTACCGCAAAGCAAGCCCTCGACGGCCTGGTCGCCGATTGGCACGCCACCTTCGAGGAAGAAGGCAAGTACTGACCTCATTGCCACCCGCCCCGGACAGGCAGCGGGTGGCATGTCCACGAGGCTTGTGCGGCCCGGATCGAGTCCGCACCGATGGCTCGCCGCTCCAGGAAAGCAAAACCATGTCTGATCATCTCGCTCAACGCGTCGCGTCAGCCACGCCACCCAAACTTGCGCGCCGAATCCGGGGTGTTTCTGACAGGACAATCGCCTGGCTGTTCGTGACGCCGACCATTTTGCTGCTGCTGGCGGTGAATATCTTTCCGCTGATCTGGACGATCCGCCTGAGCCTGACGAATTTCCGTACCAATCGACCGAATAACCCGGTCGAGTTCGTCGGTATCGAGAACTACCGCAAGATCCTGACCAATCCCGATACCTGGGCATCCTTGCAAGCGACCGCCCACTTCCTGATCTGGACCATCGTGCTGCAGGTCGTGATCGGCTTTACGCTGGCCTATCTCATCAACAAGAAGTTCCGCGGCAACGATCTTTGGACCACGCTGATCGTGCTGCCGATGATGCTGTCGCCCGCGGTCGTCGGCAACTTCTGGACCTTCCTGTATCAGCCGCAGATCGGATTGTTCAATTATTTCATAGAGTTCATATCCGGCGTCGACCCTGCCAGCTTCTCCATGATCGGTGACGTCTCCCTGGCACCGTGGACCATCGTCCTCGTCGACACCTGGATGTGGACGCCTTTCGTGATGCTGATCTGCCTGGCCGGCCTCAGGTCCATTCCTCCCAGCATCTACGAAGCCGCCGAATGCGATCGCGCCAGCAAGTGGCGGCAGTTCTGGACCATCACGCTGCCGATGGCGCTGCCCTTTTTGATGCTGGCCGTGCTGTTCCGGGGAATCGAAAACTTCAAGATGTTCGATCTCGTGGTGCAGCTCACCGGCGGCGGCCCCGGCGCCACGACCCTGCTGACGTCGATCGATCTCAAGCGCGAAGCCTTCGAGAAATGGCGCACCGGCTTTGCCTCGGCCTACGCGGTGATCCTGTTCGTGACCGTGTTCGGTCTGGCCTCGATTTACGTCAAGGCGCTCAACAAGGTGAAAGACAGATGAGCTACTCCATCACCGAGCCGTCAAGCCGCCAGAAGTGGTTCGCAGGAATTCTGGTTATTGGCTACGCGCTGCTGACCTTGCTGCCGCTGGCCTGGATCATCGCCACCGGCTTCAAGACGCCGACTGACGCCATCGCCTATCCGCCGAAGGTGGTGTTCAGCCCGTCGCTGGAGGGATACGTCAACCTGTTCACCTCGCGCAGCCGGGTGACGCCGGAGGATCTGGCCGCGCTGGGACCGCCGACCACCTGGTACGACGCCATCGTCCGCCAGTATGACATGGTCATCAATGGCCCCTCGCGCTATGGCGAGCGGTTCATGAACTCGGTGATCATCGGCTTTGGCTCGACCTTCCTGTCGGTGTTTCTCGGCACGATCGCCGCCTATGCGTTCAGCCGCTTCAAGGTGCCGCTCAAGGACGATCTGCTGTTCTTCATCCTGTCGACCCGGATGATGCCGCCCATTGCCGTCGCCATCCCGATCTTTCTGATGTACCGGCAGCTGGGACTGAGTGACACCCACCTCGGGATGATCCTGCTCTACACCGCCGTGAACCTGTCGCTGTCGGTCTGGCTGTTGAAGGGGTTCATCGACGAAATCCCCATCGAATACGAAGAGGCGGCGCTAATCGACGGCTACACGCGCTTCCAGGCCTTCTACAAGGTCGTGCTGCCGCAGGCCGCCACCGGCATCGCCTCCACGGCCATCTTCTGCCTGATCTTCTCGTGGAACGAATATGCCTTCGCGGTGCTCCTGACCTCGGGCACGGCGCAAACCGCGCCGCCGTTCATACCCACCATCATCGGCTCCGGTGGCAAGGACTGGCCCGCCGTGGCCGCTGGCGCCACGCTGTTCCTGTTGCCGATCATGATCTTCACCATCTTGCTCCGCAAACACCTGCTGCGCGGCATCACGTTCGGAGCGGTTCGCAAATGAACAACTTCATCTATGGCCTGCTGCACCTGCGCCGAGGGGCCTGGGAGATGGTCGCCACCGTATTGATCGCTCTGGGCGTCGTCATGCTGATGCAGCCGCTGGCGCTGGTGCTGTTCACCTATTCCTTCCTGGTGACGCTGATCGGAACGGTCATGTTCATCATCGTCAGCCATTTTCCGGAGTAAACGATGGCACAGATCGTCATCAAGAACCTACGCAAGGAATTTGGCGCCTTCACAGCCGTGCAATCCTCCAGCTTTACCATCGAAAGCGGCGAGTTCTTCATGCTGCTGGGACCGTCGGGCTGCGGCAAGACGACCACGCTGCGGATGATCGCCGGGCTGGAGCTGCCAACGGCGGGCGAGATCTATATCAACGGCATCGAAGTCAGCCAGAAGCCGGCCTCCAAGCGCGATATCGCTTTCGTCTTTCAGATGTTCGCCCTCTATCCGCATATGAACGTGCGCAAGAACATCTCCTATCCGCTGGTCAGCCAGGGCATGCCGCGCGACCAGGTGCGCGCCAAGGTCGAGGAGGTCGCCGAGATCCTGGGCATCACTGGGTTGCTGGACAAGCCGGTCGGCGGGCTGTCCGGCGGCGACCGGCAGCGCGTGGCGCTCGGGCGAGCCGTGGTTCGCGATCCGGCCTGCTTTCTCATGGACGAGCCGCTGGGCGCGCTGGACGCCGAGTTCCGCGAGCACATGGCGCAGGAGTTGCGCGCCTTGCACGACCGGATGCACGCCACCACGGTCTATGTGACGCATGACCAGCTCGAGGCCATGCAGATGGGCGACAAGATCGTGGTGATGAACCACGGCGTCGTCGAGCAGTTCGGCCGCCCGCAGGACATCTACGACTGGCCGGCCACCACCTTCGTGGCAAAGTTCATCGGCTCGCCGGCAATGAACCTGCTGCCTTTCGACGGCATGGTGGGAAACGGCGCGACCTCGGTCACGCTGGCGGGCACTGAGGTACACATACCCAGGATGATCAGCGGCGACGACGGCGGGCTGGTCCTGGGCGTGCGGCCCGAGCACGTTCATCTGGACGATGATGCAGGATATCGCGGACGCATCATGGCGGTCGAGTATCTGGGCACCACGCAGATCGTCACGCTGGATACTGCGCTTGGGCAGGTCAAGGTCCGCGTTGGTTCGGACAAGGTCGCAACCGTTGGCGACACCGTGGGGCTCAGGTTCGATGCCCGCTCGATCTCGCTATTTGCAGCCAATGGCCATGCGTTGATCTCAACGGCCAATCAAAAGGTACTGAACCATGGCTGAAGTCCTTTTGAAAAATGTCTCGAAGTCCTTCGGTCGGCAGACGGCCCTTGCCGAGGTTTCCCTGACGATTCCCGATGGCTCCTTCGTGGTGCTGCTGGGACCGACCGGCGCGGGAAAAACCACGCTGCTGCGCATGGTTTCGGGATTGGACAAGCCCTGTGACGGCGAGGTGTTCATCGCGGGACGCTCCATGCAGGGCCTGCCGCCCGCGCAGCGCAACGTGGCGATGGTGTTCCAGCAATATTCGCTCTACCCGCATCTGACCGTGCGCGAGAACATGGAGTTTCCGCTCAAGTCGCCGCTGCTGCGGACGCCCAAGGCTGACATGGACCGCAAGGTGGGCGAGGTGGCCGAGATCCTGCAGATCTCCCACAAGCTCGACAACAAGGCGACGGCCCTGTCCGGTGGCGAGATGCAGCGGGTTTCCATTGGCCGCGCGCTGGTCCGCAGTCCGTCGGTCTACCTGATGGACGAGCCGCTGTCGTCGCTGGACGCCAAGCTGCGCGCCGATCTGCGCATCGAACTCAAGAACATCCAGGCCAATCTGGGCGCCACGTTTCTTTACGTCACCCACGACCAGATCGAGGCGATGACCATGGCCACCCACGTCGGTGTCCTCGATCACGGCCGGCTGGTGCAATTCGGTACGCCGCGCCAGATCTACGAGCAACCCGTCAGCATCTACGCCGCCGGACGCCTGGGCCAGCCGCACATCAACATCCTGCCGGCCGACCTGTTCGGACCGGCTCCCTACGGTGCGGCCTTTATCGGCATGCGCCCCGAGCAGATCCAGCAAGGCGAAGGGCAGGACAGCCTGGTCAAGCGGGTCGAGCATCTGGGGGACCAGACCCGCCTGCATCTGGCGTTCAAGAGCCACGATCTGACAACGGTCATCGATGCCCACACGCCGCTGCGCGCGGGCGACATCGTGAAAATTCAACCGCTGAGGCCGTTCTATTTCGATGCCGCCGGCGCCCGTATCGTCTGAGGAGGACACCATGACGCAATTCATGAACAAGCGCGAAAACATCGTCACCGAGGCGATCGAAGGGGTCGTGATGGCCTCCGGCGGGCGTCTGGTGCGGCTGGACGGCTTTCCGCATATCCGCGTCGTGATGCGCGCCGATTGGAACAAGGGCCGGGTGGCGATCGTCTCCGGCGGCGGTTCGGGGCACGAGCCGGCACATGTCGGCTTTGTCGGCCCCGGCATGCTGACAGCGGCGGTGTGCGGCGATGTGTTCGCCTCGCCGTCGGTCGATGCGGTGCTGGCCGGGATTCTGGCGGCTACCGGGCCGGCGGGCTGCCTGCTGGTGGTCAAGAACTATACCGGCGACCGGCTGAACTTCGGCCTGGCCGCCGAACGGGCCCGCGCCTTCGGCCTCAAGGTGAACATGGTCATCGTCGACGATGACATTGCCTTGCCGCACCTGCCGCAATCGCGCGGACTTGCCGGCACGCTGTTCGTGCACAAGGTGGCCGGTGATCTGGCCGAAAAGGGCAGCGATCTCGCGACCGTCACCGCCGCCGCCGAACGGATCATCGCCGGCACCCGGTCGATCGGCATGTCGCTCGATACCTGCACCGTGCCCGGCTCGGCCAAGGAAAGCCGCATCGCTCAAGGCAAGGCTGAATTGGGTCTTGGCATCCACGGCGAACCGGGCGTGGAGCAGATCGACTTTGTCGATGCCGAGCAGGCGATGGCGGCGATGATCGACAAACTGGCGGCCCAGGCGGACGACAGGGACTATGTCGCTCTGCTCAATAATCTCGGCGGCGCCTCGGTGCTGGAAATGTCGGTGCTGGCCTACGAATTGTTGCGCTCCGAACTGGGCCGGAAGATCAAGTTCATTGTCGGGCCGGCCGCCATGATGACGTCGCTCGACATGCGGGGCGCTTCGGTGTCGATCTATCCCCTGACCTCAGGCGATGGGGTGTCGCTATGCAGCCCTGTGGCCATGTCGGCGTGGCCGGGCTGCCATCGGATCATCTCCCCCGTCGCCCTGGCGCTGCCTGACGGCCTGACGCCCATTCGTCCGATTCCCTCACAGCACCGGGCAACGCGCGATTTCCTCCTAAAGTGCTGCAACATCATGATTTCGCTTGAATCTGAACTGAACGCGCTGGACGCGAAATCAGGAGATGGCGATACCGGGTCCACCCTTGCCGGCGCGGCAAAGGCCTTGATCGGAGCGCTGGATCACCTGCCGCTCGCCGACCATACGCAGCTCTATCGGGCGATCGGACTCGAGTTCAGCCAAACGATGGGCGGGTCGTCGGGCGTGCTGCTGGCAATCTTCTTTGCGGCGGCCGGCGACGCGGCATCCAGTGGATTGACCATGCGCGATGCGCTGATGGCCGGGCTGGCCCGCATGCAGGAAATCGGCGGGGCAAGGCCGGGCGACCGGACCATGATCGACGCCCTTCACCCGGCGCTTTCAGCCCTCAACGACGGTATCGCCGCGGCAGCGGCGGCGGCCCGCAAGGGCGCCGATCACACCGCAACCATGAGTGTCGCCAAGGCCGGCCGCGCCGCCTACGTGAGCGCCGAAAAGCTGAGCGGTCACGTCGACCCCGGCGCAGAAGCCGTTGCGCAATTGTTCGAGGCGCTCGTCTAGAGCACATCTGGCGAACTCAGGTTCGCCGACGTGCTCTATCCTTTTGTTTCCACGTAACTCCGGACGCAAAACCGGTTCCCACTTTTGCTGGAGTTGCTCTGGCGCACAGGCCGATCTCCAAAGCCAGGAGCGCCGCATAAAGCGGCCCACATCTGTTCACGCAGGCAAGGCCGCTTCCGTGGCGCGCAGGCTCTGGCGCTTGAGGCGCAGGCTTGGCTTTTCGATCAGCACCCACGAAAGCCACGCGGCAAGAGTGGCACCGCCGACCGTAGCCAGCAGGCTGATGGCCGATCCCGTCCAATTGAGGCTGACCAGAATGTTCAGCACCAGCCCGTGATAGATGTAGACGCCGTAGGAAATGTCGTTGCCGCGCAGCAGTCGGCTGGACAGCGACGGCAAGGTATAGGCGAGCGACACCACGGCAATGGCCAGCATCATCAGCGACAGGTAATCGCCGATGGCGCCCGCCGGCTTGAGATTGACGACGGCGATATAGGCGGCAAGCCAGAGCACGCCCTTTCCCCGCAAGAACCGATGCACGACCGCGATGTGCCTTTGCAGCAGCGTTCCGGCCAGGAACATGTAGAAATGCGTGAAAAAGGCGTACTTCAGGAGTTTGGCAACCCTCGTTTCCTCAGACGTCAGCATGTCGGGGAAGAGATGGTTGATGCAGATGCCGACCAGGGAAAACAGCACGAATGCTGCCAGTAGAACCGCATCAAGGCTGATTTTCGACCGGCGAGCCAGCCAATACAGGACCGGCAGGACGAAATAGAACTGGATCTCGACAGGGATCGTCCACAGACTGCCGTTATACGAGCCGAAGCCGAAATCCTTGAGGAACCCCGGCGTGTAGATGAGCGCGCCAAGCTGCGCCACGTACCAGGCAAGGCCGGCGGGATGCAGGAAGCTGAAGCCGAACAGGGACGCCACGAGCACGGTTATGCTGATGCATGCCCAGAGGCCGGGAAAGATCCGCAGGGCGCGATTGCGAAAATACGAGCCGATGCCGCTGCTGCGCTCATATGAGGCGGAAATCAGAAATCCCGAGATGACAAAGAACACCGGGACGCCGCGAAAGTGCCACAGGCTGTCGGCCCAGGCCGGAAAGGCGAGGCCGAGATGGGCCTTCGCGTGAAAAATCAGAACCTCGGTGGCTGCCATAAGGCGCAACAGGTCGAAATTGTTCAGGCGGAAATCGTCTCTGGCTGAAAGGCTACCGGTCATCAATGGGTACTTCGACTTGTGGTTTCGTGCGTCCCGTCAGTTGCAGGGACGAGCGGGGCTGATCCTGTGTGCTGGCGCGCCCTGGCTTCCGAGGCGTCTTCTCTCTCGGAGCACACCCCGCAGAGGGCATCCTCAGCACATTCGATAGCCTCAATACGGAAGTTGAGAGGATAGTTGAAGTCCGTATGGCAAGAAAATAATAGAATTTATCGTAAAAAACAAAGATCGCGATAAAGTAAAAAAGAAATATGACAAGCATATAAGTTGTTTGCGGTCTTCCGCAAAGGAAGGCGTCTGAATTTATTCGTGCTGTCAGGTATAAAATGGTGGGAGAAGTAGGACTCGAACCTACGAAGGCTTAGCCAGCGGATTTACAGTCCGCCCCCTTTGCCACTCGGGACATTCTCCCATCCCGTTCCCGCCGCTGCCCGAAGGCGTTGGCCGAACGGGCGCTCTTATGGCGGCCATGCCGGGCGCTGTCAACCCCACCGTCCGATTGTTTTGTCGACAAGGCAATTGGCGGGAAACGGGAC
>JAGTRV010000131.1 GCA_018262245.1 Pseudomonadota bacterium | reverse complement strand
CGATGGCGTTTTCGTAGGCGCGGATCAGCAGTAGCTGTTCATACAGTCGGAGCGGATCGACGGCGGTTGGAAATGCGTTCATGGCGACTCCTGTCTGGTGTGTTGACGGAAGTCTAGGCGGCCAAAAAAGCAGGACAAGGGGCGTGGTGCCCGCTTACGAATCTTTTAAGAAATGCTGAATGAAGATTTAAGAAAGGCGGCTGCCAGAGCCGGAAAATCAGCTCTCGACCAGCGTCAGAGGGCGCTCGACGGTGAGTGCGAAACGACCGCGCCCGGTCTTGCCGATGGCGATGCCGACATTACGCTCGGCCAGCCGCCGTTGCAGCAGCACGAGGCGAGCTTCGAGGTTGTCGCTGGCGCCCGGTAGTCGGATGCGGGAATCGACCCGCAGGCCCTTGTTGGTGAAGCCGGTGCGGCCGCGTCGGGTGAAGTCGTTGAGCAGCGCCCAGAGAATGGCGCCGGCCACGCCCTTGATCAGGTAGTCATCGTCGAGAAACACGCTGTCGTTGGCGGCAAAGTGGCGCACGGTCAGCAGCGCGCCTTGCGGTGGCGCCGGCGGGCGCTCGGTGACCGGCATGTCGTCCGATGCCTCGTCCGTCATCTGGTGATGCTGCATTGCCAGGCCAAGCTGGGCGGCGAAGACGACCAGCGCGTCTTCTTCGTCATAGCCGAAATGCAGGTCGGCCAGGCTTTCGACGTAGATGACGCCAAGCAGCCGGTCGCCGGCGACGATGGGGATCGCCATCTGGCTGGCGGCGTTGGGCAGGCCGGGGAGCGGGATGGCGGTTTCCAGGGCGTCGATCTGCCCCTCGGCGGCCAGCCCGTCGCGGACGGTGCGGCCGTAGGTGTACTCGCTGCTCATGAAACCGATGCGGATCGGCGAACGTTCGCGGGCGCAGATGCCGATCAGGCCGGAACCGACCGGAATCTCGGAGCCGATGCCGGATTGCGTGTAGCCGCGGCTGGCAAGCGTGAACAGGCAGCCGCGTGCCTCGTCGTGCATCAGCAGCATCAGATGGCTGAATCCGAATTTCTTTTCCAGACAATCCACGGCCTTTTCGAGCAGGCATTCGAGGTTGGCGCAGGCGCTCAGGTGCTCGGTGGAGTGGCGCAGGGCGTTCAGGCAGTTGACGGCCGGCGGTGGTGGGCTGATGGTGCCGCCCGGCACCGGAAGGATGTCCAGCACACGGTAGATGTCGGCACCGAGCAGGCGAAAGATGCCCGCCATTCCGCTGTGCGCGGCGATGCCGGCGAGCTTGGCCTTCATCCGCTCGAATAGCGGGCCGGCCGTTTCGGTACGCAGGTATTGCAGTGAGAGGCGGTATTGACGGGCCGTCAGATGGCTGGTTAGCAGCAGGCGGACCGGCGAGCCGGCCAGCACGTTGCGCCGGGTGGTGTTGAAGAACTGGTAGGAGAGTGCGAGGTGTTCGTTATCGATGTACTCGGCCTGCGACAGGAAGGCGACATTGGGCATTCCACCCGGATCGCAGGTAACGATGTGGCCGGGAATGATCCCCTCCAGGCATTCACGGATGGTGTCTAGGCGCGGCGTCATGGTGTGGCCGGCAAGGGGTGACCGGCCTTCGGGCCAGGCGTCTGGTCAAAACCGCTGGTCGGCGTGAATAGGACCATCACCAGATCCTCGCGCTGGTAGGAAAGAAGGGCACGCACCATCTCTTCCGGTGTTCCCAGTGCGACAGCTTCGGGAACGAACTCTTCGATGTGCTTGCGGACGAGATGCTCGTCATCCGGGTCGAAGGCGACGATGCGGGCATCGGTGCCCTTGATCTGGGTCGTCCGGTTGGTGGTCGGCTGGCTGAACGCCACCGCGACACGCCCGGTCAGACGAATGTTGTCGAGCGCTTCGGCGGCCTGCGTTTGGGGCAGGATGATCCCGATGGTGTCGCCATCAACCGGCTTGCAGGCATAGCCGCGGCTCATGCTCGGCACCCGCCCCGGCGCGCATGCAGCCAGCGTGATGCTGACGCCGGACTGGATGAAGGCAACGATGTCGTGATCGAACATGGGCAGTTTTCCTGATCTGGCAATGATGATAACGCAATATCTTGATGCCATTTGCGAGCATGGGAGCAGTCGGGGGACTTACCGCGTCATAGGGCATTTCCGCGTTTGAGCCAGTCAGCCATCGATGGTTCAGATACCCCATACAGGCAATTGGTTAGCGGTTTGGTCTCAGCGCTACTGAAAGGCTAATTTCTGCCATATTTTCGACAGATACCTGCTGATCCGTCACCGGCGGCTTCGGCCGAAATTCGGAGTCATGAAAGCGACCACATGCAGTACCTCGGCCGAAGCAGTTGATAGCCTCCTCAATGAAAAATAGCCGGTTCTAAGTTCTGGCCGGCCATTGGCATTTTGAGATGTGGGATGACAGTTTCTATACCTGAGTTACGGCGGCTCCGCGCCCCAAGCGGAAGTTGCTGATTTGGGGATGCGGGCATTCAGGAGCGATAGCTTGGGCCTGAGTTGTTACTCAACTGCAATGAGACCTCCTGACGGTAAGTCGGGCTTTCCGCTGACGCTGATCATCACCCATTCAGCGTTCTGATTGAGATAGACCTCGGACCATTTGCCAGTTATTTGGACAGGTGAAGAGTTTTTAGGCGCTATTGAGGCCCTGTACGCGTAATGGGCAACACCCACGGTGTGGTCATAAACCTTGATACTCAGTGGGGTGAGTTCATAGTCTGTGAGCATAGGTGAATCGCCGACAACAGATTGGACGGCAGCCTCACGGTTATGCGGTACTGGACTATTCATGTCCCAGCCGACATAGCGAGGGTGAAGCGTGCTTCGAATCTTCTCGGCATTGCGCTCCAATGATAAAGACCATAGGTCGTTGACTCTTTGCCACAAACCTTGTTCCTCATCTGACAGGTTATTCATCGGGGAATCAGGCATCTGGGTACTTCCTTGGTAAGGCCTAACAGTTAATAGGCGGCCCCATGGGGCCACCTATGCATATTCGAGCGGACGCCAAAGAAATGTCGAAACATCAAGGATTCACAAGGCTTTCCGCGCATTTTGTTCGCTAACTCACTGGCGAAAAAGGAGGCAGGCGACCAAGTATCTATCCATATCGCATCCTTCTCAAGGTGAATGTCGGCTTTTTGGGTATGCGATGGAAGGAGCGCTTATGGCCGGGAGTGTGAATTCGATGTGACACCTGTAAGCAGGCTGTTGAGAAAGCGCTTTTCCTGGCAATGACTGCTTAGTGGCAAGAGGCCAGACTAGTGCTTCCGGCCACAACCGAACTCTCCGTTATTCTCAAAACCAGATGCTCAAGGGGACTTCATTCCGAAAGCTGCCGAAGCCACCGCGTGGTTATCCGCCATATCAAAAACTCGGATTACATTTTTTGCGTACGCGAATTTGCAATCTTCTGGTTTAACAGGGCACCGAGATTTCGGTCGCTCTTAAGAATGTGCTCGTAAAGCCACTGATTGAGGAAGTCAATCAAGATTCCCATGGTTTGCGGCGCATCTTGACTGGATGCAGCGCGCATTCGTGACAGTTGCTCCATAAAGCCTCTGTGTTGTCGGAGATGCTCCTCGGCATGCTGTTCGCTGCGCGGTAACGTAGCCATCAGGGATTCTTCTGTACCGAAGTGGAACTCCGCGTAGGCACCGAGCCGCTGCAAGACGCTCTCCAGGACAAACTGCTCACATCCTCCCGAATAGGCAGCGTCAAGTTCGTTCAGCATGCCGATCAGCTCTTCATGTTGAAGATCGATCGCCCGGATGCCTGTCTCCAGATCGCTGCTCCAACGAATTCGCATTCCACACTCCAAAATGACCGAGATTAAATCGCAAGTCTAACCTGTCCGATAAACTGCCGCCGATAACAAAGTTGATAAATTTAATCGATTTAACAAATGCCAATTGAAAACAGTCCGCAAACCAATGTGCCAAGAGCTCCACCAGGCTCTCTTGGGCCCATTCGACGCAATGCCACTTGGGTGCTGATCGTTTTTCTTTTGGCGCTCTCATTTTTCGCGATACATAGCTTGGTCGAGCGCTTCGACCAGTTGCGGAATGCAAGCCTTGATCGAAAATGGATGGGAGCGAATGGGGCGATTAGTCGGCTTATCCACGAACTACAACGCGAGCGGGGGTTTTCCAGCGGCTTTATCGCTTCTCGAGGTGAGCGTTTTGGCGAATCGCTAGTGACGCAGCAGATTCGGACAGATGGTTCGCTGAATGAATTGAAATCAATCATTCGCGAACATGCCATGGATCAGGCCCTCCAGCGAAGCCTCGATGCAGGATGGGGGCAGCTCCAGGAGCTTCGGCCTCGGGTAAAGAGTCTCGAGCTATCGCGTGATTACACGGTCGACCGTTATACGTGGATTATTGACACGCTGTTCGACCTGCAATTGAGCTCCTTCGGCAGCGCCATCGAGTCTTCGATCTTCCGCAAGCAAATGGCCTTTATTGCCTTTTCCCAGGCCAAAGAAATGTTGGGGCAGGAAAGAGCGTTGCTATCGGCGATCCTGTCCGATCACAACTTCAGTGCAGGCCGGATGCTGACGTTAAACAATATCCGGGCCACGGAGCAGGCTCGTCTGGCCAACTTCGTCCGCTTGGCCGATGCAGAAACGGCGGCCAGGTATCGCGAAATTCTGGCCCAGCCCCACATCAAGGACGCTGAGCGTATCCGGCAAAAGATCAGGGCCGTTGCCTTTTGGGAGGAGTCGCACGGCAGCATGTCGACCACCGAGGCTTTATCCATATCGTTACCGACACCGGAAATGTGGTTTGAAGTCTCAACCGCAAAAATCGATGCCATGAAGGCCCTTGAGGATCGGTTAAATGCGTCGCTCGGCGTCAGTGCCGAACAGGTCGAAAAACGCGCCTGGCAAGAACTCTCGATCAGCGGTTTGTTGGTACTTCTGGCTTTCATGCTGGCGGGAATTCTGATTCGCCAGATTCAACGCGGTCGTCGCGTGGCCGAACACCAACTCAATCTTGCTGAAGCCGTTTTTGCGAATAGCGTTGAATCCATTCTGGTCACCGATGCCGACCAGCGGATCGTCGAAGTCAATCCTGCCTTCCTGAGAATCTCTGGATATAGCCGCTCGGAAATCATCGGCCAGCATCCGCGCATCCTCAAGTCCGGTCGGCACGATGCGGCTTTCTTCGCAAGGATGTGGCAAGAGCTTAACGCTAATGGCACCTGGGAAGGGGAAGTCTGGAATCGGCGAAAGAATGGTGAGATTTATCCGGCCTTGCTTTCGATTGCCGTGGTGAGAAGTCAGGACGGAAAGGTTGTGAACTACACCGGGATGATTTTCGACCTCAGCCAGCAAAAGACGGTCGAGGCACTACTGGATCAGCTCAGAACCTTTGATGGACTGACCGCTCTTCCCAATCGGGAATCCTGGCTTTCAGCCCTTGAGCAGCAGTTGGCCAATGCGAAAAGAAACAGCAGCCGATTTTCAATACTTCAGCTCGACCTTGATCGTTTTAAGGCGATCAATGACTCAATGGGTTATTCAGTCGGCGATCAGGTGCTGATCGAGGCGGCGGAGCGGGTCAAGGTTTCCCTGCGAAAATACGACATCGTGGCCCGCCTTGGGGGCAACCGCTTCTCGATATTGCTCAACGAAATTGTTGATCCTCAGACCATCGGCGGCATTTGCGAAAAGCTGCTCACCGCTTTTGCACGCCCATTTCAAATGGGCGGCATCAACGCACATATCAGTGCCAGTATCGGGGTCGCCATCTTTCCGAATGACGGCCAGGACAGCAAGACGCTAATGATGGCGGCGGAGTCTGCTTTATATAGCGCCAAGGCCGACGGCCGCAATTTATACAAGTATTACTCGCACGAGATGAACGAGATGGGCACCCATCTTTTCAAGCTCGAACGCATGTTGCGAGTGGCGCTGGATCGCAACGAGTTTTCGGTCGTCTATCAGCCACAGGTCAACGCAAAAAATGGCCAATTGGTTGGCGTCGAAGCCTTGTTGCGCTGGCATAACCCGGAATTGGGCAATGTCTCACCTGTCCAGTTCATACCTGTCGCAGAAGAAACCGGGCTCATCGTTTCGATTGGTGAATGGGTCATGCGGGTTGCCTGTCATCAGGCGCGAACATGGCAGAGCGAATTGGGGTTTGAAATTCCGGTTGCCGTTAACCTCTCGGCTCGCCAATTTCGTCGCAATGACCTCTTGGCCTCGGTACAAACGATTCTCGACGAAACTGGCTTGCCTAATCGTCTGTTGGAGCTGGAAATCACTGAAGGCTCGCTGATCGTTGATCCGATTGGCGCCATCGATATCATGCGCGGCCTCAACTGCCTCGGCATCAAGACAGCGCTTGATGATTTCGGCACCGGGTATTCATCGTTAGCCTATCTCAAAGCATTTCCATTGAATCGCTTGAAAATTGACCGCGCCTTTGTCCGTGACTTGCCAGACAACGAAAGCGATTGTGCCATCTCGAATACCATCATCGCCCTGGGCCTCAACCTCAATATGGAAGTCTTGGCCGAGGGGGTCGAAACAGAAGCCCAGCGTGACTTCCTGGCCGACGCGGGGTGCCAGGTATTCCAAGGGTATTTGTTTGGAAAGCCAATGTCCGGCGAAGACTTAACGCTACGTTTGCAATCAGGAAACCTGATCGCTCCACGATGCAGCGCAAGTTCCGGTATCAGCGATGCTTAGAAGGTGTGGCCTGGTCGTGGCACAGAGACCATACCGGCGGGCAACTCACGCCCCAGGTAGTTGATCACGTGCGCCAACGGATTCCAGTCGTGTTCGTCGCGAGCGAATGGACAGCACGTTTTTCTGCAACCTCCAGCAGAACGCCTGATAATCAGCATATTGCGGCCAGATTCACGATGAAGCGCCAACGACCGGATCAGCCGACGAGCGGGCGCTCAAAACGCAGGATCTATCTGGCTCCGACAGACTTTATTCATCGCGATCAAATTTTTATCGCATCTCGCAAATGGCCCGGTGCCGTCGGGCCATTTTTGATTTGATGTGAGTTTCTTCACTGCCTCTTTTTTCGTCTGCCTTTATATTGAAACCAGTCGTGAGTGTTGGCTCCGGGGTGGTTAGAGGACGAGGTGTTTGATGGTTGTGAAAAACGAAAAGCGCTCGGGTGATGATCGCCGCGACTGTGAACTCGGGCCGCCGAATGGTTGGCGCGAGCGCCGGAAGTCGGTGGAAAGGCGTGTGCCGGAAGTCACGGAGATACCGTTTTCCGAATGGCTGGCGAATTTGCCTTCACATGAATTGAGCAATCATAAGTAGTCGCCATCGCTTCGCCCAAAGAAAAAGGCCTCGCTGTTTAGCGAGGCCTTTTGCTGGCGGGTTCTTCTGTTTAGTCTTCCCGTTCGTAGATCACGTCGGCGCGACGATTCTCTGACCAGGATGCTTCGTCATGGCCGACGAGCTTCGGACGTGCTTCGCCGAGTGTCTTGATGGCGATCTGTTTTTCCCCCGCACCGTTGCTGAGCATTGCCGAGCGTACATTTTCGGCGCGCTTCAGGCCCAGGCGCCGGTTGTGCTCGGAACTGCCTCGTTCGTCGGCATTGCCTTCGACCCGAACGCGCGCATTCGGATGTTCGGCCAGATAGCGGGCATGAGCACGCAGGGCCGGGTCGTAGTCGGCCTTGATGTCTGCGCTGTTCAGGTCGAAATAGACGCTACGCTGAGTGCGTAAACCGACCGGGTCGATCTTGATCGCGGAGTCTGCTGTGCCGGTTGTTGTTGGCGAGGTGCGGGTTTCTTGTTGCAGCTCCGGCGGTACTGGCTGGCCGAGCAGGCCCGGATGCACCTTGAGCGGGCCGCTTTGCGAGATATGCTTGCTCGGCGGGATATCGCCTTTGGAGGCGCAGGCGGCGAGCAGGGTGGAAAGCAGGAGTGTGGCAAGCAGGGAGGCGCGCATCTTGAATATATTGGCTGCGTGGTTAATGTTGAATGATAGCCCCTGGCGTGGCTGGCGAATAGAGCCAAGGTGGTTGGCTTTCGCTTACGGCGCGGGTTTGGTAGAGATGGCTATAAGTAAATTAAAAATTTTTCTTTGTGGTTATAAACGACTCAGCTAGATTCGCTCAATCGCATAGGAGGTGAAGCATGACCCAATTCCGCAAATCGATTACCGCAATTTTGTTAAGCCTGGTGGCTGGCGCTGCACTGGCTGATTCGACGTTGCTCAACGCATCCTATGATGTTGCTCGCGATGTTTATAAAGACTACAACCCGATGTTCCAGAAATATTGGAAGGCCAAGACTGGCGAGAGCATCGAACTGAAACAATCGCACGGCGGTTCGACCAAGCAGGTGCGGGCCGTGGCCGATGGTCTGGAGGCCGATGTGGTGACCATGAATCAGGCCAACGATATTGAATTCCTGGCCGACAAAGGTCTGGTTGCCAAGGATTGGGCCAAGAAATTTCCGAACAATGCCTCGCCTTATACGTCGACGATGGTCTTCATCGTGCGCAAGGGCAACCCGAAGGGCCTCAAGGACTGGAACGATATCGCTGCTCCCGGCGTTCAGATGATCATTCCGCATCCGAAGAATACCGGCAACGGCCGCAACACCTATTTGTCGGCCTGGGCCTGGGCGTTGAAGCAGCCGGGCGGCAATGACAAG
>JAGTRV010000311.1 GCA_018262245.1 Pseudomonadota bacterium | reverse complement strand
GTTCAGCAACAGCGAGGAAAATCACCGGCTCGACAAGATCAGGCACCAGGAGACGCTCGATGTCGGCCTGGCGGCGACGACGCTGCTGCGCCACATGGAGGAGGTAATCGGCGACATTGAATACATCGCCGGTGATCTGACGCTGCAGCAACTGGCCAACGACCCGGCCTCCCCGGAAATTCGCCGCCTGGAAAGCAATTTCATCAACTTCGCAGGGGCCAGAAAGGTTTACGACCAGATCCGCTGGATCAATCAGGCCGGCCAGGAAGTGATCCGGGTCAACTTGCAGGATGGCCAGGGACGACTGGCAGCCAAGGAGACACTGCAGAACAAGGCGGAGCGCTATTACTTCCGCGAGGCGATGCAGGCCGAGGCTGGCCGGATCTATCTTTCGCCGCTCGATCTGAACATCGAGAACGGCCAGATCGTAAAACCCTTCAAGCCGATCTTGCGCGTCGCGACGGCGGTTGCCGACCGGCAAGGCAACAAGCAGGGCATCGTCGTCCTCAATTACCTCGGCGATGCCTTGCTCAAGCACTTCGTCAGTACCGGCGAGGCCAGCGGCAAGCATCTGGCGCTGCTCAACAGCGCCGGCTACTGGCTGCATGCCCCCGACACCGCCGACGAATGGGGATTCATGTTCAACGATGCCAGTCGCAGCCTGGCCGCGCGCTACCCCGACAGTTGGCAGCGCCTGCAGGCAACGAACGGACAATTTGCCGACCAGCACGGGCTGTGGACCTACCAGAGCGTGCGCCCCTACCCGGCCGGCAGTGCGGCCGGCGTGGCGAGCGACGATTATCGCTGGCTGGTCGTCTCGCACCTGGACAACGGCCAATTGGCGGCCCTGACCCGCCCGGCCGCCAACGAAAGATGGCTATTCACCGGCCTCCTCTTGCTGCTGCTCGGTACCGCGATTTATTTCCTGCAACGCAGTCAGGCGCGCGAACGCCAGGCGGAAAAACGCTTCCGCACCATCTTCGACCATGCCATGGTCGGCATCGCCCGCACTTCGCTCGACCGCCGCTGGATCGAGGTCAACCCCGCCCTCTGCCGGCTCCTCGGCTATTCAGCCAGCGAGCTGGAGACCAAGACATGGGCCGAGATGACCCACCCGGACGATCTCAAATTCAACGAGGCGCAATACGAATCGGTGGTCGAGGGCAAGGCGGACGCCTATACGCTGGAGAAACGCTTCATTCGCCGCGATGGCAGCATCCTGCACGCCTATATCGCGGCCTGCGGCATCCGCAAGGCGGATGGCAGGCTCGACTGCTTCGCCGTCGTGATCGAAGACATCACCCACCGGGTGCTGGCCGATCAGGCGCGCGAGCAACTGGTCCAGACCCTGCAGGGCTTCATTGACCATCTGCCGGGCGCGGTGTACGTCAAGGATGCCGAATCGCGCACCCTGTTTGCCAACAAGCGCTTTGTCAATGGCCTCGGCCTGCGTGCCGAGGACATTCTCGGCCGCAGTCCGGAGGAGATTTTCCCTGGCGAGGCCGGCCGGACGGTGGTCGCCGACGACCGGCGCATCCTGTCCACCGGCACCACCGAGACGACCGAACTGGCCTTCAACGGTCAGTACTACGAGAGCACCAAATTCATCATCCCGCGCGACAAGGAGTCGCCCTGGCTCGGCGGCATCACGCTCGACGTGACGACGCGCCACCTGGCGGAAGTCAACCTGGCCCAGCAGATCAAGCGCTCGGCCGTGCTGCTTGAACTGCCGAAGAAAGCCGAGGAAATGGCCGAGCAGGCCTTCATGCAGTACGCGCTGGAATGCGCCGAGGCGCTGACGCAAAGCTCGATCGCTTTCATGCATTTCGTCAATGACGATGGCGAGAGCATCGAACAGGTTGCCTGGTCGAAGAACACCCTCGAAAAGTATTGCCACGCCACCTTCGACAACCATTACCCGTTGAGCGAGGCCGGCCTGTGGGCTGATGCGGCGCGCCGGAAAGCGGCGGTCGTCATCAATGATTACGCCACTGCCCCCAACAAGCACGGCCTGCCGGCCGGGCACTCGGTGCTCAAACGTTTCCTCAGCGTCCCGGTGATGGATGGAAGCGTCGTCCGCATGGTGACTGGGGTCGGCAACAAGAGCAGCGATTATTCGGAATTCGATATCGAGACGGTCCAACTGATCGGTAACGAAACCTGGCGCATCGTCCGCCGGCAACGCTCCGAAAACGCCCTGCGCCTGGCCACGCAAGTGGTCAATGCGAGCCCGGTCATCTGCTTCCGCTGGGCGGCCAGCGAAGGCTGGCCGGTGGTTTTCGTCTCGGACAATGTCCGGCGCCTGGGTTACACGGCCGACGAGCTGAAAGCCGGACGCCCGCAATTTGCCGAGATCGTACACCCCGACGACCTGGCTCGCGTGGTCGACGAGGTGACCAGGAATACGGCGGCCGGCCTGGCCGGTTATGAACAGGAATATCGCCTGCTGACCGCCGAAAACAAGGTCATTTGGGTGGTCGACCGCACGATTGTCCAGCGTGACGCCGCCGGCCAGGTCGAGTTCTACGATGGGGTGCTGACCGACATCACCGAGCGCAAGATCCAGCAACTGATGCTGGCCGAAACGCTGGCCCAGCAGAAAAAACTGAACAAGCGGCTGGAAGATGCCAGCCAGCAATTGCTGCAGTCGGAAAAGATGGCTTCGATCGGCCAGCTCGCCGCCGGCGTGGCGCATGAACTGAACAATCCGATCGGCTTCGTGCACTCCAATCTCGGCACCCTCGACGGCTACCTGCACGACCTGATGGCGATCATCGCCGCCTACGAGAAGCTGGCCGACAGCGGCGGGGTCGATGCGCAGCAACTGGCCGGTGTCCATCGCCTGATGGAGGAGCGCGACTACAGCTTCGTCAAGCAGGACATTTTCAGCCTGCTGGCCGAATCGAAGGACGGCCTCGGCCGCGTCCGCAAGATCGTCCAGGACCTGAAGAGCTTCTCGCGCGTCGGCGAACAGGAATGGCAGGAAGCCGACCTCGAGCAGGGCATCGACTCGACGTTGAACATCGTCTGGAACGAACTGAAGTACAAGTGCAAGGTGATCAAGGAATACGGCGACATTCCGCACGTCTATTGCCTGATTTCGCAACTCAACCAGGTTTTCATGAACCTGCTGGTCAATGCCGGCCACGCCATCGAAAAAGAGGGCAGCATCACCATCCGCACCCGCCGGCACGGCGACGACATGGTC
>JAGTRV010000130.1 GCA_018262245.1 Pseudomonadota bacterium | reverse complement strand
GCGGCCCGGCCTCGCCGAGCGCCTTGCGTGGAGCGAACTGTACGGCGCACTTGGTGTGCCGCGTCTCACGCCTGTGCGCGCACGCCAACTGGCTGCAGTGATTGACGGGGCAGCGCTCGCGACTCATGGTGTCAATAGCGCGGGATTGTCGAGCGCTGGTATTCCCAGCGAGGTGATTGCAGCACTGGGCGACTGGCTGCAGGTGCGCGGAAATCGGGGATTGCTGGCAGCCGTCGCAACCCGCCGGGACGAGTTGCTGGCTGCGCTGCCGGCCGTGACGGAACAGAAAATTTCGCACGAGCCGCTGGCTGGCAAGACGCTGGTGCTGACTGGCACGCTACCGACGCTGAAGCGCGATGAAGCCAAGGCGCTGGTCGAGGCGGCCGGTGGCAAGGTTGCGGGCTCGGTGTCGAAGAAGACGGATTATGTGGTCGCTGGCGAGGAAGCCGGTTCCAAGCTGGAAAAGGCTCAGGAACTGGGGGTGCCGGTGATCGATGAGGCAGAATTGATGAAATTGCTCGCAAAGGGAGTCGAATAATGAAAAAGGTTCGCAAGGCAGTGTTTCCTGTCGCCGGGATGGGTACCCGTTTCTTGCCGGCCACCAAGGCTAGCCCGAAGGAAATGCTCCCTATCGTCGACAAGCCATTGATCCAGTTTGCCGTTGAGGAAGCGGTGGCCGCCGGCATCACCGACATGGTGTTCGTGACCGGTCGCTCCAAGCGTTCCATCGAGGACCATTTCGACAAGGCCTATGAACTGGAAAGCGAGTTGCAGGCGCGCGGCAAGGACGAGTTGCTCGATTTCGTCCGCAACATGATTCCGAAGAACATCAACTGCATCTATATCCGCCAGGCTGAAGCGCTTGGCCTCGGCCACGCCGTTCTATGTGCCAAGCCGGTGATCGGCGACGAGCCTTTTGCCGTGATCCTGGCCGACGACCTGCTCGATGGCAAGCCGGCAGTCATGAAGCAGATGACAGACACCTACGACTACTACCGATGTTCCGTGCTTGGCGTGCAAGATGTGCCGCGGGCCGATACCCGGAGCTACGGCATCGTTGATGCCCGTCCGGTGGCAGAGCGGGTGGAGCAGGTCAACGCCATTGTCGAGAAGCCGAAACCGGAAGACGCGCCGTCGACGCTGGCGGTTGTCGGCCGCTACATCCTGACGCCACGCATCTTCCATCATCTGGAAAACGTCAAGCCGGGCGCCGGCGGCGAAATCCAGTTGACCGATGGCATCGCCTCGCTGCTCAGCGAAGAGCAGGTGCTGGCCTATCGCTACCACGGCACGCGCTACGACTGCGGCTCCAAGCTTGGCTACCTTCAGGCAACGGTGGTTTTCGGCCAGCGCCACCCGGAGGTCGGGCCGGCTTTCGATGCCTATCTGAAGACCTTGGGAGGCTGAATGGATCTGCAAAAAGCCCAGGCCATGCTGGCCAATGCCGAACTGATTCACGATGAAGCGACCGTGCAGGCAGCGGTCGCTGAAGTGGCCCTGGCAATTCGCGAGCGGCTGGCCGACAAGTATCCGCTGGTCCTTTGCGTGATGACCGGCGGCGTGGTCTTCTGCGGTCAATTGCTGACCAAGCTCGATTTTCCGCTCGATTTCGACTATCTACACGCCACGCGCTATGGCCCGGAAACCCAGGGCGGCAAGATTTCCTGGCGCTCGGCACCGTGGACCTCGGTCAAGGGGCGTTCGGTGCTGGTTGTGGACGACATTCTCGATGAAGGGGTGACGCTGGCCGCCGTCAAGGAAAGCCTGCGCCGCATGGGGGCCGAAGAGGTACTGACGGCGGTCTTTGCCGACAAGCTGAATGGCAAGGAAAAACCGGTTGCCGCCGACTTTATCGGCCTGACCGTACCGGATCGCTTTGTCTTTGGTTATGGCATGGACGCCGGCGGCGTCTGGCGTAATCTGCCAGCAATCTACGCCATGAAGGATGACGCATGAGTGGTGCGACGGTCGCCGAGTTCATTGGGTACTGGGAAGCTGAAGGCCTAACCTATGTCCGGCGTGGCGACTATGAGTGGATGGCGTCGCTGGTCCCGGGAAAACGGGTGCTGGAAATCGGCTGCGGCGTTGGCTTTGCGACGCAGGCCTTGGCCAGGCGTGGTCTGGCGGTGTTGTCCATCGACTCCCTTGAGCCATGTCTGGAAGCAACCCGGCTGCGTGTCGCTGCTAGTGATGTCACGCTGATGCTGGCCGAGATTTCTACGCTGACCGATCAGCAGCGGGCTACCATCGAAGCCTTCGCGCCGGACACGGTGGTCTGCTGGCTGATGGGCGCCCCGGCGGAAACCACGGGTGCGGTGCCGACGGATGCCGGGAAGGCAGTCATCGCCTATCGCGAGAAAATTCACCGCGTCGTCGCAGAACTGGCCGCCGGCCTGCCGAGTGTGCAGTTCCTGCATCTGGTGGATAGGACGGTCATTCCCTGGCAGGCCAAGGATATCGGCCGGGATACGCTGGTCGGTTACCACAATGGCAAGACTTTCGCTGATCTGCCCTTTGTCGGTCAGCGACGTCATGCGCTGTACCGCAAGCTTGAAGATAATCCGGCCGACCTGGTCCGAATGATGAAAACGCATCCGTCGCTCAAAGGCGCGGTGCCGACGCTGGCTTCGCTGCTGGCTGAAAGGAAGAAATAACATGCTGGCAATCATTGGCGGCAGCGGCCTGACTACGCTGTCCAATCTCGACGTTTCACACCGGGAAGTCGTCCGCACCCCTTACGGCGAAGCGTCCGGCGCCCTGGTTTTCGGGCAGATCTGTGGCCAGCCGGCAGTATTCCTGCCGCGCCATGGCTATGGCCATACCATCCCGCCGCACATGGTCAATTACCGGGCCAACATGTGGGCGCTGCATCACCACAAAGTCAGCGGCGTCATTTCCGTCGCGTCGGTCGGTAGTATTCGTGGCGACCTGCAACCGGGCGACATTGTCCTGCCACACCAGATCATCGACTATACCTGGGGCCGTAAATCGACCTTTTTCGATGGCAACGGCACGCCGGTCAATCACATCGATTTCACCGATCCGTATGACCCGGAATTGCGCCGTCGCATCCTTGAGGCCGGTGAGCAGCTGAGCATCGACGTCAAGGTTGGCGCAGTCTACGCAGCCACCCAGGGGCCACGCCTCGAAACGGCAGCCGAAATCAACCGGCTGGAGCGTGATGGAGCAGATGTGGTCGGCATGACCGGCATGCCGGAAGCAGTGCTGGCGCGTGAACTGGGTACGCCTTATGCGGCGATCAACGTCGTGGCCAACCATGCGGCAGGCCGCGGCAACAGTGCCAACGGCATCCATTTCGAAAGCCTGGAACCCGTGTTGCAGGAGGCGATGGGTCGAGTCAAGGCGATTATCGAAAAACTGGTGGGTTGTCAGAACAACAGCCAGCCGCTCGGTCTGTCGGTTTAAGTCATGCTTCCGGTAAGCAGCAAGGTCTTGCGCTTACCGGAAGGTTCCAAGATCGTTTCTAGACCTTGAGTCGCTCCATCAATTCCGTTTCCAGGCGGATACGGTTGTGCGTATCCCGCAAATCACCACCGCTGATCAGGAAAACGTCTTCCGCCCGTTCGCCGAGCGTGGTGATCTTGGCGGTGTGCAGATAGGCGCCATGTTCGGTGAGCGTGTTGGCCACGGTGTAAAGCAGGCCGGGGCGGTCGGCGGCAACCAGCGACAGAATGAAATGGGTGCCTTTTTCATCGCCACGGATGCTGACTTCCGGCTTGATCGGGAAGTGCTTGACTTGCCTCGATAGTCTGCCTGATGACGGTACATCTCGCGGCATCTGATGCAACAGGCGCTGCTCCAGTTCGTGTTCGATATAGGCGACCATTTCACGGTCGTTGTCGCGTTCCTCGATATCCAGCACGACGAAGCTGTCCAGCGCGTAGCCATGCGCCGTGGTGTGAATCTTGGCGTCGACAATGCTGTAGCCGGCGCGGGCGAAGAAGCCGACGATGCGGGCGAAGAGGTCGGGCTGGTCCTGAGTGTAGACCATGACCTGCAAGCCATCCCCTTCCTGATTTGGACGGGCTCGGACGACCGGCTGGTTGTTATAAATCCGGTAATGCAGCGAGCGCGTGTGCCAGGCAATTTCTTCGGCCGAGTGGCGCAGGAAATAGACCGTGTCGAGCTGCTTCCAGAGACGCTCATGTACGGTGGCCGAGAGTGCGAAGAAACGCAGCAGGCGCATGGCTTCAGCCTGGCGTTCGGCAATGACCCCATGCGCAGCCGGTGCTTCGCCCTGATTGATGTGGTGAATCGCCTGATAGTAAAGGTCAGCCAGCAGCTTGCCTTTCCAGTTGTTCCAGACCTTCGGGCTGGTGCCGCGAATGTCGGCATGAGTCAGCAGGTAGAGCGCCTGCAGGTGGCGAGTATCGCCGACCAGTCGAATGAAATTGGCGATGACGTCGGGGTCGCTGAGATCTTCCTTCTGGGCGACCTGCGACATGACCAGATGATTTTTGACCAGCCAGACCACCAGCTCGGTATCTTCTTCGCTCAAACCATGATTAATGCAAAACTCACGGGTGTCGACCGTGCCAAGTTCGGAGTGGTCACCGCCACGCCCCTTGGCGATGTCGTGGAAGAGGGCGGCCACGTAGAGCAGCCAGGGCCGGTCCAGCTCGCTGATGATCCGTGAGCAGAGCGGATATTCGTGAGCGAATTCGCTCATCGTGAACCGCCGGATGTTGCGCATGACTTGCAGGATATGCTGGTCCACGGTGTAGACGTGAAACAGGTCATGCTGCATCTGCCCGACGATGCGTCCGAAATTCGGCAGATAGCGGCCGAGGATGCCGAGTTGGTTCATGCGTCGGAATTCATGGACGATGCCGCGATCGCCCTGAAGCAGCTTCATGAAGGCCGCACGGTTTTCCGGGTTGGCACGGAATTCCGGGGTGATCTGCTCCCTGGCACGCCATAGGGCGCGAAGGGTTCGTGCCGTCATGCCGAACAGTTCATGGCTTTCCTGCATGGCCAGGAAACTGTCAAGAATGGCCAGAGGGTTGCGCTCGTAAAGTTGCTCATCCCGAATGTCCAGCAGGTTGCCGACGATCTGGAAGCTCTCGTCGAGCTGCTGCGGCGTTTGTTCACTTTCCGGTGTGAGGGCGGCACCCATGTTTTGCAGCAGGATGGTATTGAGCACGGTTACCGTCTTGGCATTCCGGTAATAAACCTGCATCAATTGTTCCGACTCGCGCTTGGCTTCGTTCGATACGAAGCCGTAGTTGGCAGCCAGGGTGCTCTGGTAGTCGAACAGCAGCCGATCTTCGCGCCGTCCCAGCATGAAATGAAGGCGGATACGCAGATGGTTCAGATACGCCTCGCATCCCTCCATCTGGATCATTTCTTCCTGAGTGATGATCCCGTTCTGGTGCAGTTCTGCCCAGGTCGATCCATAGCCGGCGGCCTTTGCAATCCAGAAAATGACCTGGATGTCGCGCAACCCACCGGGCGATTCCTTGCAATTCGGCTCCAGGCTATACGGCGTTTCGTTGAAGCGCAGATAACGTTCCTGTTGTTCCAGTCGCTTCGCTTCAAAAAAATGCAGTGGGTCGAGATTGCCGCGCAGTCGCTTTTGAAAAGTGGCAAACAGCTTGGTGTTGCCCGTCAGCAGGCGGGCTTCGAGTAGTGCGGTCTGTACGGTGATGTCGTTGGCTGCTTCATCCAGGCATTCCTGAACGGTGCGCACGCTGTGGCCGATTTCAAGGCCGATATCCCAGAAGTGGCCAACCAGGCGTTCCAGCTTTTCCTGCAGGCTGGCGCTGGCTTCCTGAGGTAACAGGATCAGCAGGTCGATATCGGATGCCGGGTAGAGTTCGCCGCGCCCGTAGCCGCCGACCGCCGCCAAAGCCAGGGAGGCTGGAAAATTCAGCGACAGCCAGAGTTTTTCGAGGACCGTATCGACATGCTGGCAACGTTCCCGGAGCAGGGTCGGGGCATCGTTGCTTTGCTCATAATTCAGCCGCAGCTGGTTTTGATTGGCCTTGACTTCGGCCCGCAGAGCGGCGACGTCGCAGGACATTAAGCGATCCAGTCAGGCTTGGGGCGACATCCAGCCGAGAGGGTCAGCACTTCGTAGCCGGTCTCGGTCACCAGAACCGTATGTTCCCATTGTGCGGACAGGCTGCGATCCTTGGTGACGATGGTCCAGCCATCGGCCATTTCCCGGATCGCTGCCTTGCCGGCATTGATCATCGGTTCGATGGTGAAAATCATGCCCGGTTCCAGTTTTGGACCGGTGCCAGGCTTGCCGTAATGCAGCACTTGCGGGTCTTCGTGGAATTTCTTGCCGATGCCGTGGCCGCAGAACTCGCGGACGACGGAGTAGCCACTTTTCTCGGCGTACTTCTGGATGACGGCACCAATGTCGCCGAGGAAGGCGCCCGGCTTGACGACCGAAATTCCCAGCCACATGCAGTCAAAGGTGATTTCGCACAGGCGCTTGGCTTGGATCGAACCTTCGCCGACGACAAACATCCGGCTGGTATCGCCGTGATAACCATCCTTGATCGTCGTGATGTCGAGATTGATGATGTCGCCGCTCTTCAATACCCGCTCGCCCGGTACGCCGTGGCAGACTTGCTGGTTGACGGAGGTGCAGATCGATTTCGGGTAGGGGTCGTAGCCGGACGGGGCGTAATTCAGCGGGGCGGGAATGCAGCCCTGCTCATTGACCATCAGGTCGTGGCAGAGCTTGTCCAGTTCGCCGGTTGTGATGCCGGGCTTGACGAAGGGTTCGATGTAGTCGAGGACCTCTCCGGCCAGACGCCCGGCAACTCGCATTTTTTCGATATCTTCCGGGGTCTTGATGGTGATGCTCATGGCTGTTCTTATGGTGCGTTGGGGACGGTGAAGGATAAATGATGGGGGCTGTTTCGCAAAGCAGATGCCGCGGGAAATGGCATACTCCACAGGTTTTCAACTTGCTTGTATTGCGATGAAGATTCTTCTACTCGGTAAGGATGGCCAGGTCGGCTGGCAGTTGCAGCGCTCCCTGGCGCCACATGGTGACGTCGTGGCTTGCGGTCGTGCCCAGTGCGATTTGTCCGATCTGGTGCAAATTCGTTCCGTGGTGCGCGAAATTCGTCCTTCGGTCATCGTCAATGCCTCCGCCTATACGGCAGTTGACAAGGCCGAGTCCGAGCCTGAGTTGGCGAGACGCATCAACGCCGATGCACCCGGTGTTCTGGCCGAGGAAGCGGCACAGCTCAATGCTTTGCTGGTCCATTACTCAACGGACTATGTCTACGACGGTGCCAAGGCCTCCGCCTATCTTGAAACGGATGCGACCGCGCCGCAGAGTGTCTATGGTCGGACCAAGCTGGCGGGCGAGGAGGCGATTCGTGCTGCAGGCGGAAAATCCCTTATCTTTCGGACTAGCTGGGTGTTCGGCGCGCGTGGTGGGAACTTCGTCAAGACCATCCTGCGCCTGGCGCGGGAAAAGGAAAGTTTGAATGTTGTCGCCGACCAGATCGGCTCGCCGACCCCGGCTGCCCTTATTGCCACGGTGAGCGGCATTGCTCTGGCTATGCTGCAGCACGGAAAATTGCTCGAAAAGAGTGAAAGCCGCTTATATCACCTGGCCGCATCGCGGCCGGTCAGTTGGTGCGATTTTGCCCGGACGATCGTGGGGTTGGCCGGGCAGGCTCCAGGCTTCGATTTGCGCCTGAAGTCCGGGGCAATACAGGCAATATCCACTGCGGAATATCCCACGCCAGCGTGTCGCCCTGCCAACTCCCGGCTGGACTGCGGTCGTCTGGAAAACGATTTTGGTTTGCAGATGCCTGACTGGCAGCCTTACCTCGAACGGATGCTGCAACTGCTGGCTTTGAAGCAGAACGGCTACTGAGCGGCCGTTTGGGCTTTTTAGTTGCTCCAACTGCTGCTATAATCAACGGGTTTTTCTCGGCTATCGTGGCTGAAAGAAACGGTTGTCTGCGTGGTGCAGGCGACCAAAATCCACACATCCGCCGATTAAGGGTGTTCGTCAAAACTCAATAATGACGGGCGTTTCCGGCGGGTGGAGGTTCAACCCTTAATAGGAATATTGCTATGTCCGTTACCATGCGCGAAATGCTGGAGGCTGGTGTTCACTTCGGTCACCAGACCCGTTTCTGGTCCCCCAAGATGGCCCCGTACATCTTCGGTGCACGCAACAAGATCCACATCGTTAACCTCGAAAAGACCCTGGCCAAGTACAACGAAGCCATGGCGTTCGTGAAGAAGCTGGCTTCCAGCCGCGGCACCATCCTGTTTGTCGGTACCAAGCGTCAGGCTCGTGAAATCATCGGCGAAGAAGCGCTGCGTGCCGGTGCTCCCTTTGTTGATCAGCGTTGGCTGGGTGGCATGCTGACCAACTTCAAGACGGTCAAGACCTCGATCAAGCGCCTGAAAGACATGGAAGTGGCTGTTGAGGCTGGCGAGCTGGAAAAAATGCCGAAGAAGGAAGCGCTGACCTTCCGTCGCGAACTGGAAAAGCTGCAGAAGTCCATCGGCGGCATCAAGGAAATGGCCGGTCTGCCGGATGCCATCTTCGTCATCGACGTCGGTTACCACAAGATCGCCATCACCGAAGCTGAAAAGCTCGGTATCCCGGTTATCGGCGTGGTCGATACCAA
>JAGTRV010000310.1 GCA_018262245.1 Pseudomonadota bacterium | reverse complement strand
AAGGTCGACGACATCGTAGCCATTGCAGCCGAGCACCACGCCGACGATGTTCTTGCCGATGTCGTGCACGTCGCCCTTGACCGTCGCCATCAGGATCTTGCCCTTGCTGCCCAGCCCGGTGCGGGTCTTCTCCGCCTCGATGTAGGGCAGCAGGTGGGCGACCGCCTGCTTCATGACGCGGGCCGATTTGACCACCTGTGGCAGGAACATCTTGCCGGCGCCGAAGAGGTCACCGACGTGGTTCATGCCGGCCATGAGCGGCCCTTCGATGACGGAAAGCGGCGGCTTGCCTTCAGCTTCCAACTGGGCGCGCACTTCCTCGGTATCAGCGACGACGAAATCGGTGATGCCCTTGATCAGCGCATGCTCCAAACGCTTTTCCACCGACTGCTCGCGCCAAGTGAGATCAGGCCCGCTGTCCTTGGCCTTGCCTTCCTTGACGGTCTGCGCGAAATCCACCAGCGCTTCGCCGGCTTCCGGACTGCGGTTGAGCACCACGTCCTCGACCTTGTCGCGCAGCACCGGATCGAGATCGTCGTAGATGCCGAGCATGCCGGCATTGACGATGCCCATGGTCATGCCGGCCTTGATGGCGTGATAGAGGAAAACCGTGTGGATCGCTTCGCGCACGGCATCGTTGCCGCGGAAAGAAAACGACACGTTGGAAACGCCGCCGGAAATGTGGGCGTGCGGCAGGTTCTGCTTGATCCAGCGCACCGATTCGATGAAATCGACGGCGTAGTTGTCGTGTTCCGGAATGCCGGTTGCGATGGCGAAAATGTTCGGGTCGAAGATGATGTCTTCGGCCGGGAAGCCGATGCCCGTCAGCAGGTCGTAGGCGCGCTTCGAGATTTCAGTCTTGCGCGCGAAGGTGTCGGCCTGACCCTTTTCGTCGAAGGCCATGACGATCACGGCCGCACCGTAGCGGCGGGCGAGACGGGCCTGCTCGATGAACCTGGCTTCGCCTTCCTTCATCGAGATCGAATTGACGATGCCTTTGCCCTGGATGCACTTCAGGCCGGCTTCGATGACTTCCCATTTCGACGAGTCGATCATGATCGGCACGCGCGAAATGTCCGGTTCCGAGGCGATCAGCTTGAGGAAGCGATCCATCGCGGCGAGCGAATCGAGCATCGCCTCGTCCATGTTGATGTCGATGACCTGCGCGCCGTTCTCCACTTGCTGGCGGGCAACGGCCAGCGCATCGTCGAAGCGGCCTTCAAGGATCATGCGGGCGAAAGCCTTGGAGCCGGTCACGTTGGTCCGTTCGCCGACGTTTACATAAAGCGAATCGGCACCGACGTTGAACGGTTCCAGCCCGGACAGGCGCAGCTTCTTTTCGATTTTTGGCACTTTTCGCGGGTCGACCGCAGCAACCCGTTCGGCGATGGCCTTGATGTGCTCGGGCGAAGTGCCGCAGCAGCCGCCGACGATATTGACGATGCCGGTCTTGGCCCAGCTTTCGATTTCATCGGCCAGCATGTCGGCGGTTTCGTCGTAGCCGCCGAAGGCATTGGGCAAACCGGCATTCGGGTGGGCGGAAACATAACAGTCGCAGATGCGCGAGAGTTCTTCGACGTACTGGCGCAGTTCCTTGGCGCCGAGCGCGCAATTGAGGCCGAAGGACAGCGGCTGGACGTGGTTCAGCGAATTCCAGAAAGCCTCGGCGGTCTGGCCGGACAGCGTGCGGCCGGAGGCGTCGGTGATGGTGCCGGAAATCATCACCGGCCAGCGGCGGCCGACGCGCTCGAAGAAGGCTTCGATGGCGAACAGCGCGGCCTTGGCGTTGAGCGTGTCGAACACGGTTTCGACGAGCAGGATGTCAGCGCCGCCGTCAGTGAGGCCGCGGATCGCCTCGAGGTAATCGGTGACCAGTGCGTCGAAAGTGACGTTGCGGTAGCCGGGGTCGTTCACGTCCGGCGAGATCGACGCCGTGCGGCTCGTCGGGCCGAGTACGCCGGCGACGAAGCGCGGCTTGGCCGGGTTGGCGGCGGTAAACTCGTCGCACAGCTTGCGGGCCAGCGCAGCACCTTCGACGTTCAGTTCATAGACGATGGACTCAAGCTTGTAATCGGCCTGCGACACGGCAGTCGAGTTGAAGGTGCAGGTTTCGAGGATGTCGGCGCCGGCGCCGAGGTATTCGCGGTGTATGCCGCCGATGACGTCCGGCCGGGTCAGCACCAGCAGGTCGTTGTTGCCCTTGAGGTCGTGCGGGTGATCGGCGAAACGCTGTCCGCGATAGTCGGCTTCCTGCAACCCGTGGCGCTGGATCATCGTGCCCATGGCGCCGTCGAGGACGAGCAGGCGTTGGGCGAGCAAGGCGGAGAGTTCTGGCGTGCGGTCGGGCTGCATGGGGAATCCGGCGGACGGTAAACCCCGAATTATATCAAGGGCCTGCGTTCATCCCCTGACTTCGACGCGCTTGCCGGCTTTCTTGACTCGGCCACTACCGGTGTCGAAGTAGACGTTGAACCAGGTCAGCTCGGTGTGCGGCATGCCCTCGATCTTCCATTCCCAGACTTCCTCGCGCAGGTTGTCGAAGACCATGATGTTGGCCGGCTTGCCCAGCAGGCGGCGGATCTGGTCACGATCCATGCCTTCGCGCGCCTTCGCGTAGTTGGCATCGTTCAGCACCTGCTCGAGCTTTTGCACAATGCGGTCGGGGCCAAGAGTGATCATGTAGCAGTGCACACCGCTCGGCTGGCGCGTGTATTCCCAGGTGACGCTGCCGTCATCGTTGCCGAATTCGTAGCCGGGATTGCCCATGCGGGCAAGCACCTCCCTGGCGGTCGTGATGCCCGGCTTGATCTCCGGCAGAACGACGAGGTCGCAGGCAGGGAGCAGGGAAAAAATCGCCGTTGCGGCGGCGGATATCCGCTGGGTCAGCTTCATCGTCGGCTTTTGTTATTCCGATCGAAATGAAGCAGGCATTTCAGCACTGCTCCCACGGCAAACCGTCAAAACGCCAGCCGTTCACCATTCCGCGGTGATGGTTTTCGTCCAGGTCCCCTTCAAAGCCGTGGGCGACGTTGTAGATGTGTTTTATCCCGGCCTGCAGCAAGGCTTCGCCGGCTTCCTGGGAGCGCTTGCCGCTGCGGCAGATCAGGACCACCGGGCGGTTGCTTGCCGAGCCGATGAGCTTACGAACCTCGCCGACAAAATGGGGGTTGACGTCCCAATCCGGACCATCATTCCAGCCCACGTGCAAGGCACCT
>JAGTRV010000309.1 GCA_018262245.1 Pseudomonadota bacterium | reverse complement strand
TATGCGCCCATCCAAGCCTGAAATACCGATACCAAGCTGATATTGATGTCTGAAAAACAAGCCAACAATCCGCTCCATGGCCTGACCCTGGAAAACATCCTCAACCGGCTGGTCGACTATTACGGCTGGGCCGAACTGGGGCAGATTATCGAAATTCGCTGTTTCAATCTCGACCCGAGCATCGCTTCCAGCCTCAAGTTCCTGCGCCGAACCCCTTGGGCGCGGGAAAAGGTCGAAGCACTCTACATTTCCACCGAATTTAACCAAAAATGACCTACGAAGAACACCTTGATGAAGTAACCACGCTGATCTTCGAAAAATACGATGTTACAGAGCAGAAGGCGATCAAGATGGTGATGCGCGCCCAGGCTGACGACTTTTTCAGCGGCCACGACGATGATGCATCGATCTGCACACTGGACCGGGCGCACCTCGACGCCAAAGCAGTCTTCAAGAAGTACAAGTAAGCGGATGCGCTCGACCCGTGCCACCGCTGCCGTCGCTAGGCTGAATCAACGCAGTGAAGGTCGCCACTACCTGATGGTGATGACCGGCGATGGAAAATTTGTCCTGCGCGAGCGACTTGATGGTGGCGACAAGGATGTTGCCGAAGCGCTGCCGCTGGATGATTTCGTCCGTCTGGTCAATGCCACCGGGCCGCAAGTTGTACCTCGCGTCACCAAGAACGACGCCGCGTTTGCCAAGCAGCTGGTCAGGAAGACCTGACTGCCCGCTGCTCAGTCGAACAGATTGAGCAGCGAATCCAGCCCACCGAAATTGATGGCCACGTCGGCCTTGGCACGGGTGGCCGGCTTGGCACGGAAAGCGACCGACAGGCCGGCCTGGGCCATCATCATCAAGTCATTGGCGCCGTCGCCACAGGCGATGACCTGTTCCTTCTTCAGGCCCAGTTCATCGGTCAGGCGGGCGAGGTGATGGGCCTTGGCGGTGGCATCGACAATATCGCCAACGACGCGTCCGGTCAGCTTGCCGCCGGAAATTTCCAGTTCGTTTGACGTAGCAAAGTCGAAACCCAGTTCGATACGCAGACGCTCGGTGAAATAAGTAAATCCCCCAGACAGGATCGCGGTGCGCAGGCCAGCGTTCTGGCAGGCTTCGAGCAGTTCGCGGGCACCGGGTGAGAGCAGCAGGCGTTCGCCGAAAACCCTGGCCAGGACGCGGGCATCCAGGCCGGCCAGCAGCGACAGGCGGCGGCGCAGGCTTTCGCGGTAATCGATTTCGCCGCGCATGGCCGCTTCGGTGACAGCCGACACTTCGTCCTTTTTGCCAGCGAAATCAGCCAGTTCGTCGATGCATTCAATGGTGATCAGCGTCGAATCCATGTCGAAGCAGATCAGGCCGAAGTCGGACAGCTTCTTGTCGGCTTCGGCGAAAGCCCAGTCGAGCTTCTCGGCTTCGATCAGCGGAATCAGGGCATCGAAATCCGGGGTGCGGGTTGCACCTTTCAGGCGGACAACCTGCGGTGGTCGGGGTTCGATGGCGGCGGCGCCGGTTGCCGCGACGATACGTTCGAGCAAAAAGGTGGGTAGGGCGCCGCCCTGGATGATCAGGTTCATGGTGTCAGTCTAGGCAAATCCGGCCATCGTCAGTTCGCGACGCGGCCACGCTTGAAACGAAGGAACATGCGGATGGCGAGGGCACCCAGTATGCCACCGAGCAAAAATTGGCCGAAAGCGACAGCAATGGCCGATCCTGAGATGAGTCCGAAACGGATTGCGGTATCCAGCAATTGGCCAATGCTTTCGGCAATGAGCGTGAAGCGGGCGCCATTCTTGTGATTCACTGGCTTGTTCGCAATGTTCCGTCTGCCAATTTGGTCAGGACAGACGTTCCGGCAACACGTCGCGCAACAATACGGCGGCGTCGCGGATCATCTTTTCGGTGGTGTCCCAACCGACACAGCCATCGGTGACCGAACAGCCGTACTTGAGCTGGCTGAGGTCAGCCGGGATGGACTGATTGCCGGCTTCGATGTTCGACTCGATCATCACGCCAAGCAGCGATTTGTTGCCGAGGCGGATCTGGTTGACGACATCGGCCATGACCAGCGGCTGCAATTCAGGTTTCTTGGAGCTGTTGGCATGCGAGCAATCGACGACGATGTTGGCCGGCAGCTTGGCCTTGACCATGGCCTGTTCGGCGATGGAGACGGAGACCGTATCGTAATTCGGACGACCGTCACCGCCGCGCAGCACGACGTGGCCGTAGCCGTTGCCCTTGGTGCGGACGATGGCGACACGGCCTTCGCTGTTCAGACCAAGGAAGGAGTGCGGACGCGAGGCGGAGAGGATGGCATTGACGGCCACCGACAGGTCGCCATTGGTGGCGTTCTTGAAGCCGACCGGGGTCGACAGGCCGGAAGACATTTCGCGGTGGGTCTGCGATTCGGTGGTGCGGGCGCCGATGGCGGTCCAGGTGATCAGGTCACCGTAGTATTGGGGGCCGTAGGGGTCGAGGGCCTCGGTACCGGCGGGCAGGCCAAGCTCATTGACCTGGAGCAGGAATTCACGCGCCTTTTCCATGCCGACATTGACCTGGAAGGAGTCGTCCATGAAGGGGTCGTTGATGTAACCCTTCCAGCCAACAGTGGTACGCGGTTTTTCGAAATAGACACGCATGATGATCTGCAGCACGTCACCGACTTCATCGGCCAGTTTCTTCAGGCGGCGGGCGTAATCCAGGCCGGCAACCGGGTCGTGGATGGAGCAGGGGCCGACGACAACGAAGAGCCGGTGATCCTTGCGGTCGAGAATCTTGCGCAGCAGGTTGCGACCGTGGGTGACCGTTTTGGCGGCCTTGGCGCTGAGCGGCTGGCGGGCGTTGATTTCTTCCGGCGTCGGCATGGCGTCGAAGGCGGTTACGTTTACGTTGTCGATGTTCTGTGTCGTCATGTCAGTGGCTCAGCTGGCGAATCATGTCTTTGACTGCGGCAACCTTGTCGTTCAAGGTCGGGCAGTGGCGCAAAAGGGAAATTTTATCCTGTCCGGCTAATTTATAGCTGCGGTTGTTCTGAATCAAATGAATAATCTTGATCGGCTCGATAGGCGGGTTCTTGGCGAACTCCGGACCGAACTGCAGCGTGATCTGGTCGGTCGAGGCATCGAGCTTCTGTATGCAAAGTGGTTTGACCAGGATGCGCAGGCGGTGCGTGGCGAGCAGCGACTGGCCTTGCAGCGGCAGTTCGCCGAAGCGGTCGATCAGTTCTTCCTGCAGG
>JAGTRV010000129.1 GCA_018262245.1 Pseudomonadota bacterium | reverse complement strand
CCAGTCCACCGCCTCGTCGGCAATGCTTTCGCGCAGCCGGGCCTTGATCTTGTCGCGCGAGGACAGCGCCTCGTCGAGTTCCATTTCGCCGACGATGGAGCGCAGCGTGGTCATGATCAGGTTGCGGATGGCCTCGGAGAAATCGGTGACGCCATAGACCGCCTTGACCGGGTCGGTGACCTTGATGAAGGCAATGGCATTGGTCAGGATCACCGCGTTGTCGCGGGTGATGACCTCCTGCTCCTGGACGTCGAGGATGATGTCCTTGGTCACCAACTGGTAAGACACCTTGTCGAGGTAGGGAATGACGATGTTGAGGCCCGGTTTCAGCGTGCCGTGATATTTGCCAAGGCGTTCGACGATCCACTCCTCGCCCTGCGGCACGATGCGCACGCCCTTGGCGATGGTGACGACGACAAAGACCAGAATGGCCAGTGTGACGACGAATCCTGCGTTCATATCCATTTTGCTATCCCTCTAAGCCTTGCTGACCTTGACGAAACTGCCCTCGACGGCAGTCACCTTGACCCGCTCGCCCGCCGCGATGGCGGCGTCCGACAGGCAAACCCATTCCTCGGAGCCGAGGATCGGCCGTTGAAAACGAACCTTGCCGCGCTCGAAAGGAGCGACTGCACTGACCAGCAGACCGATTTCGCCGATGGCCTCACCATCGGCCGTACCCGAGCGGGTCTTGACGAAACTTTGCTTGAAGACGCGGAACCACAGCACGACCATGGCCAGCGAAGCAATGGTCCAGGTTGCCAGCTGGGCAGTCAGCGAGAGGTCGAAGGCCAGGGCCAGAAGTCCGACGAGCAGGGCGCCCAGACCAAACCAGACGATGAAGAACGAGGGGATGATCAGTTCGGCGAGAACCAGCACGATGCCGCCGACAACCCAGTGCCACCATTCAGGATGCATTTTCTTCTCCTTGTTCCGGCGAGTATTTAGGGTTTGCCTGAGCAGGTCAAGCAAGCTGTGGTTGGCCACAGTTGGGGACGGGGCGGCAAGCCTCTAAAATGGAGCGATGAATACCGCCTTGCTGCTCCTTCCCGATTTTTCATTGATCCTGCTCGGTGCGGCCATTCGCCGTTGGATGCATCTGGGCGACCATTTCTGGAACGGCGTCGAGAAGCTGGTTTATTTCATCCTGTTTCCGGCCCTGCTGATCAACGCCATCATCAAGACCCGGCTCGATCTGGGCGCCGCCTTGCCGCTACTCGCCACGGCCTTGGCGGCGATGGCCGGCGGCATGTTGCTCGGCATCGTACCCAGGCTGTTCAGCCGCCTGCCGGCAATGACCTATGCCTCAATGTTCCAGTGTGCCTACCGCTTCAACTCCTACATTGCGTTGGCTGTGGCCGGCATGCTGTTCGGCTCGCCGGGCATTGCGACCATGGGCTTGATCGTCGGGGCCGCCGTCCCGTTCGCCAATCTGGTCTCGGTGTGGATGCTGGCCCGTCATGGCGACGCTGGCCTGTGGCGCGAAGTGGCGCGCAATCCGCTGATCTGGGGAACAGCGACCGGCTTCCTGCTCAACCTCGCCGGCTTCGTGCCTCCGGCGCCGTTGCAGGCCTTTCTCGGACGCCTGGCCGATGCCTCGATTGCCCTCGGGCTGATCACGGTCGGCGCGGCCTTGCGGCTGGAAAGTACGCCGGGGGTGCGGGGTTTTTCGTTGTGGCTGGTGCTGGTGAAACTGCTGGCACTACCGCTGGTGGCGCTTGGCGTGGGCAGCCTGCTTGGTCTGTCCGGACTCAACTATCAGGTGGTGGTGCTGTTCGCGGCGCTACCGACCGCATCATCTGCCTATATTCTGGCCATGCGCATGGGCGGCGACGGCCGTAGTGTTGCCTGGCTGATTTCGGTGACGACGCTGGGATCAATGCTCACGCTGCCGCTGTGGGCAGCGTGGCTGGCCAGACTCTGATTATTTCTTGGCGACGGGCCGCTTGGCCTTCGGCTTGGCGGCTTCCTCGGCGGCAGCGGTTGCTGCGGCCTCAGCTGCGGCTTCGGCCGATTGCTGCATCTGGTCGCGCATCTGCTGCATCATCTGCCATGGCCACATGGCTGCATCGGAAAAGGCATTGGGCTGCGCTTCGGCCGGTGCGGCTTCGGCGGCTTCCGGCGACATGGCCTTGACACTTTCCGAGGCCATCTTGCCCATAGCCTGCACCGCACCGACTGTGGTGCGCTGCATTTCCAGGCCCTGAATGGTCATCTGCAGCATCGACAGGTTCATGCGCAGCCAGCCTTCGACGGCCTTCATGTCCTTGATGCGCTTGTCGAGTTCGTCGACATCGAAAGTCGGCGCCACCATGCCGGGGAGCGAGAAACCCATATTGCCCCACATGTTGCGCATGAAATTGAGCGGGTCGTGTACCTGTTCTTCGGCCATGTTCTTCTCCTCCGGTTGGATAACATCATCTTAAACCACTTCGTAATGCAAAATGATAAATTAGCGGCCTGTTGAATAAGGGGACGGTATGTTGAAGCTGTTGGTGGTTGAAGATCATGCGCTGGTTCGCGAAGGTCTGGTTCGCCTGCTTGGGCAGATCGAAGCTGGCGCAAAGGTCCTGGAGAGTGCGGACTTCGAATCGGCGCTGAATGTGCTCGAGAATGAAGGTGAGTTCGATCTGGTCTTGCTCGACCTGGCGCTGCCGGGAATCGACGGCTTTGCCGGTCTCGATATCCTGCGCCGCCGCTACCCGGCCATGCCGGTTGCTGTCGTCTCGGCCTTCGACGATACGCCGACCATTACGCGCGTGCTGAATCTGGGCGCTTCCGGATTCATTCCCAAGGCCTTCTCCGGTGAGGCCTTGCTCTCGGCGGTGCGCGAAGTATTGGCCGGCAACATCTTCCGGCCGAACGGCCAGTCGGCAGCACGGCTGGACGACGCTACGCCGGTGCCGCCGCCGCCGAAAAACGGGGTGCGTCCCGACGAGATTGGCTTGACCGACCGTCAGGGACAGGTGCTTGCCTTGATGGTGCGTGGCTTGTCGAACCGGGACATTGCCGATCAGCTTGGCTTGTCTGAGGGGACGGTCAAGATCCATGCGACTGCGGTATTCAAGGCGCTAGGCGTCAGCAGCCGGACGCAAGCGCTGGTTGCCGTTGCCCGTTACGGCGTCGATTTCGAAAGCGTCTTCTGAAGCTGGTTCAGTAGCGCCCGCAGCTTGGCTGGGCGCACTGGTACGGGCAGCGCGTGAGCCCCGGCCGGCAGGCTTGCGCCCGGGTCACGGACCAGGACAACCAAGGGCATGCCGGTCACCAGTTCAGCACTGGCGGCAGCGGCAAGTTCGGGTTCAGCGATCAATACGGCATCTTCGGGCCGGCGCTCGGTCCGGCTGCCATCATCGCTGCTGACGGCATAGTCCCAGCGTTTCATCAGTTCGATGCAGGACAGCATCTCTTCCGAGGTGCCGATGCAGTGAACCTTGCCGGCTTGTGGCGGGTTGTCGATTGCGGCCGGCCCGGCAACAACTGGCTGGCTGCTCGCTACGCTGAGCGTGAACTTGGTTCCTTCCCCCTGCCTTGAGTTGAGCTTTACCTCAATCCCCAGTGCTTTGGCCAGTCGATCGACGATGGACAGGCCTAATCCCAGTCCCTTGTTCTGTTCCCGGGCCGTGTTTCCAACCTGGTAGAACTCGGCAAAAATGGCGGCCTGGTGTTGGGGGGCGATGCCGATACCGTTATCCCTGATTTCGATCAGCACCCTGTCGCCCCTGTTGCGGGCGGCAACCAGCACGCTGCCGCCGGGCGGGGTATAGCGCAAGGCATTGGATACCAGATTGGCGATCATGCGTTCGAGCATGATCGGGTCGGTTTCCACCCATCGCGTGGTCGGATGGAAACGCAAGCTCATATTGCGGTCGGTCGCGGCGCGCCGGAAGGAATTGGCGAGGCGCTCGAAGATCGGCTGCAACGGGGTTGGGCGGCTATCTGGCTTGATGCCGGCGACATCGAGTCGGGAGATGTCAAGCAGCGAATCGAGCAGTTCGCCAAGAATGGTCGTCGAGGCTGATATTTGTTCGGCCAGCCGGGGCAGTTCCTGCGGGGTGCCGCTGCGAATCTGGCGCTGCAGGTCAGTGGCGAACAGCGATAGTGCGTGCAAGGGTTGGCGCAAGTCGTGACTGGCCGCAGCGAGAAAGCGGCTCTTTGCCGTGTTGGCGCGTTCGGCGGCATTCTTCTGTCCGGCCAGCTCTTGGGTAGCTTCGCGGACGCGTTCTTCGAGCAGATCGTGGCTGGCCGCCAGTTCCTCGGTCATGGCCGCCATGTCGCGAACCTGGCGGCGAACCAGCAGTCCGGTGACGAGCAGCACGATGCTGACCAGCAGAGCCAGGGTACCCAGTTCGAACAGGCGGTTATGCCAGGCGGCCAGCAGTGTCTTTTCCGGGATCACGCTGAGCACTCGCAGGTCGGTAAAGCCGGGGACTTGGGATACGGCGATTAGGTAACCGTTGCCGCTGGTCAAGCCATTCTCCGGAATGAAACCCTTTAGTTGGCCACCGTACAAGGCTGCTGCGGCTTGGGCGCCGAGAATTGGTGATTGCCGGCTGAGGTCGGAGGGGCGGCAGGAGGCGATGATTTCGCTTTTCTGGTTGATGAGGACGGTTTCGAAATCATCGGACAGACGGTTCGACCAGCAGAAATCCTGAAGATAGGCCGGCTCCATGGCCGCAAAGACGACGCCCGCAAAATGTCCGTTGTCACCGGTCAGGCGGCGGGCGATGGCGTAGGTGTAACGCCCGCTGTTGCGGCCGATATAGGGGCCGAAGGTGGAGGACTCGGCTCCATCCTCAAGCGCGATGAAATAGGGGCGGTCCTTGACGTTGATGTGGGGGGCCGGGAAGAAGGTCGAGATAAAGCGTTGGTTGCCATACCGATCAAAAATGATCAGGTCGCGCAGCTGCGGCATGGCCCGCGAATGACGCTGGGCAATGTATTCCCAGCCCTTGCTGGTATCCCATGTTTCCCAGTCGCGGCGGCTGTGCGAGAGATCGGTTGCCGTCTCGCGCAGCAGGACGTCGACGGCTTCGAAAGTCCGGGCGGTGTGCTCGGCCATCATCAGACCGAAATGCTGGAGCCGACGTTCGCCGGATTCCAGGTCGCGGTGGCGTGCCAGGGCGAGGTCGGCCAGAAAAACAAGCAAAACCACCAGGGTGCCGACCAGTGCAATGCTCAGGGCGAGAGTTTCGGGCTTTCTGCTAATCATGCTGCCTACAGCTGGTAGCAATAGAGCGGCCGAGGTGGCGTGCAGTCGACCTCAATGACCCGCTCGGGCGTCAGGCCGGGTACTGGAAAACTGTTGCTGATGAACAGGCTGCCCGGCTGCATTTCGGCTTTTACCTTTTCCCAGAGTCGAGGCATCGGAGCCGGCGACAGGAAGGCATAGACCACGTCGTAGTCACCGAGTTTTGCCATCCAGAGATCATCCCAGCGCCAACGGATATTGGGTCGGCCCAGGCTGAAAAAACGGCCGACCAGCCAGGTCAGCGGGGCGTTTTCGTAGCCGGTGAAATGGCTGTCGGGGAGGGCGTCGGCCAGTGGCACCGTGGTGCTGCCGAGACCGGCGCCGAGATCGAGAAAGCGGGTCGGGCCGCGTGCGGCCAGCAGTTCGGCCAGCGCCGCGACGGTCTGCTTGTTGGATAAATAGAGCGGTACCTGTCCGGATAGTGCGCCGCGAAAGACGAGCAGCAGCAGGATGGCAGCGAGCAGGAACCAGCCGGGATCGATGGCCAGCGTGTGGGTGAACCAGACGAGCGGCATGAAACCGGCGTGGATGACTCGCCACCACCAGGGCTGGCGGGAAAGCGTGGCGAAGATCAGGGCGACGCCACCGATCGCCAGGCTGGTCTGCAGCCAGGGCATGACTTCGCCATTCAGTCCGTAGTAGGGCCACGCCAGCGAGAGAACAAGAATGGCCGCCGCCCCTTGCAGGGCGAATTGGCGAAGTGGGGGTGAGGTCATCCCCGGATTTTATGCCATCAAGGCCGTTCTCGCCCTTTCTCTTGCCTGTCTGGCTTGTCTCTCGGCCGCGGCGCGGACCGGGCCGAAGCCTCTGACCTCGGCCGGCCAAGTGGCCAGTGCCAATGTGCTGTCGGCGCTATGGTGGCTGCTGATCAGATCAAGATCGGCTTCGTAGTCGGCTAACAGGCTGCGCTCTGCGGCTTTTTCGTGGCCAAACCGGAAAGGATCGAGCCAACTGCCGCGCAGCTTTCTTGCCTTGGCCAGAAGGCCGAGCACTGGCATCAGCCAGGGGCCGAAGCGGATTTTCTTTGGTCGGCCGTCACTGCCGGGTTTGGAAAAAAGTGGCGGTGCGAGGTGGAAGGCAAGCTGGAAGTCGCCATCGAACGTGTCGGCCAGCCGTTGCCGGAAATCGCTGGCGGCATACAGGCGTGCGACTTCATATTCGTCCTTGGGGGCAAGCAGGCGGGCGTATTGCGTGGCGACCGTGCGCGTCAGAGTCTCGTTGCCGATGGCGCGGATGCTGGCCAGCCGGTTTTCGTAGCGCTGGGCCAAGCTGGCATCCTGATAGGCCGTGAGATGGGCGATGCGGCTGGCGATCAGCTCGTCCAGTGTGAGTTCGACGAAGGGTTGGCCGCCGAGCGGACCGGCAATTTTGGCCACTTTCTCCGGGGCGACTGCTGCCCGCCGCCCCCACAGGAAGGCTTCGCGGTTGGCGGTGACTGCGGCGCCATTGAGTTCGATGGCCTGCTCGAGTGCGGCGGCGGAAACCGGCACCAGACCTTTTTGCCAGGCGTAGCCGAGGAGCAGCATGTTGGCGTAGAGCGCGTCGCCCATCAGCCGGGTGGCAAGGTGCTGGGCATCGATGAAATCAACGGCGGTGCTGCCCAGCGTTTCGGTCAGGCTTTTTTGCAGCCCGGCCAGCGGGAAGTGCCAGTCGCGGTTGCGGGTGAAGTCAGCGGTCGGCGTGTCGGTACAACTGACGACAGCCCGGGTGCGTCCTTCGAGCATCTTGGACAGCGCCTCACTGCCGGCGCTGACGACCAGATCGCCGCCGAGCACAGCATGTGCTTCGCCGGTGGCGATGCGGGCAGCGTGGATGTCTTCCGGGCGGTCGGCGATGCGCAGGTGGGAAAAGACGGCACCGTACTTCTGCGCCAGTCCGGTCATGTCGAGCGTCGAGATGCCCTTGCCGTCGAGGTGGGCGGCCATGCCGACCAGGGCGCCGAGGGTGATGACGCCCATGCCGCCGACGCCGGTGATTAGCAGGTTGTAGGGCTGAGTCGTGGTTGGCAGGACAGGAGCGGACAGGATAGGCCAGTCTTCGGCATCGAGCGCGTCTGGCTGGGCGGCATTGCCTTTCTTCGGCTTGCCGCCTTCGATGGTCACGAAGCTGGGGCAGAAGCCTTTGAGGCAGGAGAAATCCTGATTGCACGACGATTGGTCGATCTGTCGCTTGGTGCCGAAGGCCGTTTCGACTGGCACGACGGACAGGCAGTTGGATTGCACCGAGCAGTCGCCGCAGCCTTCGCAGATGGCTTCGTTGATGAAGACGCGCTGGCTGATGGCCGGCATCTTGCCGCGCTTGCGCCGGCGGCGGGCTTCGGTGGCGCAGACCTGGTCGTAGATCAGGATCGAGACGCCGGGGTATTCGCGCAGTTCGCGCTGCACCGCGTCGAGATCATCGCGGTGGCGGATCGGCACATTGGGGGCGAGGTCGACGATCTCGGCGTACTTCTCCGGTTCGGCCGCGACGATGACCATCTTTGCTATGCCCTCGGCCTCCAGCTGGCGGGTGATGCGGGCGACGCTGAGGATGCCGTCGACCGGCTGGCCGCCAGTCATCGCCACGGCGTCGTTGTAGAGGATCTTGTAGGTGATCGGCACTTTGGCGGCGATGGATTGCCGGATGGCGAGCAGGCCGGAGTGGAAATAGGTGCCGTCGCCGAGGTTGGCGAAGATGTGCTTTTCGCTGGTGAAGGGCGCCTGACCGACCCAGGGCACGCCTTCGCCGCCCATGTGGGTGAAGGTCGAGGTGCTGCGATCCATCCACGTCACCATGTAATGGCAGCCGATACCGGCGACGGCGCGCGAGCCTTCGGGAACTCGGGTCGAGGTGTTGTGCGGGCAGCCGGAACAGAAATGCGGCTTGCGTTCGGTCAGCACGATTGGCGTATTGGCGGCCTGCTGTTTGGCGGCGATGAGGTTCAGGCGGGATTCGATGGTCGGCGAGGTGAAGAAGCGGCCGATGCGTTCAGCGATGACGCGAGCGATGGTCGCCACCGGCAGTTCACCCGTCGCCGGCAGCAGCCAGTTGCCTTCCGACCATTCGCCGATTTCGTCGAACTTGCCGACGACGCGCGGGCGGACATCCTCGCGCCAGTTGTAGAGCTCTTCCTTGAGCTGGTATTCGAGCAACTGGCGCTTTTCCTCGACGACGAGGATTTCCTCCAGTCCCTCCGCGAAATGGCGGACGCCTTCCGGTTCAAGCGGCCAGACCATGCCGACCTTGTAAAGCCGGATGCCGATCTCGGCGGCCAGCGCGTCGTCGATGCCGAGTTCGTCGAGTGCCTGGCGGACGTCGAGATACGATTTTCCGGCGGTCAGGATGCCGAGGCGCGGATTCGGCGAATCGATGATCACCCGGTTCAGCTTGTTGACGCGGCAATAGGCCAGCGCCGCGTAGAGCTTGTGGTTGAGCAGCCGGGCTTCCTGGAGCAGCGGCGGGTCGGGCCAGCGGATG
>JAGTRV010000128.1 GCA_018262245.1 Pseudomonadota bacterium | reverse complement strand
CATATCGTCGATGGCCAGGATGCGCGGTTTGCGTGGGGACATGTTATTCCTCGGGAGCTAGCCATTGACCAGGGCACGCAGGCGGCCCAGTGCGGCTTGGAACTGAAAGGTCTTGACTGAGTCTGCGATTTCGTCGATTTCGTCGGCGATATCCGTGTTGATGGCACTTGATTGCAGCTCGGAGAAGCGTTGGAGTGCATCGAATTTGCCCAATTCAAGCAGCGGTATGAGCGCCTCGATGGCTCGCCGCAATTGCGCCCGATCGAATATCGTGGTCTTGGCAGCGGAAATGCCGGGTGTTCCTGCCGGAGCGGCGTCCTGGGTCAAGACGTCGACGAGAATCCGGCGTAGATCCGACACGACGAAGGGCTTGGGCAGGAAATGATCCATCCCGCTTTGCAGGCAACATTCGCGATCTTCGGCAAAGACCGAAGCGCTGATGGCGACGACCGGAATGCGGGGGAGTCCGCATTGTGCTTCATGCTCGCGAATTTCCCGCGCGGCAGCATAGCCGTCGAGCCCAGGCATCAGGCAATCCATCAGGATCATGTCGGGGCGATCATCGGCGCATGCAGCGCTGACTGCTTCGCGACCATCCGTGGCGAATCTGACGCTGAGGCCGAGGCGGCTCAAGAGTGTGCCAAGTACTTTGCGCTCCAGCGCATTGTCCTCGGCAACCAGAACGGATCCGGAGAAGCTGGGTACAAGCCCGGACTGCGCCTGGCTGGTGGCATTCGATTCGTTGGCGGCCGAGGTGCTTGTTGCCAGGGGGGCTGGAATACGGAACCACAGGCGGCTGCCTTTTTTCTCCTCGCTTTCCAGCCCGGCTTCACCTCCCATCAGTTCCGCCAGATGGCGAACGATAGACAGGCCCAGCCCACTGCCGCCGTAGCGCCGGGTGGTGGAACCGTCGGCCTGCGTGAAGGGCTGGAAGAGCCCCTGCTGTTTTTCGGAGGAAATGCCGATACCTGTATCGGTCACGGAAAATTCGAGCGTTGCGACGTCATTGGTGCGGTCGATTTCGGAGATGCGGATGTCGACTGAACCAATCGCCGTGAACTTTAAAGCATTCGATACCAGATTCGAGAGCATCTGTTTCAGGCGGTAGCCGTCGGCCAGATATTCCTGAGTGCGCGGTCCATCCCACTCCGCGGAGATGATCAGACCTTTGCCCTGAGCGACGCCCCGGAATAGCGCCAGGATGTCCTGAGCCAGTTGTTGCGGTAGCCAGGGGGTCGGATCGAGTTCAACGCGCCCGGCCTCCACTTTGGCCAGATCGAGCACGTCATTGAGAATGGTGAGCAGGGTTTTTCCCGATTCGAGGATGACGCGCCCGTAATCCCGGCTGCGCGGGTCCGATACATCCGGGCCGCAGAGTATCTGGGCCATGCCCAGGATACTGTTCATCGGTGTGCGAATTTCGTGACTCATTGTGGCCAGGAACTCGCTCTTGGCACGGTTTGCCGCCTCGGCTGCCTGCTTGGCATGCATCAATTCGGTAATGTCTACCCGAAAGCCGACGATCGAGCCATCGGCGGTTTTGCGTTCCCGGACATCCAGCCAACGGCCATCAGCCAGTTTTTGAATGAAATTGGATTCACTTTGCCGGTGGGCTGCAAGTCGTTTTTGAACCCAGGCTTCCGGGTTGGCCTGCGCTTCAGGGTATTGGCCATGCTCGATACCGTAGCGGATGATTTCTTCGAACGAGGTGCCGGGAACGAAGGCGGGGGCGGAAATGGTATACAAGCGACGATACTGCTCATTGCACCAGGTCAGTCGGTCCGCCGCGTTGTACACTGAAAAGCCTTCCCCGATGGCCTCAATGGCCGAATGAAGGATGCTCTCCAGATATTGGCGTTGCTCTTCAGCCTGTTTGTGGGCAGTAATATCCAGATGCACGCCGTACATGGTCAGCGGCTTTCTGTCCTTGCTCCAGTCAATCACCTTGCCGCGCACTTGAATCCAGACCCAGCGCTGGTCGGCATGCTGGATACGGTATTCAATCTCGAATCGCCCGCTGTCACCCGCCAGATGGTCGGCCAGGCTTTTTTCCAGAACCAGTCGATCTTCCGGATGGATACGGCTGAACCAGGCCTCCAGGTGATCATCTCCAAATTCGGCGAGGGAGCGCCCGACCAGATTGCTGGAGGCGCCATCCAGGATCAGTTTCCCGGAGTCGATATCCCATTCCCAGGGGCCGGCTCCCGTCCCCGACAACACGTTGATCAATCGTTTCCTGTCGCGTGCGATTTCCTGCTCTTGCTGCCTCAATGCGGTGATATCCCGCTTGATGGCCACATAGTGCGTTACCTCTCCGGAAGAGTCGCGCAGGGGCGAGATGATCACTTGCTCCAGATAGTCGCTGCCATCCTTGCGGCGGTTGATGAATTCACCTTGCCAGACTTTGCCTTGCTCCAGGGTGAACCACATGACATCTTTGGTGGCAGCGGGTGTGCGCCCCGAACCGAGGAGGGCTGCAGGCCGACCGATGGCCTCCTCGACGGTGTAGCCGGAGGCGTCTTTAAACGCCGAATTTGCATAAACGATGTGTGTCTTCAGGTCCGTAATAACGATGGACTCGGGGCTTTGCTCAATGACCTGAGAGAGGCGCTGGGCTTCTTCCTCGGCCCGATGGCGACTGGTGATGTCGCGGCTAATCACAATGAAGCGACTTCCCTCCGTGTCCGTGCGGTCTTTCCTCGCCACCGACAATTCGAACCAGGCATCGCCTTGCGCCAATGGCAGCTTGATCACTCGGCCGTAACTCTTTCCCTGCCTCTTTGCCTCGGCCAAGGCTTGATGAACGACGGCTGCCGCTTGTGGTGGTAATACATCGCTTACAGTACGGCCCATCAGTTCATCTTTTGAGGCCGTGAGCAAGTGCTCGTCATTGGTGCGAATGGCAAGATAGGTACCGATTTCGTCCATCTCGAACAGAATGTCCGGAATGGCGGCCAGCGTGGCATCAAGGTCATCCTGGCTTTCCTTGAGCTGCTGGTTTTTGCAGGCGATGTCGGCCGCCATGTCGCGAGCCTTCTGCTCTGCCTTCGTGGCATTTTTTACCAGCAGATCCTGAACGAGACGGCTGACCGTGAGCAGCGTGAGAATGATCGCAGTCACCTGACCGCCAAACGGACTCTGAAAGGCATTGGGAAAGCGGTAGCAGGTGAGTGCTACCGTTATTGCAAAAACGAAAAGCGACCATCGGATATTGGTGACGGCCAGCGCCAGGATGAAGGGAATCCAGATTGCTTGTGGTACCGCGAAATCGAATGCCCGCAGTTGCAAACCCGATGTAACAGTGATGATGGCAATCAAGGTGCTCAGCTTGAGTGCCAACGTGTTGCCACGGTGGTAACTCAAGAACAGTGCAGCAGCCATGACGAGCCCAAGCAACACGCCGTAGAACCGGAAATGAGTCTCGCCGCTAGCGATGAACGAACGAGTTTCCGGGTTGTAGTTGACGATCAGCGCATTGACGACCATTGCCGCAACCATGATGACGAAGAACCCTAGTGCAGCGAGGTTGTAGGTTCTTTGGTTGGCTTGGAGCTGAAATAATTTCATGGTTTCCTTGGCGGCTCGTGCGGGAAAGACTTTTCCTTGCTAAGGCTCTTGGGGGCGCGATACTACAAATCAATAACTGGCATTTTCATGCAAAATATGAAATTTGGCAATTAATATAGATTTGTGTTTGTTTTTTGGCGTTTTTTTGATGCGATGCTTGGTCAATCAAACACGCATGCAGGACGGGCGATGACCCGCCTGGGGTATGCCTGCGCTACCCTATCGTTTTGAGGGTTTTGGACTTCATGGAACTGGCTTCGGCGGACAGCACAATCGGTAGCGAGCGACGGGATTTCGTCGAATGGCATCGCGGCCGTTCGCCGTATTGCGCGCTGCTGGCCTGGTCGAGTTCGAGCTCGAGATCGGCGGCCTGAGCAGCTTCGTTTCGGCACCGTATCTGCAAGTCAGCGAGACTGCTGGCCGGCTGGTATCGATACGCGAATGCCTGGCTGAAAACGGCATCAATCGCCTGCAGGGCAACTATGTGCCGCATTGCACGGTTGGCCTCTATGTCGCGGCCTGGCCGGCCGGGCCGGTTGTCGAGCGACTGCGGGCCTATCACGGCCAATCGACGATACGCTATTTGGCAAGGCGAATCAGCCTGATGAGCTACCATCCGACGGAAATAGCCGGGCCTTTGGCTTTGTTGGGCGATTACTGGCTGGATTCCGGTCGTATGGCGTGGTATCCCGCGGCAGCCATCCTTGGTTTCGACGAAATGTCCGATTGAATTAGGTGCCCTGGTTGTAGGGAGCAGCAAAGATTCAAAGTGCTTTGAGTGGATTCGTTCCGATCAAGGCGATGGCGCGAGGCTGCATCCGACGTCGCTTCGTCCATCCTGAGGCAAAATAGCGGTAAAGGAGGCGAGTCATGGTGGCAGGAAATCTGGTTCACAAGCTGCGTTCCCTGATGGGCGGCAGCGCCGAGCGCGTGGCCTTGACGGCACGTGGTGTCGAGCAGTTGCGCGCCCAGTTGCGCGAATGTGCTGACGGGCAGGGCGGCGAGGTCTCGGCCCGTGCTCGGGCGGCACGGCTGGCCGAGACTTATCTCGGCCTCAATGACGCGGGGCGGCACCGCTTCCTCAAGTTGATCGCGCTGGAGTTCGGGCCCGATCCGGCCAAGGTGGCGACGGCGCATGCGGCTTATCAGAAGGCTGTTGGCACGCCGGAGCAATGGAAGGCGGAAGCGGCGATGCGGGGCGCCATGCGTTCGTCGCGCATCCGCATCCTGACCCAGTTCAATGCCATTCCACAGGGCGTGAAATTTCTCGTCGATCTGCGCGCCGACCTGTTGCGTTATCTTGAAAACGACCGGGAACTGGCGGTGCTTGACCGCGAGCTGGAGTCGCGGCTCTCGGCCTGGTTCGATGTCGGCTTTCTCGAATTGCAGCGCATCACCTGGAATTCCCCGGCCGCCTTGCTGGAAAAGCTGATCGAGTACGAGGCGGTGCACGAAATCCGCTCGTGGACCGACCTGAAGAACCGGCTTGATTCGGATCGCCGCCTGTACGCCTTCTTCCATCCGCGCATGCCGGCTGAGCCGCTGATCTTTGTCGAGGTAGCGCTGACCGACCATCTGGCCGATAACGTTCAGGCGCTGCTTGACGAGCATGCACCGGTTTTCGACAACCGCAAGGCCGATACGGCGATCTTCTATTCGATCTCGAACACGCAGGTGGGTCTGCGCGGCGTCTCGTTCGGCAACTTCCTGTTGAAGCGCGTGATCGATGACCTGAAACGCGATTTTCCGAAGCTGGCCAATTTCGCCACGCTGTCGCCGATGCCGGCAATGGCCGCCTGGCTGCGCAAGAACCCGCACACCTTGGCGGAGGTCGGCATCGAGTTGTCGCTGGAAGAACTTTCCATGGGCACCTGGGCGACTGACAAGAAACTCGTTCGCTCCCTGCGCGATCCGCTGAGCCGTCTTGGTGCCCGATATCTGGCCAGTGCCAAGCAGGGTGGCGGTGAAGCCGGGGCGCCATTCGACCCGGTATCGCGCTTCCATCTGGGCAATGGCGCGCGGGTCGAGCGCATCAACTACCTTGGCGACAGTTCGGCCAAGGGCTTCCGGCAGTCATTCGGATTGATGGTGAATTACCTGTACAGCCCGGATGACATAGAAACCAATCTGGAGGCCTTCGCCAGCCAGGGGAGCATCGCCATGTCGGCGACGGTGCGGCGATTGGCGAAGCGGCTGTAAGCGGTTCCGCGGAGAGTTTTTCTCTGCACAAAAAAAGGGTCGGACTAGCCGACCCTTTGTCTGAGCAATGAGTTATTACTGTTGCTTGTTCTTGCGACGGCTCAGGCCGAGACCGGCAAGACCGAGGCCGAGAAGGGCCAGGCTGGCGGGTTCGGGAATGTTCTGAGTTGCATCCGGGTCGCGTGCCCAAATTTCCATGTGAGATAAGCCCTGCGTATTGCCATTTTGGTTGGTGAAGTCCGTCATCTTCCAAGTGCCAGAGAAGTCGTAGGGCGTCACATAGTCGAAGGGAATATTCTGACCTAGATAGGCAAAGTATTGGGCATATACGTTAAAGTCAAAGTCATAGACAATGGATTCAGTGCTTGACTTTAGAACAAAGGCCAAATGATCAAAGGCATTTCGACCCAATACACTCTGGACTTGGGTGATGATTTGTGGATTCAAATTGAGACTCCAAGTCCCGCTTGTGCCATTGCCTCCGGTCACGTTAATTGTCATTAACTGACTAATGACCAGCGATAGATTACCCAGCGTTGGATTTGCGCCATATCCGCCGTCGGTGGAATACAACTTTATCCAGCCGGGGTCCACGTTATTAACGAGTTTCTCGGTTGGGTACGTTAATGGAGACGGCAAGTATTGATCATTCAGAACAATGCCAGTACTTGGGTTTGAGGGGGGCAAGAAATAAGGGTCAAAAATCTGGGTGTTAGCGCCGTTGCCCGCCCCGCCATTCAGGACACCCTCACCCAAGATGCCGATGTTGGAACCTACCGGGTAATTTCCACTGATGTTGCCATCCGCGACGATGCAAGCGGTGGGGGTCAAATCGGGAATTGCCAAAGCAGTACCAGCTGATCCATCTGGATTTACAAGATTAATCCCGGTTATTGCGACGGTGTTGCTAAATGTGCAACTCGCGGCATCAGCAGGCATTGATCCGAAGGTGGCGGCAATTGCCAAAACTGTCAAAATTGTGTTCGGTTTCATCTTTGTCACCATATTACGATTATTAACATGATTGTGTATGAGCAATATTGGTGCCAAAAATATAAATTCTCGTTTAATCAATTCGTTGTATTTATTTCCTGCTGATGTTGGCGTTCTGGGAAATGGGTTTGTAAAATTTTTCGACATCAATTTTGTCAATTTAGGCGCAGATGAGTGCAGGCATTGCAGATGCTTTGCATTTGTGTAAGCGCGAATTGGTGTTTGCTGAATGGCATTTTCTCTTGGTCAATGCTGCGGCACTCCGTTCAGCGCATCCCTTGCAGGGCCATCTTTCGCCGTAGGAAGGCGATCTGCGTTTGCAGCGGCAACTGCTTGGGACAAACGTCGTGGCAGCCGACCAGCGACATGCAGCCGAAAACGCCATCGTCGTCACCGATCAGTTCGTAGAAATCCTCGTCACTACGTGTATCCCGCGGATCGAGCCGGAAGCGGGCAATCTTGTTGAGGCCGACGGCGCCGACGAAACGCTCGCGCATCTGCACCGTGCCGCAGCCGGCGATGCAGCAGCCGCATTCGATGCAGCGATCGAGTTCGTAGATGGCTTCGGCGGTGGCCGGCTCCATCCGTGTTTCGAAGGCGTCGAGATCGGTTTCCGTATCGTTGTGGATCCAGGTTTGCAGGCGTTCGCTGGTGCCGCGCATCCATTTTCCGGTATTGACTGACAGATCGCCGATCAGCTCGAAGACCGGCAGCGGGGCCAGCGTGATGCGCTCGCCAAGGTCGCGGGTCAAGGTGCGGCAGGCCAGGCCGGGGCGGCCATTGACCAGCATGGCGCAACTGCCGCAAATGCCGGCCCGACAGACGAAATCGAACATCAGCGAAGGATCCTGCTGGGCGCGGATTTCGTTGAGCGCGATGAACAGCGTCATGCCCTCTGCTTCCTCGATTTCGTAGGCTTGCAGGTGCGGCACGCTGGCCGGGTCGGCCGGGTTGTGGCGGAGAATTTCCAGGGTTAGGCGGCGTGGCTGGCCGTCTGGCTTTCCGTGGCGGAGCAGGGGGATCATGTGCTTTCTCCCGGGCGGGCATTGTCGCCGCACAGGTGGCGGGGGAGCAGGTGGCGGAATGGCATCAGCGCGTCCTGCACCGCATGGCGATCGGCTGTGGCGAGTTGTGCCCTGATCGTCTCGATCTGAGCCATCCGATGGGCTGTTTCCGGATGTTCGATGGCATCGCGGGCGCCGTAGCCGCGCCAGCCGGGCGGCAGTTCCATGTGGCGGACATCGAGCGCTTCGTAGTGCAATGAGGGAACCAACTGCGCCGGATCGGTCCAGTAGGCCAGCGTACGTTTCAGCCATTCTGCGTCGTTGCGCCGCGGAAAATCTGTACGGAAATGCGCGCCGCGGCTCTCGGTCCGCTGGCGGGCCCCGTGGGCCACGCAGATGGCCAGCTTGAGCATCTTTTGCAGGCGCCAGGCCAGCGTCAGTTCGGGATTGGCCCCCGGACGATGGTTGCGCAGGCCGATCTGCCGGCTACGCGCCTCGAGTTCCGTCAGTTCCCTGACGGCTTCGGCCAGTTGCTCGCCGTGACGAACGATGCCAACTTTGTCAGTCATGATCGCTTGCATCGCACCGAGCAGGGCGGCCGGGTTTTCCGGGCCGTGGTTATCGGTGATAGCCGAGAATTCGGCCCGTACCTTGTCAGCACATTCGCGCAGCAGTGCTGTCGAAAGGTGCATGTCACCGCCTGAGGAGCTACAAAAATCGGCAATCGCGTCGCCGACGATCATTCCTGAAACGACGGTTTCGGCCACCGAGTTGCCACCCAGGCGGTTGAAGCCGTGGAGGTCCCAGCAGGCAGCCTCGCCGCAGGCAAACAGCCCGCTCAGGCCATAGGCGGCGCCGTGCGCATTGGTGCGGATGCCGCCCATCGAATAGTGTTGGGCCGGGCGGACCGGAATCCATTGTCGGGCCGGGTCGATGCCGAGGAAGTAATGGCAGATTTCCTTCACTTCGCGCAGCTTGTGGTCGATGTGCAGGGCGCCGAGCTGAGTAATGTCCAGCCACAGATGTTCGCCGAAACGGTTTCTTGCCCCCTTGCCGCTGCGGATATGGGCTTCCATCCGCCGCGAGACCACGTCGCGCGAGGCCAGCTCCTTCTTTTCCGGCTCGTAGTCGGGCATGAAGCGGTGACCATCGACGTCGCGCAACAAGCCACCGTCACCACGGCAACCTTCGGTGACCAGGATACCGGCCGGGAAGATGGCGGTCGGATGAAACTGAACTGCCTCCATGTTGCCAAGCGGAACGACGCCGGTTTCCAGCGCAATCGCCGCGCCGATGCCTTCGTTGATCACCGCATTGGTCGTCGACTGGTAGATGCGCCCGAACCCACCGGTGGCGATGCAGGTGGCGCGGGCGATGTAAGCCACCAGCTTGCCATCGATCAGGTTGCGGACGATGGCGCCGTAGCAGCGCAGGCCGTCGTGAATCAGCGAAACGGCTTCCATACGCTCATGGACCGGGATGCCCTCGGCAATTGTCTGGTCGCTGATGGCGTAGAGCATGGCATGGCCGGTGCCATCGGACACATAGCAGGTGCGCCACTTCTTGGTGCCACCAAAGTCGCGGGCGGTAATCAGGCCGTGAGCCGCTTCCGGCTCGCTGAGCGTGACCCTCCGGTTGTCGATGATCGCCTCGCGCTCGCCGGCCTGAACACGATTCCACGGCACGCCCCAGCTGGCCAGTTCGCGCACGGCCTTGGGGGCGGTATGGACGAACAGGCGGGCGACCTCCTGGTCGTTGCCCCAGTCGCTGCCGCGCACGGTGTCTTCGAAATGCACATCCTCGTTGTCGCCGGCGCCCTTGGCTGTATTGCCCAGACTGGCCTGCATGCCGCCCTGGGCCGCAGCCGAGTGCGAACGCTTGGGGGGCACCAGGCTGAGAATCAGCACGCTATTGCCACGCTTGCGGGCCGCCAGTGCGGCGCGCAGGCCGGCCAATCCGCCGCCGATGACCAGCACGTCGGTGTGAATGGTTTCCATGTCAGCGCCTGTCCACGGAAGAAATGCTCTGGGGCGGGATGTAGCGCTCGCCGGCATGGTCGGCATGGGCCCGGCCGAGATCGATGTAGGTGAGCAGCGTGACAAGCCCGAGGGTGACAAAGAAAGCACTGAACGAATAGCGAACGATAGCCAGGCGCCGCCGGCTGCGCTGCGGATCGCTGCCTTCCAGCCAGCCCCATTTGATCGCCAGCCGGTACAGCCCGATGCCGCCATGCAGTTCGACCGCGAACAACAGCGCCAGATAGAGCGGCCACATGTTGCCGCTCCATACCCGGTCGGCCGATTCGAAGGGGCCAATCAGCGCCGGCTGGGTCAACATGTCGTAGAGGTGGATGGTGGCCATGAAGAACAGGGCAAACCCGGTCCATGCTTGTATCCACCACAGCGAGGTATCGCTGTGGTGAAACCGGTTTTTGTGCCGGCAGAAGGCATTGAACTGGCGAAACCCGGCCGGGAATTTACGCATCGCCAGCCCGGCGTGGCCAATAAAGAGGGCAATAACAACAGCAACCACACACGAGACAAGCGCCGGGTAGGGCCTGGCGAAGAAGTAAGCCCCTTCGAAGAAACGGGCCACGGTGTAAAAAGCCTGTTGGCTGATCAGAATGGTGGACACAAAGAACATGTGCGCCATCAGGAAGACAGCGAGGATGAGGCCGGTGGCGCTCTGCAGCACATCAAGACGGGCTGGCCAGCGGCTTTTGCGTGGTTTGGTTTGTGCCGTGCCATGCGTCTGGGGATGGGGCATTGCTTGAAGGCCCAGTTCGCCGCTGGCATTGGTTTTGATCAGGCTGCTCATGGCTATGTTTCCTTGCAATAACCTTCAAGTGGCGAAGGCGGATGCCGGAAGCCGAAATGACGCGACCGCGGCGGAAGCCCGATGCGACATGCCGACCATCCACATGTTGCTCGTCTCCATCACTTGTTGTTATGAGTTCAATTTAGCACAAGCGAATTATTGTCAATGGCAATAATGCTGCGCAGCAACAAAATAAAATCTGGATTGCCCAAAAAGCAACATGAGGCGTTACAGCATGCGCTTGGTGTCGGCTGATTCCAGGTTTTGCCATGCGGGAAGAAAGGGGCTTTCATCGGCATCTGATAAAATTCGGCCCTGATTTTTCAGGTGTTCCTCCTTGTCCTCCCTTCCGGAAATATTCTCTCCCGACGGGCCGCTGGCCCGGGCCATTGGCGGCTATCGTGTGCGCGACCAGCAGCTCGAAATGGCCGAGCGCATCGCCGCAGCCATTCACAGTCAGGCCGTCTTCATCGCCGAGGCCGGTACCGGCACGGGCAAGACTTTCGCCTACCTCGTGCCGGCCTTGCAGTCGGGGGGCAAGGTCATTGTTTCGACCGGGACCAAGACGCTGCAGGATCAGTTGTTCAACAAGGACCTGCCGATGGTCCGCGATGCCCTGAAGGCGCCGGTCAAGATTGCCTTGCTCAAGGGCCGGGCCAACTACGTCTGCCCCTACCATCTGCAACACGCCATTATTGACGGTCGCTTCCTGACCCGCGAGGATGCCGCCGACGCCCGCCGCATCTCGGTCTTCGCCAAGACGACGCAAAGCGGCGACAAGGCCGAGTGTATCGAGGTTTCCGAGAACTCGCCGGTCTGGGGCCACGCCACCTCGACGCGCGACAACTGCCTCGGCCAGGATTGCCCGGACTACAAGGAATGCTTCGTGATGGCGGCGCGGCGTGAGGCGATGGCGGCCGATCTGGTCGTCGTCAATCACCACCTGTTCTTCGCCGATGTGATGCTGCGCGACGAAGGCATGGCCGAACTGCTCCCGGCCTGCAACACCGTTATCTTCGATGAAGCACACCAGTTGCCGGAAGTGGCGACGCTGTTCTTCGGCGATTCGGTATCGACCGCGCAAGTGCTCGATCTGGCCCGCGACACTCGCGCCGAAGCGCTGACCTCGGCCCGCGATTGCCTGGCTTTGCCTGAAGCCAGCAAAACGCTGGAAAAGGCCGCCAAGGACTTGCGGCTGGCCGTCGGCGTCGATACGGGCCGTTTCTCCTACGGCCAACTGGAAGAAAAGCCCGATTTTGCCCCGGCACTGAAGGCACTGGAGGCCGAGGTAACCGCTTTCGCCGCCCTGCTAGAAACCCAGGCCGAACGAGCTGAAGGCCTGGAGAAGTGCTGGCAGCGAGCGACCGAACTGGCTCAGCAGCTAGGTCAGTGGCAAAACCTGACCGATCTCAGCTACGTACGCTGGGCCGAAGCCTTCACGCATTCGCTGCAACTCACCTCGACGCCGCTCAATGTCGCCGAAATCTTCCGCAAGCAGATGGGCGGCCATCCGCGGGCCTGGATCTTCACGTCGGCGACTTTGGCCGTGCAGGGCAAGTTTCATCACTACTGCGCCGAACTCGGCCTCGGCGACCCGGATTCGGCCTGCTGGCACAGCCCTTTCGACTACGGCGAGCAGGCCATCCTCTATGCGCCGCTCGGTATGCCCGACCCGAATGCCTGGAACTATACCGACGCCGTGGTTGACGCAGCGTGGCCGGCCGTCAAGGCCGCCAAAGGGGGCGCCTTCTTCCTGTGCACCAGTCTGCGCGCCATGCGCCGCACGCACGAACTGCTCAAGGCCAAGCTGGAAGACGAGGGCATCGACATGCCGCTGCTGGTCCAGGGCGAGGGCAGCAAGAACGATCTGCTGCAACGCTTTCGCCATCACGGCAATTCCATTCTGGTCGGCAGCCAGAGCTTCTGGGAAGGTGTGGACGTGCGTGGTGAGGCACTGTCGCTGGTCGTCATCGACAAGATTCCCTTCGCACCACCTGACGATCCGGTGCTTTCGGCCCGCATCGAGCAGATGAAGCGCGAAGGCCGCAACGCCTTCATGGAATACCAGCTGCCGCGGGC
>JAGTRV010000127.1 GCA_018262245.1 Pseudomonadota bacterium | reverse complement strand
AAGGCCACGCGCCGCGCCGCCTGATTTTCACAAACAGTTATCAGCATGAACAACGGGAGCCGATTGGCTCCCGTTTTGTTTTACACCCAATGTCCCGCTCAGGCCTCGCCGATCAAGGCCCAGTGGTTATCCAAGGCCATTGGCTTCGGCCAGACCAGGAAGACCGGCTTGGCCGACGGATGCCAACGGACCAGCCCCAATGCCGTCGAGACAAGAACGCCACCGCCCGGCTGGGGACCATTCCATTCGGCCATGGCGTAGGCTTCCTCCAACTGGACAACGGGTGTCAGTTTGTCCGGCGCCCCGGGATGCCAGAGTTGGGCCAGACCGGCCTGATTGCTGGAAACCACGAAGCCGCCGTTGTACGCGGCGGCGATGTCCCCGCCGTAGCCGAAACCGTCGTTGGCCCGCGTCGGCACGATCAATTGGTCTCCTTCCAGAACGGCAAGCAGCGGAGCGCGGCTGCGCTGTGCCGCCTCCCCGTGCTCGGCCTGCATGGCGATACCCAGGCGCCGCTCGCCGTTCGGCGCAGTGCTCCAGGCAATATGGCGCAGGCTCAGCCGACTGTCGTCCACCGTCCATTGGCGCAACAGCTTGCCGTTACGGGCATCGAGGCGAACCAGCGAGGAATCCATGCGCGCCAGGTCAAATTTCTTGTCGGCCCGGTTACGCGGAATGCCACCGTTGGCGACCACCAGGTTACCTTCGGCATCGAGCAGCAACTGGTGCGGCTCCATGCCGCCGGTGTCCCACTCGCCGATTTTCTTCAGCGTAATGCGGTCACGTACGCCGACCTTGCCTCGCCCGGAGGCAAAGTCAGTTTCGGTGGTGAACACCAGATCGCCGGCCTTGCCGACGATGGCATGACCGTTGAGCAGCACATTGGCGGAAGGCTCGATATCGAGCTGACGGACGAGCTTGCCTTCCGGGTCGATGCGCATCAACCAGGTGCCTGGTCGCACGCCGGTCACCAGCAGGCTGCCATCCTCCTCTGGCAGCAAACCGTGGGGCCGCGTCGGCAGCGGCGTGGCATGGCGGATATCCAGCTTCTTGCGCGCCCAGTCGGCGACCAGGACGCCAGCGTAATAAGTGTCAGTCGGGTTCGGGCCGCGCCAGGCAGCGGCGATCAAGGCGCGTTGCGGCTCGCTCTCGCTGGCCGCCATGGCAATACCGCCCTGGGCGAGCAAGCTGCAGGCGCCGGCCAGCTTGAGAAAATCACGGCGATGCATGTTTTTCATTTCCATGCCCCGCTTAACGATAACCGGCGCGGTCGAGCAGCTTTTGCGCCGCCACGACATTTTTGGCCAGCGCGCCGATTGGCAGGGTGTCAGCCTTGAACTTGCCCATCGCCTCCAGTGCCGGATTGCCGGTCACCACGCTGGCCACCACCGGCCATTCATTGTTGCCGTCGGCGAAGTAGCGCTGAGCCTCGTCGCTGGCCAGGTATTCGAGGAACTTCACAGCCGCCTCGACGTTCTTCGAGGTCTTAACCACGCCGGCACCGGAAATGTTGATGTGCGTGCCGCGATTGGCCTGGTTCGGCCAGACGATACCGACGCGCTCCATCATGCGGCGCTCATCGACCTTGTCGGAACGGATCAGGCGGGCCAGGTAGTAGGTATTCGACACCGCCACGCCGCACTCGCCGAGGGCGACCGACTTGATCTGGTCGGTATCGCCGCCCTTAGGCGCCCGGGCGAAATTGGCGACCACGCCCTTGGCCCATTCCTCCGTCTTCGCTTCGCCGTCATGCGCGATCAGCGAGGCAACCAACGACAGGTTGTACGGATGCGCCCCCGAGCGGCTGCACAGCTTGCCCTTCAGCTTCGGGTCGGCCAGCGATTCGTAGGTCGCCACATCCTCGGCCTTGACCGCACTGCGGTTGTAGATGATGACGCGGGCCCGGGTCGAGAAGGCGAACCAGGTGTCAGTGTGCAGGTGGGCCGGAATGCGGCTCTCCAGCAGCTTGGACTTGACCGGCGCAAACAGCCCGAGAGCATCCGCATTGGCCAGACGGGCGGCATCGACGGTAATGAACACGTCGGCCGGGCTGTTGGTGCCTTCGTTGCGGATGCGCTCCATCAGCTCGTCTTCCTTGCCATCGATCCGGTTGATCTTGATGCCGGTCTGCTTGGTGAAGTTGTCGTAGAGCTTCTCGTCCGTCTGGTAATGGCGGGCGGAATACAGGTTGAGCACTTTCTCCTGCGCCTGCGTTGCGAAACTCGCCAGCACAGCCAGCGCGACCAGGGCTAATTGCTTTTTCATGAATGTGACTCCGTTGCGATCAGAATTTGTACTCGGTGCTCAGGATGAAACGGCGTGCCTGGCCGGGCACGGTAAAACCGCCGTTGTCATACAGGGCGTCGTAATACAGCTTGTCGAAAATGTTCTGGACGTTGAACTTGACCGTGTACTTGGGCTGGTCGTAGGAGACCATCGCATCCCAGCGAGTGTAGGACGGCACCCAGTTCGGGTTGAAAGCCACCGTACCGGTCGGCGCCCCGCCGTAACGCTGGCTCTTGTACTCCATGCCGCCACCAACTTTGAAGCCATAGGGCAATTGGTAGGTCGACCACAGGTTGAAGGTCCTCTTCGGCGTATTGCGCGGCATCTGGCCGATGAAATTCACATTACCGTTGCCCGGCGCCACTTCAAGAATCTCTGCATGTATCAGCGACAGGCCGCTGAACACTTCCCAGCTGTCGGTAATCCGGCCGGCCACTTCGAGTTCGACACCATCCGACTGCCGCTTGCGGGTCAGGATGGTCGCCGTCGATTCGAGGTCGGTATTGCGTTCCCAATCCTTGATAGCGCGGTAGAGCGAAGTGCGCAGGGAGAGGTTGCCATCGGCCAGCAGCCACTTGCTGCCCAGCTCGAACACCTTCGATCGCTCGGCCGGATACTGGTTACCGGACAACTGATAAAGATCGGCAGTCGGGCTGAACGAATCGCTCCACCCGGCGTAGTAGTGCTGCGCCGCGGTCGGTTGCCAGGACAGGCCAGCCCGGTAGCTGTTTTCGGCGAAATTGCCGCTAAAGGCCGTCGTCGTGAAGTATTCTGACTGCATGATGTCGCGGCGGATGCCGAGCGTCATCTTCCAGTCCGGAATGAACTCAAGGCTATCCTGCACGTAGGCGCTGTAGGTTTCGCCCTTGTAGGTAGCCGGCGCCGCCGTCGTATATTGACCCGGCTTGTACAGTGGGTTGTTGGCAGTACCCAGGTTGCGCAGCGCCCAGCGGATCGAATCCTCGTTGAGGTATTCGACACCGGTGATCAGTTCGTTCTTCAGGCCGAACAGCGTAAAGGCCGTGTTCAGATCGCTCTGCAACACGTAATTATCGGTCTCGAACTCACGGGTTTTGGCTTGTCCCGCCGTGCTGTTCGCGGTCAGGACGCCCTGCCCCGCCACCGCCCAGTAGGAACGCTTGTAGTTGGCCGCCCGCATCACAGTTCGCCACTGGGTATCCGGCGAAATCTTGAACAGGTAATTCAAGGTAGAGATATTCGTCTCACTGTCGTCGAAGTTGGCATCGACGCCGTAATAGTTTCCGGCTTTCGCCATATCCTCGTTGGGCTTGCGATTCACGAAAGGAACACCGTAATCGGCGCGATCCTGCGTCTTGACCCACAAATGGCTCAGCGTGACTTCGTGGTTGGTCCCCAGTCCGAACGAAACGCTCGGTGCGAAGCCCATGCGATGGATTTCCGGTTCAGTGCCGGTATAGGGATTGCTGCGCGCACTGCCTTCATCGCGATTCATCACGTTGATCCGGAAGGCCGTGGTATCACCGACCCGCTGGTTCAGGTCGGCCTTCACCTCCTGGAAGCCATCGGTGCCGATACCGATGCCGACCTTGTTGATGCCGTAGAGCATCGGCGTCTTGCTGACCTGATTGATCACGCCCCCTGCCTGGCCGCGCCCGAACAGCATGGCAGCTGCACCGCGCAACACATCGACCTGCTCGAGGTTGAACAGTTCGCGGTTGTACTGGGCCGTATCGCGAATACCGTCGAGATACATGTCGCCAAAGGTATAGAAACCGCGCAGATTCATGTTGTCGCCGGAACGACCACCCTCGGCAGCGTTGAAGCTGAGACCGGAAACGTTGCGCAGTGCTTCGCGCAAGGAGTTGGCTTCCTGCTCCTCGATCAGCGCCCGGGTCACCGTGGTGATGGCCTGAGGGACGTCATGCGGATCCTGCACCACCTTGCCGACGCGGGTCTTCGTGGCGCGGTAGCCATCCGGCCCATCCTGGGTTGCCGTCACCGTTACCGCAGACAAGGTCTTGTCTTCTTCGGCAAACGCCCCATCGGCGGCGCCCAGCAAACCTGCAACGACGGCCGCCCCCAGCGGCAAAAACCTACTGCGGCGCGCCATCGAGCGTTTGGCGAAAACGGCAGGGCAGGCAATCCGGGTCTTTTGCCCCGGCAAGATTCTTTTTTTCACAGGAATACCTCTATGGAGTCAGTCATGGTGGCTGGCTGGCATAAAGGCTGGCTTGCCGAACGTTAGGTTCGCGTCAGGAATAGCCGGCGGGGCGGAAGGCCGAAAATACCGCCCCTTGAATTATTCGCAAACGATAATGCGAATATATCTCATTTACAAAAGAGAAACAACTTGCCCGAAGGCCCGTTTCTCAAACAGAGAAAAGTGTTGTTTATTGCGTCAGAAACGTTAAATGACGTCGATACCCGGTTCGCCTTCGGCCATTTCGCCGATCACCGAAACGTGGGGGAAGCCGTGCTGCAGGAACAAGGAGAGCACTTCCGTCACCGTTTCCGGCGAGCAGGAAACCAGCAAACCACCTGATGTCTGGGGGTCAGTCAGCAAGGTCTGCGCGATGCCTTCGAGGCCGTCGGCGATACGCACGCCTTCGCCGTAGCTCGCCCAGTTGCGTCCCGAAGCGCCGGTCATCAGTCCGGCCTGCATGAACTCGCGGGCTTTGGGCAATACCGGCAAATCCTGGTAATTCACTGTCGCCCGCAGGCCGCTGCCCTTGCAGACTTCCAGCAGATGACCGGCCAGCCCGAAGCCGGTGACGTCAGTCACGGCATGAACACCATCCAGACAGGCCAATACCGGCCCCGGCGTATTGAGCTGGGTTGTGGTCTCGACCATGGCTTCGTAATCCTTGGCCTGGAGTTGATCCTTTTTCAGCGCCGCGCTGTAGATCCCCACACCGAGTTGCTTGCCAAGGATCAGCTTGTCACCGGATTTGGCGCCGGAATTGCGCTTCAAATGTTCCGGGTTGACCAAGCCGATGGCCACCAGGCCATAGATGGGCTCAACCGAATCGATCGTATGGCCGCCGGCAATGGGAATGCCGGCCGCCCGACAGACATCCTCACCACCTTGCAGAATCTGGCCGATGGTTTCCAGCGGCAGGACATTGACCGGCATGCCGACCAGCGCCAGCGCGAACAACGGCGTCCCGCCCATGGCATAAACATCCGAAATGGCATTGGTCGCCGCGATGCGCCCGAAATCGCGAGGATTGTCGACGATCGGCATGAAAAAGTCGGTCGTCGCGACAATCGCCTGTTGTGCGTTGATCTGGTAAACCGCCGCGTCGTCGCTGGTTTCGGTGCCGACCAACAACTGTGGCGGAATGATGCTGCCCGTGGTGCCGGCCAGAATTTTCTGCAATACGGCAGGCGCGATCTTGCAACCACAGCCACCACCATGGGAAAGCTGGGTAAGTCTGATTTTTTCTTCCGGCACGGCTGTTCTCTCGGGAAAGGCAGGTTGATTATTGTTTATTCGGCGTCGAAGCCGGCGTCCTCGATGGCATTGACCAGCGCGTCGCGGGTCACCACCTGCGAGTCGAAGGCCACGCGGCCTTCGGCAGCTTCCAGCGAAACCTCGACGCTACTCACGCCAGCCATGGCGCTCAGCACGCCGGTGATGTTCTTGACGCAGCCCTGGCAACTCATGCCACCAATCCTGATCACGGTATTTTCCATTGCTTTACCTGTTGATGAATGGTTGAAGACGCAGCATATCGGCCATGCCATCCGCCGACATCGGGCGACTGAAATAGTAGCCCTGCGCCATGTCACACCCCATTTTACGCAACAGCGCCAATTGTTCGACTTTTTCTACGCCTTCGGCCAGCACGGTCATGCGCAGACTGCGCCCCATGCTGACGATGGTCGACGCAATCGCCCAGTCATCCGGGTCGGTTTCAAGGTCGTTGACGAAGGAACGGTCGATCTTTAGTTTTCCGACCGGAAAACGCTTCAGATACGCCAGCGATGAATAACCGGTGCCAAAGTCATCAAGCGAAAGCTCAACCCCCATCCGGTGCAAGGCCGACAAGGTTCCCATGTTGATGTCCGCATCGTGCATCACAGTGCGTTCGGTCAATTCAAGCTCAAGGCGGCTGGCATCCAGCCCGGATGTCGCCAGCGCGCCCGCCACCATCTCGACAAAGCCGGCCTGGCGGAATTGCACCGGGGCCACGTTGACGGCCATGCAGATCGGGGGCAACCCGGCGTCGCACCAGGCCTTCGCCTGCCGACAGGCTTCGCAGAGCACCCAATCACCAATCGGATTGATCAGCCCGGTTTCTTCGGCCACATGAATGAAGCGGTCCGGCATGATCAGGCCTAGCTCCGGGTGCAGCCAGCGGATCAGCGCCTCGACACCAATGATCAGGCCGGTTTCCAGATTCACCAACGGCTGGTAATGCAGGATAAATTCGTTCTGAACCAGCGCCCGCCGCAAATTGCTTTCCATCAGCAAGCGGTCGAGCGTCGTCGTATTCATCTCGCTCGAATAGAACTGGAAGGCATTGCGGCCCATTTCCTTGGCCCGGTACATGGCCGTATCGGCATTACGGAGCAAGGTTTCTAGGTCACGACCATCGTGGGGATAGATGCTGATCCCGAGCGACGGCGTCACGGTCAGCTCGTGGCCGGCCACCTCGAACGGCCGGGAGAAAACCTCAACCAACCGCCGTGCCACTTCAACTGCCGCCGCGGTATGGAAACCAGGCATGGCAAAAATGAACTCGTCGCCGCCCAGCCGGGCCAGGGTATCGATGCGCCGGACCACACTATCCAGACGCCGGGCCACTTCGCACAACAACTCGTCACCGACGCTGTGCCCAAGCGAATCATTGACCCGCTTGAAATGGTCGAGATCGAGGAAGATGACGGCAATCTCGGATTTCTCTCGCTCAGCCGCAGCGAGCAATTGCTCGAAACGCTCGCGCAGCAATCGGCGATTGGGCAAGCCAGTCAATACATCGTAGTCAGCCAGTTCGCGGATTCTTTGCTCGGCTGCTTTCTGCGCAGAAATATCCAGCACGGTGCCGACGGAGGCCGGCAACCCGCCAATCACCGATGGCGACCCGAGCACCATGACCGGCAAGGTCGAGCCGTCCTTGCGTAATCCGGTCAATTCATAGTTGTGTCCAAGGACACCGGCCGCCCGTAACTGCATCTGCTCGATCACGAATGCGTGCTGCTCGGGCAGGATGAGGTCAAGCGGCCCCATCTGATCAAGCAACTCCTCGGCAGAATAGCCAAACATGCCCACCAGGAAGGGATTGACGTACTTGAAGCGCTGATTCTGAAGCACGAAGATACCAACCTGCGCGGCCTCCATTGTGCTTCGGAACATTGTTTCCTGCTCGGTCATCGCCGTAGCACTTCCTGCCGCTCCCGCCTTGCTATCAGAAAACAATTGTTCAATTATTTCTTCCCCGACCCCTCTGGTCACCGAGACTCCATTCCCTGCCGCCCAGCCCTGTCTTTGGGTCGCCAACGCTTGAGCAGAAGCGAGTTCGAAACCACTGAAACCGAACTCATCGCCATCGCCGCTCCCGCCACCACCGGGTTAAGCCACCCGAAGGCAGCCAGCGGAATTCCCAAAACATTGTAAATGAAAGCGAAGAAAAGATTTTGGCGGATTTTGCCCAAGGTGGCCGCCGATAGGTCGATCGCATCAAAAACACCGAGCAGGTCGCTGCGTATCAATGTTAAATCCGCAGCCTCGATAGCCGCATCCGAACCAGCCCCGATCGCGAAGCTGACATCCGCCGCCGCCAAAGCAGGCGCATCGTTGATTCCGTCACCAACCATCGCCACAACCCCGCCGCCAGCCTTCAACGCCTGAACAGCCGCTGCTTTGTCGCCGGGCAGGATGCCGGCCCGATATTCATCGATACCGGCCTCGGCAGCGATTGCTGCTGCTGTTGCCACATTGTCACCCGTCAACATCACCACCCGGATGCCGCGTTCGCGCAAACGACTGACAGCGAGCCGCGAACTTGGCCGCAAGGCATCGGCCACGGCAAAAATGGCCAAGGTCGAATTACCCTCGTTCAATGCGACGACAGTTTTGCCGGCCTGCTGCAACTCACCGACGGCCAGGTCGGCCGCCAGCCCCAACCAAGTGGGCGAACCGAGGCGCAATACCCGCCCATCAATCTCGCCTTCGACGCCACAACCTGGAATTGCCTTGAACGCAGCTACTTTTCTATCGTCGCCGCCCGACTGAACTGCCCCAGCCGCCGCAACAATCGCCCTAGCCAGCGGATGCTCGGAATTCTGCTCAAGCAAGGCTGCCAGACGGAGCGCTTCGTTGCCAGCCAGCACACGCGGCACGACATCGGTCACCTGTGGCAGGCCGCAAGTCAGTGTGCCGGTCTTGTCCAGCGCCAGTACGGTGATGCGCTCAGCCCGTTCGAGCGCCTCGGCATTTCTGACCAGAATGCCGGCCCGGGCCCCCTGCCCGGTTCCGACCATGATCGCCGTCGGAGTGGCCAGCCCCAAC
>JAGTRV010000308.1 GCA_018262245.1 Pseudomonadota bacterium | reverse complement strand
GTCGATATTTCGAGCGCCGATCTGGCTGTCGAGGTGGCCCGTCTGGGCGGTGTTGGCCATATTTCCGACGCAATGATCAAGACGGTTTCGGATCGCCGCTACAAGACCAAGTTCGTCAAGGACAAGCTCGCGCTTTACAAGTACAACGTCGAAAACGAAGACAAGTCACCGGTCCAGTTCGACCTCGGCAAGTTGGCAGAAGCCACCCGCCTGCACGTTGAAGAATCCATGTCGCGCAAGAAGGGCGACGGCATGATCTTCATCAACTGCATGGAAAAGCTGACCATGAATGCGCCGAAAGAGACGCTGAAGGTTCGCATGACCGCCGCGATGGATTCTGGTATCGAAGGCATTACGCTGGCTGCCGGCCTGCACCTTGGTTCTTTCGCCCTGATCGAGGATCATCCGCGTTTCCGCGACGTCCAGCTGGGCATCATCGTTTCCTCGGTGCGTGCCCTGCAACTCTTCCTGAAAAAGAATTTCCGTACCGGGCGCCTGCCTGATTACATTGTGGTTGAAGGCCCGCTGGCCGGCGGCCACCTCGGTTTCGGCATGGACTGGGCGCAGTATGATCTGGCCACCATCGTCGCTGAAGTGATGCAGTATCTGAAGAACGAAAAACTGGATATCCCGGTTATTCCGGCCGGTGGCATCTTTACCGGTTCCGATGCGACTGCTTTCCTTGAAGCCGGCGCTGCTGCAGTCCAGGTGGCGACCCGCTTTACCGTCGCTGAAGAATGCGGCTTGCCGGCCAACGTCAAGCAGGAGTACTTCAAGGCCAGCGAAGAGGATATCGAGGTCAACCAGATTTCACCGACCGGTTACCCGATGCGAATGATCAAGGGCAGCCCGGGCATCGGTGCCGGCATTCGCCCGAACTGCGAAGCCTATGGTTACCTGCTTGATGCCAACGGCAAGTGTTCCTATGTGACTGCCTACAATCGAGAAGTGGCGGCTCACCCGGGAGCGCGCAAGGTTTCGGTCATGGACAAGACCTGTCTGTGCACGCATATGCGTAATTTCGATATCTGGACTTGCGGCCATCTGACCTATCGCCTGAAGGACACCACCCGCCGCCTTGAGGATGGCAGCTATCAGATTCTGTCAGCCGAGCATGTCTTCAAGGATTATCAGTTCAGCGTCGAACAGAAGATAGCCTTGCCTGAGCTGTAATCTGACTGATTCAAGGGCACACGATACATTTCGTGTGCCTTTTTTATTTGCGGTTTCTTCGCCGATATCTCGTTCACAACAACCATGCTCGTTGCCAAGATGTTGCGCCTGACAGACGCTCTACGTTTGCTCAAACTATTGGCGGTCAGTTGCGCCTTCGCGCAACTCATCGGCACGCCGGTTTTGGCAGACCAGGAGCAGACGTTTAGCTTGCAGGGTTTTGGCACCTTGGGGATGGCAAGGACAACTTCCAATGATTTGGAGTTTGTTCGCGACTTGTCACAGCCTGGCGGCATCAAGAAAAACTGGGATGGGCGGGGCGACAGTGTGCTAGGCCTGCAGGGTGGCTGGCATATCAACAAGGAGTTTGAGGCGGTTGTTCAGGCAACAACCCGCTACCGCTACGACCGGACATACCACCCGGAAATCAGCTGGGCTTTCGTCAAGTATGATCCAACACCCAATCTGACTTTACGTGCAGGGCGTCTCGGTACGGAATTCTTCATGATGGCCGATTCCCGATGGGTTGGCTATTCCTTCCTAACCGTACGGCCACCCGGTGATTACTTCTGGTATCTGCCGTTTTATAGCATTCATGGGCTGGATGCAGCGTACACCGTACCTCTCGGTGAGCATCTTCTTCGCATCAAGGCTTTCTATGGCCATTCCGACGGCAAGATTCCTCTGGCCGACAGGCAATGGGAAATCAAGGATTCACCGATGCTTGGCGGATTTCTTGAGTACCAAATTGCTTCATGGTTGATCCGGGCGAGTTACGCCAATATCACCTTCAAGAATAATTTGCCGCTCGGCACTTTGTTGCCAGCATCCTCGCTTGAATACCTGGCAACGAAGGACAGGCGCACCGACTATTATTCCCTGGGTGTAGTCTATGATCAGGGGCCGTGGCAGGTGCAATTGATGCTGAATCATATCGAGCAGGGTAATAATGCGCTTGAGGATTCCAATGGGGGGTACTTGCTTGCCGGTTACAGGATTGCTCAGGTTACGCCCTATCTCGGCTATTCGTGGGTGCGATCGGAACGGCATGCTAGTCCTGATCCTTATGCGAGTCGTGTGATCGCTGATTCGCATTCGGATCAAAAAACGAGCATTGTTGGCATGCGCTGGGATGTGGCGCGTAATGTTGCAGTGAAGGCTCAGTGGGATGGCGTTCGTGGTGACCCGACATCAATCTTTCCGTATCGCAATGATCCAGTTAATGGTCGTTGGTCCGGAAAGATGGACATTTACTCCCTGACGGTCGACTTTGTCTTCTAAGCAGATGCCTGTTCGTCGCCTCCTTCTTCTCTGCCTGATCTCCTGGTTGCTGGTGCAGCCGGCGGCAGAGGTTCGCGCCGAGCTTGTCGTTGTCGTCAATGCTCGCTGCGGCGTGGCGGCAATGACGCGCAACGAGGTGGTCAATCTCTTTTTCGGGCGCACCAGGCAGTTCTTCAATGGCGTCGAGGCGCAGCCGGTCGATATGTTGGACTCCCATCCGGATCGGGCGCGTTTCTACAACGCGTTGCTCGGCAAGGATCTCTCGGAAATCAATGCCTACTGGTCAAGGCAGGTGTTCTCCGGGCGCATGCAGCCACCAACCAAGCTTGGCTCACCGGAAGAGGTTCTCAAGTGGGTGGTTTCTCATCCGGGCGGCATCGGCTTTGTCGAACTCTCCAAGGCAGATGCTCGAGTTCGAGTCGTTTACGAACTGGCCCCCTGAAAATATTTGAGTTTCCATTGAACGTTGAGTTGATAGGTGTTGTCATTATTTTCATCGCCATTGCGATTGTCGTCATAAAGGCGGGGTAATCTCTATCGTTGTGACGGTTTCCAATCGCTTGGGAGGCGCGTTACATTTTCATACAACGAAGGAGACAAACATGCCCAGAAGAATGATCAGAAACCTGCTCGATGGTCGGACGCTGGTAACTGCCAGCAAGACGATGAGTGTCCGTTCGGCCTGCCGGCTGATGACCGATAAGAAAATCGGTGCCTTGCTGGTTGTTGAGAATGGCCGGATTGCCGGCATCTTTACGGAACGTGATGCACTGAACAAGATTCTTTCAGCCGCCCTTGATCCAGACGCGACGACACTG
>JAGTRV010000031.1 GCA_018262245.1 Pseudomonadota bacterium | reverse complement strand
TACTCGATCGTCACGGCCACCGTGGCGCCCGCCTATTACTTCGCCAGTCGCGGCACGGTCCTGCCGGCCAAACAGAATGGTGGCTTGCCGGTGGTTACGGTCAATGTACCCGAGGTCGATGTCCAGTTCTTGCGCGTCAAGCCGGACCAGTTGCCGCGCTTCCTCGACAAGGTGATCAGCGGGCCGCGTCCGCAGGCCCGCGCCAAGCGCCAGAACAACGACGACTACGATTATGACGTGGAGTACGACGGCGACTATGACTGGCGCGCCACGAGCCTGAAGGGGGCGGTCAATAACTGGTCGCTGGACAGCTTGCACAACCTGACCGAGAGCGTCTTTGTCGGCCGCTTCCTGACCGAGCAGAAGCCCAACAAGCGCAACGTCACTTTCCTGCCAGTCGAGGACATCAAGGAACTGCGCGAACCGGGCATCTACATCGCGGTGATGAGCCAGCCGAACCGTTTCCGCTACGACTATCAGGTGACCTATTTTTACGTCAGCGATCTCGGCCTGAGTACCCGCCTGTTTGCCAAGGGCGCCGATGCCTATGTCAGTTCGCTGACCACCGGCAAGGCAGTGTCCGGCGTCGAAGTGGCTTGGATGGACGAGAACGCCAAGGTGGTGGGGCGGGCCGAAACCGACAGTAGCGGTCGCGCCAACTTTGCCGAGCGGCCCGCTGCAGCGAAGGTCATCATTGCTCGTCACGGCCAGCAGATCTCGATGGTCACGCTCAAGGAGCCGGCGCTTGACCTGTCCGAATACGATGTGGCCGGCCTGCCCGGTCGGCCGGTGCGCCTGTTCGCCTACGCCGGGCGCAACCTGTATCGCCCTGGCGAGAAGTTCGACATTTCCGTGCTGGCCCGCGATGCCGATGGGCGACCGGTACCGGCCCAGCCGATCCAGGCCATCCTCCGGCGTCCGGACGGCAAGAGCCAGTTCACCGCAACCTGGCAGCCGGATGCCAAGCTCGGCGGCTATTACCAGAGTCGCATCGAACTGCCGGTCGATGCGGCCACCGGCGCGTGGACCCTTGAGCTGCGGGCCGATCCTGCCGACAAGCTGGCGACCACCAGCTTCCGCTTCGGGGTCGAGGAATTCCTGCCCGAGCGCATGAAGCTCGACCTGAACAGCAAGCAGGCGACGGTTTCGCCCGACGAATCCCTGAAAATCGACATCAAGGGTGCCTACCTCTACGGCGCCCCGGCGGCTGGCAACCAGTTGCTCGGCGTCGCCGTCTTCGAGCGCCAGAAAAATCCGCTGGCGCAAAAGCTGCCGGGCTTCGAGTTCGGCGATACCAATGAGGACAGCCAACGTCAGCGCGTCGAACTCGAGCAGAACCAGCTCGACGAGAACGGCGACCTGGCGCTGGAAGTCGATCTCGCCCCGGCCAAGGGCAAGCGTTCGCCCTACACCGTGCGAACCACACTCAGCCTGCTCGAAAGCGGCGGCCGGCCGGTGGTGCGCAATTTCGAACGGGTGATCTGGCCCGCCCCGGTGCTGGTCGGTATCCGTCCGCTATTCACCGGCGACTACGCCCGGGAAGGCAGCGTCGCCCAGTTCGAAGTGATCCGCGCCAACGCCGAAGCCAAGCTGCATGGCGGCAAGGCGCTGCCTGTCCGCCTGTTCCGCGAAAATCGCGACTACTACTGGCGTTTCGACGACCAGCGCGGCTGGCATTCGGGCTTTACCGAAACCGACGAACTGGTCGATACGACGGTGGTCAGCATTCCCGATGGCAGCCGCGGCAAGCTCGGCCTGCCGGTCAAATACGGCCGTTATCGTGTGGAGATCACCGATTCGGAAACCGGCCAGATCACCAAATACCGCTTCTATGCCGGTTGGAGCGCGCGCGGCGATGAAACGCAAGGCGTCCGCCCCGACCGGGTGGCGCTGAAGTTCGACAAGCCGGCCTACAAGGATGGCGAGACGGCGAAGCTGACCATCACCCCGCCGCATGCTGGCGAAGCGCTGGTCACCGTTGAGGCCGACAAGACCCTTTGGCTGAAGCGCGTTTCGGTGCCGCTCGAAGGCACGACCATCGACATCCCGGTCGACAAGGACTGGAAGCGCCATGATCTCTACGTCTCGGCCGTGGTGCTGCGACCGGGCAGTGGCGGCGAGAAGGTCACTCCGGCGCGGGCGCTGGGCCTGACGCATCTGCCGCTCGAGCGCGGTGACCGCAAGCTGGCGGTCAGCCTCGATGCGCCGAAGAAGATGCTGCCGGACACCCGCCTCAAGGTGAAGGTGAAAGTCCCCGGCCTGACCGGGCAGCAGGCGGTGGTCACGCTGTCGGCGGTCGATGTCGGCATCCTCAATATCACCCGCTTCACGACGCCCGATCCGCATGGCCATTTCTTCGGCAAGCTGCGCTACGGCGCCGACCAGTACGACGTCTATGGTCGTCTGATTGAGAAGATGGGCGGCCAGAAGGGCAAGCTGAAGTTCGGTGGCGATGCTGCACCGAAGGCGACCAAGAGCCTGCCCAAGAAGGTTCGTCTGGTCGACCTGTTCTCCGGGCCGGTGCAGCTGAATGAGCAGGGCGAAGCCGAAATCGGCCTCGACGTGCCCGACTTCAACGGCACCCTGCGTCTGATGGCGGTAGTCGCTGCGCCGGACAAATTCGGCAGCGCCGAGGCCGAAACCATCGTCGCTGCGCCGCTGGTCGCCGAGTTGATGACGCCGCGCTTCCTGACGGTTGGCGACAACGCGACCATCGCGCTCGACCTGCACAACCTTTCCGGGGCCGCACAAAAGCTGAAGGTCCGCATCGAGAACGCCGACGGCCTGAAGATCCAGAACGCCGAACGCGAACTGGATCTCAAGGATCAGCAGAAACAAACCCTGCGCTTCCCGCTCGAAGCTGGCAACGCCTTCGGCCTGGCCGACGTCCGGGTGCTGGTCAGCAGTGCCGCCGGCCTCAAGCTGGAACGCAGTTTCGGCCTGCAGGTCCAGGCCCCGACGCCGCAGCAGCAGGTGCTGAAAATGCTGTCCGTCGGGCCGGGTGAAACCGTCGAGGTCAAGGAGGCGGAACTCGGTGGCTTCCTGAAGAGCACCGTCCAGTCGCACCTGATCCTCTCTGACAAGGCGCCGATCGACGTGCGCAGCGCCATCCAGGGCTTGCTCACCTATCCCTACGGCTGCGCCGAGCAGACGACCAGCACGGCCTACCCGCATGTGCTGGTCGATGAAGAGGGCGCCAAGCTGTTCGGTCTGAAGCCTTACAGCCGCGAGCAGCGGGCCGACATGCTGGAAAAGGCGATCGCCAAGCTGGGTGCCATGCAGGCACCGAACGGCGGCTTCAGCCTGTGGGGCAATATGTCCGAGTACCAGTACTGGCTCTCGGCCTACATCAGCAACTTCCTGCTTGATGCCCGCGAACAGGGCTTCAAGGTGCCAGAAGCGATGCAAAAGAACGCCATGGAATTCCTGCTCAAGAATCTGCAGGAAGGGGCGGCTGGCTTGCCGAGCGGCAAGGTGACCTACAACCAGAACGGCTGGCAGGATTACCGCTATGGCGGCTCCGGCCGCTTCGGCGTGCTGGCCTATGGCGCCTACGTGCTGGCCCGTGAAGCCAAGGCGCCCTTGTCGACGCTCCGCCAGATGTTCGACCTGCGCGAGCAGGCCCATTCCGGTCTGGCGCTGGTCCATCTTGGTCTGGCGCTGAAGCTGATGGGCGACGAAACGCGCGCCCAGACGGCGCTGGCCGAAGGCGTCAAGAAGAGCCGCGATACCGGCTACTGGTGGGGCGATTACGGCAGTCCGCTGCGCGATGCGGCGCTGTCCTACGCATTGTTCGACCGCCATAAGCTGAAGGTCGAAGGCCAGGACAATCTGGTCGCCGTTGCCGCCGCCGAACTGGGCAAGAACCGCTACACCAGCACCCAGGAAAAACTGGCGCTCTTCCTGCTCGGCCGCAATTTCGCCAAGGCTGGCGAAGGCGAGGCCGGCTGGACAGCCGAAGTACTCGGCAAGGAAAAGCCGGAAACCATCAATGGCTCCGGCACCCTGATCCGGCCTCTGTCCGCTGCTGCCTTGCAGGGCGGTGTTCGGATCAAGAACACGCACAAGGAAAGGCTCTACCTGCAACTCGCCTACAGCGGCAACCCGGCCAAGATGGCGGCCAATCGAGACGACGCCATCGCCCTGACGCGCGACCTGTTCGAAGCCGACGGCAAACCGCTGAAGAGCCGGGCGCTGAAGGTCGGCGAGTCGGTGATCGTCCGCATCAACGTCAATCCGCGCAGTTGGATCAATACCGGCATGGTGGTCGATCACATTCCGGCCGGCCTGGAGATCGAGAACCTCAACATCGCCCAGGGCGAGGGCATGGCCAGCACGCTGATCAACAACGTCAATCCGGCCGAGGCGATGCAGGATCCGCGCATCCAGCACGTCGAGTTCCGCGATGACCGTTTCGTCGTCGCGGCCCGCCTGCAAGGCAAGCTCAGCCTGTTCTATCGTGCCCGTGTCGTTACGCCCGGCAAGTTCGTCTTCCCGCCGATCTACGCGGAAGACATGTACCGGCCGGACGTTTACGGTCTGGCGACCGGCGATGCCACGCTGACGGTGACGGACGGGAAGGAAAAACCGGCGGCTGTTCCGGTGCCTGTGCCAGCCGCAGCGCCGGCAGCAGTGGCAACACCAGCGCCGGCCAAGCCCTAAGACCCGGTGCGCGGCGCGGATTGGCCGAATTCCTGGCGCGGGTGGCTGATCCGCCGTCCGCGCTGGCAGTGGGGCGTGCTGCTTGCCCTGCTGGTGCTGGCGGGCCTTGACCTCGCTTTCCCGCCACCGGTGCCCGGCCGCGATGCACCGAATGCGCTGCTGATCGTTGCCCGCGACGGCACGCCGCTGCGGGCCTTTCCCGATCGCGACCATGTCTGGCGCCATCCGGTGGCGCTCGCAGACGTTTCGCCACTCTATCTGCAGGCGCTGGAGCGCTACGAGGACCGCTGGTTCCGTTGGCATCCCGGCGTCAATCCGCTGGCCCTGACCCGGGCGGCCTGGCAATGGGCATGGCATGGGCGCATCGTCTCCGGCGGTTCGACGCTGACCATGCAGGTCGCCCGCATCATTGAGCCAACGCCTCGGACGCTGCCTGGCAAGGTCCGGCAGATCCTGCGCGCCCTGCAACTTGAACTGCATTACTCCAAGGAGGAAATTCTCGCCATCTACGTTAACTACGCGCCGATGGGCGGCGTGCTCGAAGGTGTCGAAGCCGCCAGTCGCGCCTATCTCGGCAAGCCGGCCAAACGCCTGAGCCATGCCGATGCGGCGCTGCTCACGGTGTTGCCGCAAGCACCGTCGCGCCTGCGGCCAGATCGCCAGCCAGCCCGCGCCCGCGTCGCCCGCGACAAGGTGCTGCAGCGGATGGCCGGGGTCTGGCCGGATGCCGAAATCAAGGATGCGCTGCAGGAACCGATCATCGCCCAGACCATCCGCGACCCACTGCTGGCGCCTTTGTTGGCCGAACGCCTGCGTAAGGAAGCGCGCGGCCGGCTGCGCATCGACACGACCATCGACGCGCAAGCCCAGCAGACGGTCGAGCTGTTGCTGACCAGCCGCCTTGCAGCCTTGCCACCGCGCGTTTCGATGGCCGCCATGGTGGTCGATAACGAAACGCTGGAAGTCCGGGCCTACGCCGGTTCGGCCGATTTCGGCGATGCCGACCGCTTCGCCTTCGTCGACATGGTGCGTGCCTCGCGTTCGCCCGGCTCGACCCTCAAACCATTCCTCTACGGGCTGGCACTGGATGAAGGCCTGATCCACTCCGAATCGCTGCTCGCCGATGTGCCGCAATCCTTCGGCGGTTATCAACCGGGTAATTTCCAGCAGTCTTTCCACGGTGCGGTCAGCGTTTCCGAAGCCCTGGCCAAGTCCCTGAACGTGCCGGCGGTCGAGGTGCTCGACCGGCTGGAGCCGAACCGCTTCGTCGCCGCGCTGCGCCGGGGTGGCCTGAAGCTGGATTTTCCCAAGGGCGAAACGCCCAACCTGTCGGTCATCCTCGGCGGGGCAGGAACAACACTGGAGCAACTGGTCGGCGCCTACACCGCCTTCGCCCGTCAGGGTGTCTCCGGCAAGCCTCGCTATACACCGGACGCGCCCTTGGTCGAGCAGCGCATGTTGTCGCCCGGCGCCGCCTTCATCATTCGCGACGTACTGGAATCCGGCGGTCCGGTCGGTCGCGCCGTCGAACAGGGGCCGGGCATTCGGCGCGGCATCGCCTGGAAGACCGGGACCAGCTTCGGCTTCCGCGATGCCTGGTCGATCGGCGTCTCTGACCGACTGACCGTTGGCGTCTGGATCGGCCGGCCGGACGGCACGCCGAATCCTGGCTTCTTCGGGGCCAATATCGCCGCGCCCTTGCTGGTCGATATTTTCGACGCGCTCGACCATCAGCCGGCCACGACGCGCGTTCCGCCGCCCTCCGTACAACAGGAAAAGATCTGCTGGCCGCTGGGCACGCGCTTCGATCCGGCTGAGGAAAACCTGTGCCATCGGCAAGCCCTGGCCTGGGTGCTGAACGGCACGGCACCACCGACTTTTCCGGATCGCCTGCGCGGCGGCGAGGTGCGCTATAGCTACGAGGTCGATGCCGTCAGTGGTTTGCGGGTAACGCCCGAATGCAGCTCGCAACCCCGCCGCCGGGTCGAAGCCGCCCGCTGGCCGGCGGCGCTGGAGCCTTGGTTGAGTGCCGACATCCGGCAAAAAGCGCAGACGCCGCCCTGGGATCATAAATGCCATGCGAATAGCGAACCGGAAGCCGGCCTGCGTATCGTCGGCTTGACCAACGGCGAGGTGCTGAGACGCCCGCGCCCGGATCAGCCACCGGTGATCCGCCTCGAACTGCGCGGCCATCGCGGACAGGTCTATTGGCTGATCAATGGCCGGCTCGTTGCGCATCGTTCGGCTTCGATGCCGCTGATCCATCGGCTGGAAGAAAGCGGGCGGGTCGATATCACCGTGATGGATGATCAGGGGCGGTTTGATCGACTGACGGTCAGCGTGAGGTAGGGCGCAGCTTGCCGGTGGCCGGAAACAGATGGTTTTCTGCGGCAATGGTGCAATAAGTCACGAAAATTTATTCAATTCGCGTAAAATCCCGGGTTAAATCATTCGTCATTAATTCATGGCGAATGCACCTCCTGTTTGACCTCCCCGGCAATTCCTCATGCTCCTGACTTTCCTCTCAGACACCCGTCTCTACGAACTCACCTGGCGCGATGAAGCGGGGCCTGATCTGGCGGTCGAAGCCTGGTGGGGGCGGGAGGCCTTGTCCGGTGGATTTGAAATCTGCATTGACCTGCTGGCAACCGATACCCATCTCGAACTCAAACGTTTCCTCGGCCGTTCCCTGACCCTGAACACCCGTCTCTCCGACGGCAGCCGGGCCAGCCGTAGCGGCCTCGTCCGCGCTGCCCAGAAGCTTGGTGCCGACGGCGGCTTCGCCCGCTACCGCCTGACCGTTGTGCCCTGGATCTGGCTGCTCAGCCGCGGCCGCCACAACCGTGTCTTTCAGGAAAAGACCGTCATCGACATTGTCGAAACCGTCTTTGCCGACTACGCCGACGTCGCCGCCTGGCAATGGAGCGATGAAGTCGCCGGCTTCCTGGCCGATGCTCGGCCGCGCAGCTACTGCGTGCAATACGGCGAATCCGACTACGCCTTCGTCTCCCGCCTGCTGGCCGAAGAAGGTCTTGGCTGGTGCGTCGAAGAAGACAAGGAAGCCCCGGCCGGCCATCGCCTGCGCCTTTTCGCCGACAGCCAGCGCTTTCCCGAAGACATCGTTTCCCAATCGGCCAACGGCGGTCAGGGCATCCGCTATCACCGGGCCGACTCGCAAGAGGATCAGGACGCCATCCTCGCTTTCGGTGAGCGTCACCGCCTGGCCAGTTCGGTGATCAGCGCCATCACCTACGACTACAAAGCCAAGAAGAACGTCACCCTCAACATCCCCAGCGCCCAGCCCATCGGCGGCAAGAACGCCCCGGTCCTCGAAAGCCACGACCACCCCGGCCTCTACGCCTGGGCCAACGCCGCCGAAGCCGAACGCTACGGGCGGCTGGCCATGGAAGCCCGCGAAGCTGGGCACCGCACCTGGCTGGGTCGCAGCACCGTGCGCAGCCTGCGTCCCGGCACCGTCTTTGACCTGATCGGCCTGCCCATCAATCCCGCCAAGGCCGACGCCGAACATCGGTACGCCGCCACCGACATCACCCACCTCGGCATCAACAACCTGAGCGGCGAAGCCATCGCCACCATCGCCCAACGCCTCGGGCAAGGCGCCCAGAAGATCGACGCCAGCGATGCTCTGGCGACCGGTGATGCCCTGACCCCGATCAGTGCTCCGCCCAGCCTCCCGACTGAACTCCTCAAGCTCGCCGTCGAGCGCGGCTACGGCAACACCTTCGACGCTCACGCCGCCAACGTCCCGTGGCGCCCCGAACTCGAAGACCGTTCCGGTGCCCGGATCAATCCCCGGCCCACCGCACCCGGCCCGATGAGCGCCATCGTCGTTGGTCCCGAAGGCCAAACCAGCCCTAGCGGCCCCGACGAACTCTGGTGCGATGCCCTCGGCCGCGTCAAAATCCGCTTCCACTGGCAACAAGCCGAAACCCTAGACGACGCCCCGCAGGAAGCCCCCTTGGGGGGCAAAGACTCCTGCTGGGTCCGCGTCCTCAGCCGGCAAGCCGGCCCCGGCATGGGCTGGCAATGGCTCCCCCGCATCGGCCAGGAAGTCCTCGTCGACTTCGTCGGCGGCGACATCGACCGCCCCTACCTGCTCGGCGCCCTCTACAACGGCCAGGGGGAGGGCGGCATCAGCGCCACCCCGGGTGGCGAAAGCACCAAAACCCAGGCTGAAAACGTCTTCGAGAGCGCCAGCGACCACCGCCCGAGCGGCCAGGGCAACACCGCCAGCGGCAACAGCCCCGCCTGGCACGGCGCCGCCGAAACCAGCCACCGCCACAGCGCTGCCCTCACCGGCTTCAAGAGCAAGGAATTCGGTAGCAGCAACGGCTACAACCAACTGCTCCTCGACGACAGCGACCAACAACAACGCCTGCAACTCAAAAGCACCCAGCACACCAGCGAACTCAACCTCGGCCACCTCATCCACCAAGCCGACAACTACCGCGGCTCCTTCCGCGGCACCGGCTCTGAGTTGCGCACTGACGCTTGGGGCGCGCTGCGTGGCGGGCAGGGTATGGTCATGACCACCTGGGCCGCCGGTAAAGACCAACCCGCCGGCGACATGGCCCCGGCCATGGCCCTGCTCAAACAAGCCGACACCCTGGCCAGAATCCTCAACCAGGCCTCCGCCACCCACCAAACCGTCCAACTCTCAAGCGCCATCGGCACCCAAGGCAAAGACCAAAGCAAGATCGACCCCGAAGCCGCCCCGCTCAAAGCCCTGCACAAAGTCAGCAGCGGCATGGTCGACGCCAAGGATCAAAGCGCCGCCAAGCAGGACGCCCAACAAAAAAACATCAACGCCAGCCCCGACAAACGCCCGCACCTCACCGACCCCGCCATCGTCCAGACCGGCAAAGCCGGCATCGGCCACGTCGCCGGACAAAACCTGCAATACACCAACGGCGAAACCCTCGTCTTTGCCAGCGGTGAAGACACCAACCTCGCTATCGCCGGCAAAGCCAGAATCCACAGCGGCCAGGCCATCGGCTTGCTGGCCGGCGCCATCAATCCCGGCGACGGCAACACCGGCCTCAAACTCATCGCCGCCAAGGACGACATCGACCTGCAAGCGCAAAGCGATGAAATGAAGTTCCTGGCCAAGAAAGACATCAAGCTCGTCTCCGCCACCCAGCACATCGACTTCGCCGCGGCCAAGAAGATTCACCTCGCCGTACAAGGTGGCGCGAGTATCACGATCGATGGAGGCATCACCGTGCAGTGCCCGGGGACGATTACGGTGCATGCGAGCAAGAAAAGTTTTACGGGGCCGGAGAAGGGCGACTATGCGTTGCCGGTGTTTCCCCAGAATGTTTGTATCGAGTGCATGCTGGCCGCCATGAAGAGCGGTAGCCCGTTCTCGGCACCGGCGGCAGCCTAGGATAGCCGTGTACTTTGCCGTCAATCCATGGCCACCGGGTACGCACGAACGCCTGATTGCTGCGCTGCAAAGTTTCCGCGAACAGGGGGCAGCCACCGGCTACACCTACGTTCTGCTCGACGCCAGCTTCGATCAGACGCTGCTGACTGTTTCTCCATGGCGGCGTCACGTTGAATGTACGCTCTATGACGATACACGCCTAGTCGGACTGAAGGCCGTTGCACCTCATCTGCTCAGGTTGCCTGCCGAACTTGAAAAACAGGCCGCCTGGCTTAAGGAACTGGCCGAAGCCTGCAGCGGAAAGCCGATGCTCAGCCTGCTCTACAGCGCTATTCCCGCCCAAGCATTGGCGGCTCATTTCCGGACTTACCTGCTGGCTCGCACCGAGGATTCGCTCGAATGGCCAGTGCGCTGGGGTGATACCCGAGTCTTGCCGACACTGCTCGCCACCATGACGGCTGCCGAGCGCGAGCATTTCCTCGCGCCGATCCACGGCTGGTTATGCATCGACCGCACAGGTGAGGTTTTCAACTGGCCGGGCGTTGGCTCGCAGAACCCGGCATCCGTCGATTTCGATTGCTGGCCATTGGATGATGCGCGCTTTTCTTGCCTGATTGGTGAGGCCGAGGCGGATGCGGTGATCGGCGCGTTGCATGACACGCAACCTGACTTGTTCGATATGCAGGAACCGGCTGCCAACTATGCCTGTGTCAAAAAGCACTTGGCCATTGCCAGCCAGAACGGCATAGAAGGCGTTGGCGCACGGCGGCATTTCGCCATGCTGGCTTTGATGCTGAACGACGAATTTACCGAACACCCAGCAATGCAACGTGTTCTCAAGGCTATCCGCGAAGGTGCCGACTATGCTGCCGAAGTCGCTGTACTACCGGCAGAGTTCTGGCGACAGACTGAAAGGAAAATTTGACATGAAATTGATATGGGTACTACTGAGCGCACTGAGCTTTTCGGCTTGTGCTGGCTTGGACAATGAAAAAGCCTCTGCTGAACAACAAACAGCCACGGCTCAGGTTGGTGTTGTTAACCACACGGGGAATTACATCTATTCATCTAGCGTAAATGGGGCAGGTGGCGGAAACATGGATGCATGGGGGGCAGGGGTCGCCAGCATTTGTTGTGCCTCAATTCCCCGCGTCTGGTATCCCGGTATGAAAGTCCGTGTTCGTTGGGATATGCCGGTTGGTCGTACACATAACGTCAAGGAAAAAACTGTAGAGGTCGAGAAATACGAGAAGCCGGGTAGCGTGTATCTGCATTTTTTCCCGAATGACGAAGTGCGAGTAGTTGTTACCAATATCGTCGGTTTTAGTTCCGAGCATCCGATCCCCCCTCCGGTTAAACCTGCTAACGCTCAATAAATTGTCATGTCAATCAAAGCTACACCTGAAAAGGCACCATATCCTGTCGCAGATTATCTAACGCCAAGTACGCAAGAGCGTTCTGCCAGTTTGTTAGTCAATTGCGACAAAGCCAGCGATTTGCCGTGCAGTATTCCGGTCAATGTTGGATTGTTTTTCGACGGTACCAATAACCATATGGAGCGTGATCGCAATGGACAGCGGGAGCCGGTGCCTTGGACAGATGACGAACTTAAACAAGCCAAGAGGGAGGCTCGTAAAGCCGGGAGAGATCCAGATGAAGTAAAAGGGCCTCCCCCGATACCTAACGTTAAGATGGTGTCAGAACTCTGTAGTCACAGCAATGTGGCCCGACTGTTTGAGGTGTACCCGCGACAAGCAGCAAAAGGCTATTACCGTTTCTACATCCAGGGGGTTGGTACGCCGTTTCCGAAAATCGGTGAACCAACAGAAAGCCAGGAAGGCAAGGCCTTTGCCAAGGGCGGGTTGCCACGCATTGTTTGGGGGGTATTTCAGGTACTAAATGCAATTCATATTACGCTTACTAGTGCTAAGCCTCTATACGACGATGATGAGGTAGGCAAACTCGCCCAAGCCTACAGCAACGAAGTCGGTCGTACGATACCGGGTTCGGACGACAACAAAACCCTGACCCACGAGGCTTGGTTCGAGCCTCATATCGCCAAATTGAAAGCAGCGTTGGAGGCGAAGCCCAAGCCCAAAATCCCCTCACTGACCGTATCCGTCTTCGGGTTCTCGCGTGGTGCAGCGGAAGCCGTCGCCTTCTGCCACCGCTTTGACCGCCTGCTAGAAAGTGGCAAGCTGGCCGGGATAGCGACCCATGTGCAGTTCCTGGGTTTGTTCGATGTGGTTGCCTCGGTGGGTGGTTCGGCTTCGGTATCGCGCACGATGCCCTTGCCCGATGCCATTTTCGATGGCCACTGGGACTGGGCCAACGATGTCGACGAAGCACTGCCGGGATCAGTGCAAGACTGCCTGCATCTGATCGCGGCGCACGAGTTGCGGATGAACTTTCCAGTGACGCAAATAAAGGGTGCGCATGAAGTGATGATGCCCGGGGTGCATTCCGACCTTGGCGGTGGTTACGGACCGGGCGAGCAGGGCAGAAGCCGGAATGGCCAGGCCTCGCTGCTGTCGCAGATCCCGCTCGCCTTCATGTACAAAGCGGCGCTGGCTGCCGGGGTGCCGTTGGTTCCGTTCAGCAAACTGGAGCCGACCACGCAAGATGACATGCTGGTCGACGCAAAACTCGCCAAATCCTGGGAGGCTTACACCGCGGCGCTCGGCAAGGATGGACGTCTGCTCAAGAAGCACATGGAGCTCTATTACCGTTGGCGTGCTGCTCGACTGAGCACGCTCGACAAGACGGAGAGTTTCAAGGCGGCAAGTCCGCAAAGCCAGAATGACCTTCGGGAGGCGAATACGATGCTGGCCGGCGATCTGGAGGCCATTCGTTTCCGGCGTGATGCGCCACCAGTGATGCCGGGCGAGGAATCAAAAGCACCCTATGGTCGTGCGGATGAAAGCCGGATGAACCAGTGGCATCGGGTCAGGGCCAACAATCGGGAATCGCTCGACAGTTGGGAACGATTTGCGCTGCCTTTCTTCGAGAAGCCGAATCCCTTGCCACCCGAGGTAGAGGCTTTTTTTGACGACTACGTGCATGATTCCTTTGCCGGGTTCTACTACGCCGGTGCCGTTACCGAGTTCGACAAGCGGGCTACGGTAGACAAGGTGATGAAGAAGAAGCCGAAAGACCGCAACAAGTTTGAGACCAAGGTTGCCGATATCACCCTGAAAGCGCAGGACGCCAAGCGCAAGCAGCAGGCCGGCGAGCATTTGAGCGCGGAAGAGGAGGGGCTGATCAAGGAAGCGGAGTTCGGCACACCTTACCCTGTGATGACCGACTCCGATGCTGAGGACATGGTATCGGGTATCGACAACGCAGTCTTTCTGCAGACCGATTCACGCCGCGAAGGTGGCGGTTACATTATCCGCCGTGGCTATTACCCGAAAAACGGGTTCTTTTTCCGCAAGAGCAAGAGTGAGGAAGAGCTTGAAGAGGCGCCCAAAGAGGAAAACCTGACGCCAGCCCAGAAAAAGGCAGCACTCGCCAAGGCGGAAGCCGAAGCAGAGAAAGCACCACTCGAAATGATCTGGAGCGACCATCTGGAAAAGGATATCGCTGAGCTTCGCGAGGAAGAAAAGGACAGCGAGTACGCTTGAGCGCTCAGCTTCGGCTGGTCTCTTCAGAGGATGTCTGCCGAACCTGAGCTCATAGATCGGGGTGTGCTTGCAATTCAAGAAAGTTCTTGACGAATACATATCGATATAACTAAGATTATCGATATGAAAAACGACTACACCAAAGCGATCCCGCCTGCGTGGCAGGCGATGTCGAAAATCTTTGTGGCGCTGGGCGACGAGCATCGGCAGCGCATCCTGCTGTTGTTCGAGCCTGGCGAGCGGCTCAATGTCGGGCAGATCGCCGAGGTTTCCACGCTGGCGCGGTCGACCGTCTCGCACCATCTGAAAATTCTCCATGAGTCTGGCGTGCTGGCTTCCGAGAAGCTTGGCAAGGAGGTCTGGTTCTGGATCAATCGCGAGTCGCTGGAGAACACCTTTACCAACGTGCTCGATTACCTGAGGGAGCATTCCTGATGCGCAAGTTGTTGCGGCCGCTGTTGCGCGGCCTGGCCCGGTTGCTGTTTCGCATTGAAGTGCCGATGCAGCAGGCGAGTTTCGATCATCAGCGCCTGCTGATCGTTGCCAATCACCAGTCTTTTCTTGATGGTCTTTTGATCGGCTTGTTCTTGCCCATCGATCCGGTGTTCGTCGTGCATACGACCATCGCCAACAGCTTTTTCTTCCGCATCCTGCTCTCGCAGGTCGAGTATCTGGCGGTCGATCCGACCAGTCCGATGGCGATGAAGAAGGTCATCCGTCTGATCGAGTCCGGTCGGCCAGTGGTCATCTTTCCGGAGGGGCGAATCACGCTGACTGGTTCGTTGATGAAGGTCTACGACGGCCCGGCCTTCGTCGCTGCCAAGACCGGAGCGACGGTGGTGCCGGTGCGGGTTGATGGTGCCTCACGCAGTTACTTCTCGCGGCTGTCGGGCAAGCATCCAAAGGAACTGTTCCCGAAAATCCGCCTGAGCATCCTGTCCGAGCGCCATTTTCCGATGCCGGAAGGGGCGACCGCCAAATTGCGCCGTCGGAAGTCCGGCGAGGCGATGCGTCGCTTGATGCAGGAAATGATCTTCGCTTCCCGGCCGCAGCAAACGCTTTATACCGCGCTGTGCGATGCAGCCGATATTTTCGGCCGTCGTCGCCGGCTGCTGGAGGACGTCAAACAGATCGAATATTCGTACAACGACCTGCTGAAAATGGCGCTGATCCTCGGTCGCCAGATCGAGCGCCTATCGCAGCCGGGCGAGAAGGTCGGCCTGCTGCTGCCCAATCTGGTGCCGACCATCGGCCTGATATTTGGCCTGGCTGCGCGCCGCCGTATCCCGGCCATGCTCAACTACACGGCCGGTCTGGAGGCCATGCAGTCCTCCATCGACGCGGCCGAGATCAAGACCATCGTTACTTCCCGTGCCTTCGTCGAGCAAGCCAAACTGGCGGAGAAGTTGGCCGGGCTGAGTCGGGTGCAACTGATCTACCTCGAAGATGTGCGCGAACAGATCGGCTTGGCCGACAAGCTGTGGCTGGTCCTTTACGCCATTCACTTCCCGCGTGCCTTCGAACTGCCCGCCTCGCCGGAAGACGCTGCAGTCGTGCTCTTTACCTCCGGTTCCGAAGGCAAGCCGAAGGGCGTTGTGCTGCCGCACCGCGCCATCCTGGCCAACATCGCGCAGATTCGTTCGGTGATCGACTTCTCGGTCTACGACAAGGTGCTCAACGCGCTGCCCATCTTCCACTCCTTCGGCCTGACGGCCGGCGCGCTGCTGCCGGTGCTGAACGGCGCCAGTCTCTTCCTCTACCCGTCGCCGCTGCATTACCGGGTGATTCCAGAGCTGGCCTACGACCGTGGCTGCACGGTACTGTTTGGTACCTCGACCTTCCTCGCCAATTACGCCAAGTTCGCCAACCCGTATGACTTTTACCGCCTGCGCTATGTCGTGGCCGGCGCCGAGAAGCTGTCCGAGTCAGTGCGCAACGTCTGGTTCGAGAAATTTGGCCTGCGCATTTTCGAAGGTTATGGGGCGACAGAAACGGCGCCGGTGTTGGCGGTCAACACGCCAATGGCCTACCGCACGGGGACTGTCGGTAACCTGCTGCCGGGGGTCGAGCACAAACTGGTGCCGGTGCCTGGAATAGAGCAGGGCGGCCTGCTGCACGTGCGCGGCCCGAACGTGATGGCCGGCTACCTGAAGTCGGATAAGCCTGGCGTGCTGCAACCGCCGGTCTCCGATATCGGCGAGGGTTGGTACGAAACGGGCGATATCGTCGAATTGGATGAGGATGGCTTCGTCAAGATCGTCGGCCGGGTCAAACGCTTCGCCAAGATAGCCGGCGAAATGGTCAGCCTGGAAGTGGTTGAAAAACTGGCGACGGCGACTTCGCCGGCCTTGCCGCACGCCGCCTCCAGCCAGCCCGACCCGGCCAAGGGCGAGGCGCTGGTGCTGTTCACCACTGACGGCGAACTGACGCGCGACTTGCTCGCCGCCAAAGCGCGTGAAATCGGCGTGCCGGAACTGGCCGTGCCGCGCAAGATCCACAAGGTCGAGGCGCTGCCGCTGCTGGGTACCGGCAAGGTCGACTACGTGACGCTGAAACGTCTGGCGGAAGCGGTATGAGCCTGAGATACAAGCCATGAATGCGCTTGTCGTGATCCTCGTTGCAGCGCTGCCTTTTGCACTTGTGGCATTTGTCCTCTATCGCGTCTTGTTTGTGCGCGTGATGGGGAAAACGCTACGGCCGGCCTTCGCCGTTCTGCTCTATTGGATTGCCATTGCGGTCGTGCCCTGGGTTCTTCTCTGGGTGCAGGTGCCGTTGGCAAACTACATCTTCGGAAGTATTCCCTCGTTACAAACGGCTGCCTGGGATGTTGGGCTGGCGATAAACCTCTCTCTGGGAATGATCCTCTCTTATCTGACCGGAGTCGTCGCGGCTGTTCTGGCAACCAGGCAGTTTTTACACGGGGCAACTCATGGCGTTTAGATCGCAACCGTTCGACCTCTCTCGCCGCCGCCTGATCGGCCTGCTGGCCGGTGGCGCGGCGCTGTCGGCGGCGGGCTGGAGTTCGGCCAAGCCGATGCTGGTCAACAAATGCCGCGTCGCCATACCGGCCGGGCTGATCGACAGCCCGTGGCTGCAACAGGCCTGGGCCGGCATCGATCCGGCGCAGTTGTGGGATTGCCATGTCCATCTGGCCGGCATTGGCGATGGCGGCAGCGGCATCGTGGTCGGGCCGCAACTGTCGTCGGTGCTGCATCCACTGCATTACGCCCAGCGCCTGTTCTACATGAACGCCGGCTGCGCCCACGATGCGCCGGGCAAGGTTGATCAGGCCTATGTCGCCCGTCTACTTAACCTGTGCGATGCGATGCCGGAAGGCTTCAAGGTCATGCTCTTTGCCTTCGAGCGCTTTCACGACGGCAAGGGCGATGCCCACCCCGAGCATTCGGCCTTTTACGTGCCGAATGCCTGGGCGGCCAAACTGGCGCGGGACTTCCCGGCGCGTTTCGAGTGGGTGGCCTCCTTGCATCCTTATCCGGCGACGGCAGCCGATGACCTGAAACTGGCCATCGCCAATGGCGCCCGCGCCGTCAAATGGCTGCCCGCCGCGATGGGGATGGACCCATCCGATGCGAAGTGCGATGCCTTCTACCGCGTGCTGGCCGAGAGCGGCTCTCCCCTGATCGTCCATTGCGGCGAGGAAAAGGCCGTCAAAGGCAGCGATACGCAAGCCTTCGGCAACCCGCTGCGCCTGCGCCGGGCGCTTGATGCCGGGGTGAAAGTCGTTGTCGCCCATTGTGCTTCGCTGGGTGACGATCTCGACGACGACGGCAAGGCCCGCAGCAGTTTCGACCTGTTCCTGAAGTTGATGACCGAGCCGCGCGCCAAGGGGCTGCTGTATGGCGACATTTCGGCAATCACCCAGCGCAACCGCAAGCCGGCGCTGATCCGTAGCTTGCTCGAACGCAGCGACCTGCATGACCGCCTGCTGCACGGTTCCGACTACCCGCTGCCCGGCATCGTGCCGCTGACCTCGACCTCAGCGCTGGCGCGGGCCGGCCTGCTGCCGAAAGCGGCGATCAGCGATCTCGACATCCTGCGCCAGCACAATCCGCTGCTCTTCGATTTCACCCTCAAGCGCCTGCTCAACTGGCAGGGGCACTCCTTTTCTCCGGCGGTTTTCCATACCCGCCGCCTTTTTGCTGTGAGCCATGCATGAGCGGTCAATTCGGACTCCTTAAACAGAAGCGCTTCGCGCCCTTCTTTGCCACCCAGTTCCTTGGCGCCTTCAACGACAACCTGTTCAAGAACGCGCTGGTCGTGCTGCTGACTTTCCAGGCGGCGCACTGGACGACGCTGAAGCCGGAACTGCTGGCGAATCTGGCGGCGGGCATCTTCATCCTGCCTTTTTTTCTGTTCTCGGCGACCGCCGGGCAACTGGCCGACAAGTACGACAAGGCCAGGCTGGCCCGGCTGGTCAAGGTGCTGGAGATGGTCATCATGGGCGTCGCTGCCGCCGGTTTCTTCATGACCAGCCTGCCCGTGCTGATGGGCGCGCTGTTCCTGCTCGGCTGCCATTCCACGCTGTTCGGCCCGGTCAAGTACGCGATCATCCCGCAACATCTGCACGAGGAAGAATTGGTCGGCGGCAATGCGCTGATCGAGGCCGGCACCTTCGTTGCCATCCTGATCGGCACCCTGGCCGGCGGCCTGCTCGCCGGTTCAGTCGAGCATCCGGCCTGGATCGCCGTTGGCGGGCTGGTCGTTGCCTTTGCCGGTTATCTGACCAGCCGCGGCATTCCCGCCGCGCCAGCCCCTGCGCCGGAACTGAAGGTCAATCTCAATCCGCTCAGCGAAACCTGGCGCAACATCGCCTTCGCCCGGCAGAACCGTACCGTCTTCCTGTCCATCCTCGGCATTTCCTGGTTCTGGCTCTACGGTGCGCTCTTCCTCGCCCAGTTCCCGGCATACGCCAAGTTCGTGCTCGGCGGCGGCGAGTCGGCAGTGACCCTGTTGCTCGCCACCTTCACGGTCGGCATCGGCCTTGGTTCCATGCTCTGCGAGCGGATGTCCGGCAAGCATGTCGAAATTGGCCTGGTACCTTTCGGCTCCATCGGTCTGACCCTGTTCGGGCTGGATCTGTACTTCGCTTCGCCGGTCGGGCTGCCCGGTACGACGCCGCACGAACTGCTCGCCCTGCTCAGCATCCCGGCCATCTGGCGCGTGCTGTTCGACCTGATGATGCTCGGCGTCTTCGGCGGTTTCTTCATCGTGCCGCTTTACGCGCTGGTCCAGCTGCGCAGTTCGGCTGAACACCGGGCACGCATCATCGCTGCCAACAACATCCTCAATGCGCTGTTCATGGTGGTTGGCGCACTGGGGGCAGCCGCCATGCTCGGCGAAGGGCTGTCGATGCCGGCCCTGTTCGGCATCGCGGCGCTGCTCAACGCGGCGGTGGCCATCTACATCTACGGGCTGGTACCCGAGTTCCTGCTCCGCTTCGTTGCCTGGCTGCTGGTCAAGGCGGTGTATCGGTTGCGCATGAGCGGGGTGGAGAACATCCCGCAAGAAGGGGCGGCGGTGCTGGTTGCCAACCATGTCAGCTTTGCCGATGCGGTCATCATCATGGGGGCTTCGCCGCGGCCGATCCGCTTCGTGATGGACCATCGAATTTTCAAGATGCCGCTGCTCGGCTTCGTCTTCCGCCATTGCGGGGCCATCCCCATTGCCTCGGCCAAGGAAAATCCCGTGATGATGGAAGCGGCTTTCACCGAGGTGGCGAAGGCGCTGGCCAACGGCGATCTGGTCGGCATCTTCCCGGAAGGGCACATCACGCCCGATGGCGAACTGCAGCCCTTCCGTCCCGGCATCAGCCGCATCCTCGCCGTCAACCCGGTGCCGGTCATACCGATGGCGCTGTCCGGCCTGTGGGGCAGCTTTTTCTCGCGGGTCGATGGCCATGCCATGCAGACACCATTCCGGCGTGGGGCGTTTTCCGATATCGCCCTGCATGTCGGTGCCCCGGTCCCGGCCGGGGAGGCGACGCCCGAGCATCTGCAGGAGAAGGTTCTCGCCCTGCGCGGCGAATGCCGTTGAGGAGCGCTCATGAACGTGCACACCATGACCCTCATCCCGAACGAACAGGCAGCCCTGGTCCACGGCATTTTCGAAATGCTGGCCCTTGCTCTTGGCGCTGCCTATTACCGGCTGCTCCGGCGGCGGACCGGGGGCGGGAGCATCCTGCACGGCGAGGGTTTTGTCGTGGCGGTTGGCTGCATCTTCGGCGCGGCAATCGGCAACAAGGCGGTGTTCTGGATCGAGATGCCACATCTGTTCCTGCAGTACTGGTCAATGCCGGCCCTGTTGTTCGGCGGGCAGTCGATGGTCGGCGGCCTGCTTGGCGGGCTGATCGGTGTCGAGATCGCCAAGAAGCTGAACGGCATCACGCACTCGACCGGCGATGCCTTCGTCTTTCCCGTCCTGATCGGCCTGATGATCGGGCGGGTCGGCTGTTTCCTGGCCGGGCTGGCCGACGGCACACACGGCAACCCGAGCGGCCTGCCGTGGGCCGTCGATTTTGGCGACGGCATTCCCCGCCATCCGGCCCAGCTCTACGAAATCGTCTTCGCCGGCCTGTTCTGGTGGGGGCTGGCGAGCATGCGGCAGCGGCTGGCCGTGCAGCCCGGGCTGCTGTTCAAGCTCATGCTGGTCGGCTATCTCGGCTGGCGTTTGCTGATCGATGCGATCAAGCCGATTCCCTATGCCTATCCGCTCGGGCTGTCAGGCATCCAGTGGGTGTGCCTGATCGGACTGGCGGTCTATCTGCCGGTGGTCTGGCGGCAATGGCCGCCGGCCTTGTTGAGGCCAGCGGAAAAGGGGGCGCAATGAAGGATGTGATGGATATCGTCGGCAAGGGGCTGGTGCTGATTGTCGGCCTGCTCGCCATCGTGGGTGGCGGGACATGCGTCTCGGCCTTCGGCTGGAGTGTGCCGGCGTTGATTGGCGGGCTGGTGATGGCCTTCGGCGGCGGCATCCTGTGGCTGACCTTCAGGCCCTCCGGCAAGGTGCAGGCGGACAGTGACAGCGAAAGGAGAGCTTGAGCGTGTTAGCCATTCTGAAAGTGATCGGTCGGGTGTTCCTGATCAGTATCGGCCTGTTGTGCATTGCTGGTGGCGGCTTGTGCGTCGTGCTCGGGAGCACGTCGGGAGAGGTCGGCGGCATTGCCGCGATCGGCCTGGTCAGCCTGTTGTTGGGGGCGGCCGGGGTGTGGTGGATTTTGCGCAGCTGGATGGGCGAGCGCCGGGAAAAGGAAGGCGAAGATGTCCGTTGACCGCCATTATCCGGCCGCCTGGCCGCGTCGTCTGACTTTGCTGGTCGGGCTGGCGAGCATCGTCGGTCTCGGCTGCATGTCGATCCGGCTGGCCCCGCCGGCCGACGAACGGGCCGCCAAACAGTTCGTGCCGGCGGCCGAGAAGGGCGGCCGTGTCGCGCAATACCAGTTGGCGTCGAGCTATCGCTACGGTTCGTCGGGCCTGCCGCTGGACATGAACAAGGCGGCTTTGTGGATGCGCAAGTCGGCCGAGGCCGGCAACGGCGATGCCCAATTTGCGCTGGGCGACATGCTGGCCAAGGGCTGGGGCGGCACGCCGCCAGCGCCGGACGAGGCGCTGGCCTGGTTCCGCCGGGCGGCCGAATCGCATCTCGGCAATCGGCTGTGGCTGGCCGAACAACTCGACAAGGGCGGACCACCGCTCGGCGTTACCGACCGCGCCGCCGCCCGCGAACTCTATCTTGCCGCAGCCGGGCCGAGCCGGCTGGCCCGGCATCGTCTGGGGCAAATGGCCGAACGGGCCGGCAGCATGGGCGAAGCGCTGAAATGGTATGTCCTGGCGGCATCGGATGATGAGGTCGCCCGCCTGGAAAAGGGCATGAAGCGCCCCGACATCGAGCGGGCGCGCCAGGAAGCCGCGAGGTGGAAGTCATGATGCGCATCTTTGCCGTCATCCTTGGCAGCCTGACCCTGTCGGCCTGCATCAGCGTGCATCAGACGCCGCTGCCCGACAATAGTGCCGTCGCCATCTACTACCCCAAGGTGGCCAGCGGTGACCGGCCGACGGAAATGGTCCTGGCGACCAGCTACCAGCGCGGCTCCGGCGGGGTTGCGGCCAACGAGGCGGAAAGCCTGCGGCGTTGGCTCGATCT
>JAGTRV010000126.1 GCA_018262245.1 Pseudomonadota bacterium | reverse complement strand
CATTACCTGGCTGATCTCGACGAACTGTTCGCCGCCGATGCCGCCTCCGGGCACGAGCGCCTGATACGCTACTGGCAGCGCTGGCTGGGCAAGCAACTCGAGGCCTGTGCCGAGCAGAAATGTCTGGTCGTCAAGCTGGCCGGCGAAGTGTCCGACCTCTCCGACGCCATGCGCATCACCCTGCGCGACGGCACCGATCAGATCGTCAAGCGTATCGCCCGCATCATCGAAGCCGGTGTTGCCGATGGCTCGGTGCCGCCGCTTGACCCGCAGATGACCGCCCAGACGCTGTACCAGATGTGGCTGGGCGCCAGCCTGCTTGGCAAGTTGCACCGCGACACCGCGGCGCTGGAAAACGCCATGGTCTTCACCCGAAAACTGCTGTCCCGCTAAGCACATGCAAACGTCAATGGCCGCCTCCATAGCGGCCATTTTTTGAACCCAATCACTAGACGACTGGTCTATTTAGCCAACCACTTCAGAGGAGCACCGTATGACTACCTTGTTCGATCCAATCCAGATGGGCGACATCGCCCTTGCCAACCGCATCGTGATGGCACCGCTGACGCGCAACCGCGCCATCGAGGGCAACAAGCCCGGCCCGCTGACCGTCGAGTACTACCGCCAGCGCGCCACGGCCGGCCTGATCGTCGCCGAAGCCAGCCCGATCAGCCCGACCGCCCAGGGCTATCTCGATACCCCGGGCATCTGGTCAGCCGAGCAAGTCACGGCCTGGCAGGCAGTAACCAAGGCTGTCCATGCCGAAGGCGGCAAGATCGTGTTGCAACTCTGGCACGTCGGCCGAATTTCGCACACCTCGCTGCTGCCGGCTGGCGAAGTGCCGGTGTCGTCGACTGACAAGGTGGCCGATGCATCGACCTTTACGAGCGAAGGCTTCATCCCGGTGTCCAAGCCGCGCGCCCTGCGCGACGACGAAATCCCGGCGCTGATCGAGGACTACCGCAAGGCTGCCCGCAATGCGATCGCCGCCGGCTTCGACGGGGTCGAAATCCACGCCGCCAACACCTACCTGATCGAGCAGTTCCTGCGCGACAGCGTCAATGACCGTAGCGGCCCATACGGCGGCAGCATCGAGAACCGCACCCGCCTGTTGCTGGAAGTCACCCGCGCTGTTGCCGGCGAAATCGGTGCTGGCCGCACCGGCATCCGTCTGAGCCCGATGACCACCTTCACCGCACCGCTCGACAGCAACCCGCAGGCGCTCTACGGCTATGTCGTCGAGCAACTGGCCCCGCTCGGCCTGGCTTACCTGCATGTCATCGAAGGCGAAACCGGCGGCACCCGCACGCCGGAGGGCAAGCCTTTCGACTACGCGGCCCTCCACCGCGCCTACCCCGGTGTCTGGATGCTCAATAATGGCTACGACCGCGACCTGGCGCTGCAAACCGTCGCCGACGGCAAGGCCGACCTGATCGCCTTTGGCCGTCCGTTCATCAGCACGCCCGACCTCGTCCGCCGTCTGCGCGACGGTGCGCCGTTGAACGAATTACGCGCCGACAAGCTCTATGGTGGTGGCGCCGAGGGTTACACCGACTACCCGACGCTGGCCGGCTAACAACAACAAACCCCAACCCCAGGCCGCGCACCGGAAAATCCGGGCGCGGCCCACAGAGAACCGCATGAATTCCTACCGCCGCTGGCTTCCGGCCATCGCCCTCGCCGTCCTGTCCCTGACCTGGGGCTACACCTGGGTGCTCGCCAAACAGGGCCTGGCCTACGCACCGCCCTTCGCCTTTGCCGCTGAACGCTGCGTCGGTGGCGCGCTGTCGCTGCTCGTCGCCCTCAAGCTGACCGGCCGCCGGCTGACTCTGGTCGCCCCCTTCCAGACCCTCGGCATTGGCCTGACCCAGGTCGCCGGCTTCATGATCTTCCAGACCTGGGCGCTGGTCGAAGGCGGCCCGGGCAAGACCGCCGTGCTCATCTTCACCATGCCGATCTGGACCCTGCTCCTCGCCTGGCCGCTGCTCGGCGAGCGGGTGCGTGGCAAGCAGTGGCTGGCGGCGGCCAGCACGCTGACCGGCCTGCTGCTGATCATCGAACCGTGGGACATGCACGCCAGCTTGTTCAGCAAGTTCCTCGGCCTGATGGCCGCCCTGTGCTGGGCCAGCGGCACCATCCTGATCAAGCGCCTGCGCGCCGTGACGCCGGTGGACCTGCTGACCCTGACTGCTTGGCAGATGATCCTCGGCGCCGTGCCGCTGGTCCTGCTCGCCCTCGTTGTGCCCGAACCGGCCACCCACTGGACGCCCGCTTACGTCGGCCTCCTGCTCTTCATGTCGGTGGCCAGCACGGCGATGTGCTGGTGGCTGTGGATCTATATCCTCGACCGCGTGCCAGCCTGGGAAGCCAGCCTGTCGGTGCTCGGCACGCCGGTCGTCGCCATCCTGTCATCGCGCCTCACGTTCGGCGAATCGTTCAAGGGCACCGAGATCGCCGGCATCCTGCTCATCGGCGGCGGCCTCGCCCTGCTCTCGCTGCTTGGCTGGGCGGCCAGCCGGCGCAATCCGGCGCTCACCCACCCCAAGGAACGCACATGAACCCGCTCGCCAATCTCAAGCTCTCCATGCTCGACCTGGTCGCCATCCGCGAAGGCGGCACGGTGGCCGATGCGCTGGCCATTTCGCTGCGCACCGCTCGCCATGTCGAAGCGCTCGGCTACACCCGCTACTGGCTGGCTGAACACCACAACATGCCGGGCATCGCCAGTTCAGCCACCGCCGTGCTGGTCGGCCACATCGCCGGCAACACCCAGCGCATCCGCGTCGGCTCGGGCGGCATCATGCTGCCCAACCACGCCCCGCTCGTCGTCGCCGAAGCCTTCGGCACGCTGGCCGAGCTTTACCCCGGCCGCATCGACCTCGGCCTCGGCCGCGCCCCCGGCACCGACGGCCTGACCATGCGCGCCCTGCGCCGCGACCGCATCGAAACCGAAGCCGACTTCCCGCGTGACGTCGCCGAGCTGCAGCGCCTGCTCGCCCCCCGCCAGCCAGACCAGCAAGTCGTCGCCGTGCCCGGCGCCGGTACCGAAGTGCCGATCTGGCTGCTCGGTTCCAGCCTGTTCTCGGCCCGCCTTGCGGCCGAACGCGGCCTGCCCTACGCCTTTGCCTCGCACTTCGCCCCGGCCCTGCTGCTGCAGGCCATCGAGCTTTATCGGCACAACTTCAAGCCGTCGGACAAGCTCGACAAGCCCTACGTAATCATCGGCGTGCCGCTCATCGCGGCGCCGACCGACGACGAAGCCGAATTTCTCGCCACCAGCACCTTCCAGCGCGTGCTCGGCATCCTGCGTGGCGACCGTCGCCCGTTGCCGCCGCCGGTCGAAGGTTTCCTGCAGAGCCTCCACCCGCGCGAACATTCGGGCATTGCCGATTTCCTCGGCGCCGCGGTCATCGGCGGCCCGCAACGCGTCCGCGACGGCCTGCGCGATCTGCACGCCGCCACCGGCGCCGATGAAATGATGTTCGTCAGCGATGTCTTCGATCCAGAACTGCGCCTGCGCTCGCTGGACATCGCCACCCACGCATGCTGGCAGCCCTGAGCCCGATCTGACGCCATGCCCGAAGCTCCGGAAGCCCAACACCGCCGCGCTGTCATGCTGCTCTCCGTCGCCGCCTTCGCCAGCGCGGCGGCAGCGCGGCTGTGCGACCCGATGCTGCCCGACCTCGCTCGCAGCTTCACGGCCAGCCCGACTGCCGTCGCCTCGGTCATCTCCTCGTTCGCCATCGCCTATGGCCTGACCCAGGCCATGTTCGGCCCGCTCGGCGACCGCCTCGGCAAATACCGCCTGATCGCCCTGACCACCCTGCTCAGCACGCTGGGCGCCCTTGGCTCGGCCGTCGCCTGGTCGCTCGATGCGCTGGTCATCTCCCGCGTGCTGCTCGGCGCCACGGCGGCCGGCATCATCCCGCTCTCCATGGCGTGGATCGGCGACACCGTGCCCTACGAACAACGGCAGGCCACGCTCGCCCGCTTCCTGGGCGGGCAGATTCTCGGCGCCATCGGCGGCCAGTTCATCGGCGGCGTGTTCACCGACACGCTCGGCTGGCGCTGGGCCTTCGCCTTCCTGGCCGGGCTCTACCTGATCATCGGCGCCGTCGTCCTGCTCGAATCGCGGGCCAATCCGAGCACCCATCACCGCCATGCCGATACCCCCCGCCAGGGCATTCTCGGCCAGGCCGCGCAGGTCTTCGTCCAACCGTGGGCCCGGGTCATCCTGAGCATCGTTTTCCTTGAAGGCATGCTGGTGTTCGGTGCCCTGGCCTTCGTGCCCTCCTACCTGCACGAACATTTCGGCCTCAGCCTTACCATGGCCGGCGCCGCCATGGCCTTCTTCGGCCTCGGTGGGCTGTCCTACATCCTCGCCGCCCGGCATTTTGTCCGCCGCCTCGGCGAAGTCGGGCTGGCCACCGGCGGCGGCATTCTCATCGCGCTCGGCTGGGCGATGCTCGCCTGGGGCACCACCTGGCTGTGGGCCCTGCCGGCCAGCTATTTTGTCGGCCTCGGCTTCTACATGCTGCACAACACCCTGCAGACCAACGCCACCCAGATGGCCCCCGCCGTACGCGGCACCGCGGTCTCCCTGTTCGCCTCCAGTTTCTTCCTCGGCCAGTCGCTCGGCGTCACCCTCGCCGCCCACATCCTGGCCGCATCCGGCATCGTCCCCATGCTGCTGATCGCTGCCATCGGCACGCCCTTGGTCGGCAGCACGCTGGCCTGGCTGCTGGCGAGGCACCACCGCACGCAACAAGCCTGACCCCGCTTCGCCCCACCAAACTTCCAAGGCCACCTGCGCCAAGATTGAGGAAAGTTCAGCCTCAAGAGGAGGAATGGCGATAATACGGAGTAGCGTCCACCACCAAAGTGGATAGTGGAACGAAAAGCGAGGAATACCGATGAGCAAACCCACGAAACAGCCGATCTGGCTGGCCGAACCGGAAGAGCACGACTACCCTGCCGCACTTTCGTACTTGTGCCTCATCTTCGATCCACAGCTCGCGGCCGCTCAAGTCGAAACGCTCAGGAAGGCAGCCATGACGTCGTTCAAGGCGAAGGACATCTTCCGAGCCTCCGGCCTCCCCCTGCTTGGGATCAGCAACTCGCATGTCGAAAAGAATCACGCCAAGATTGAGTCGGACACCCGACTCTCGCCGCTACTGCTGATCAGGGATCCTGCTCATGGCAAAGTCATCATCGCAGACGGCTATCACCGTATGTGTGCGGTCTATGCGTACGATGAAGACGCGCTCATTCCGTGCAAGATTGCGTGACCCCTGCACTGAGACTGCACCGCTCGAAGGAGGACGAGATCATCGCTGCCCCTCTGCTCGTACTGGAAAGCCAGTCCCCTTTCTCAGCGCCCGCCCTTCTGCGAAAATCGCTGCTTTCCTGACGCCAGCCCAACCATGATCCAAGGCCAATTCCGCTCTTCCATCCTGCAGGTGCCTGCCGAGGTGACGCCACTCAAATTGCGCGGCTATCTGCGCAAGGAGATCGAGGCGGTGCAGGCGACGGCGCAGAACGAGGAGGACATCATCATCGTCCGCCTGTTCGTACTGGAAAAAGTGCTGTTCGGCCTGGGTGAAAAAAAGGTCGACAGCATCCTGCAGGGCGTTGTCGGAAAATGTCCGAATATTCAGCGCATCGAACTGGAAGCGCTGGTTCGCCCCTTGACCGAAAATGAAATGCAGGAAGCCGCCGCCGAGGCGCAAGCAACGCTGCTGGCGCTGAGCAATCGGGTGATGGCTTCGGGCGGCAAGCTGGGGCCGGACACCGGTACAAACTAACCGGCAGCCAGCGCCCGACGCCAGGCGATCAATTGGCGAACGCCTATCTCAGGCGCCCGTTGAGTTCATCGATCACGGCCGACCAGTCCGCATCTTCGATGATTTCCTCCTTGAGAAACGCTCTTTGCGCAGCGCTCCAGAAGGGTGCCCGATAGAGGGCAACACCATTTTCCAACGGGCGGTGGGTGGCGATGAAGTTCTCAACAGCAGCCTGTTCACTGGGCAAGCCGAGTTGGGCAAACAGGTTGCTCATGGTGTGCTGTTGAGCGTGCATGGCGAACTCCTTTTCCGGGCAGAGGTTATCTGTTCGATGAATGCTGGCAGCGTCTTACAGTTGGGCTTCGACCGCTTCGACCAATTCGTCCGGCCGGGTGGCCGGGGCATAGCGATGAACGACCTTGCCATCACGGCCGATCAGGAACTTGGTGAAATTCCATTTGATGGCCTCGGTGCCGAGGATGCCGGCGGCTTCGTGCTTGAGCCAGGTGTAGAGCGGATGGGCGCTGTCGCCGTTGACATCGACCTTGGCGAAGAGCGGAAAGGTGACATCGAAACGGGTCTGGCAGAACTGGCCAATGGCCTCGGCGTCACCGGGTTCCTGTCCGCCAAACTGGTTACAGGGGAAGCCAAGGACGACGAATCCTCGGTCCTTGAACATCCGGTAGAGCTCTTCAAGGCCGGTATATTGCGGGGTGAAGCCGCATTCACTGGCGGTGTTCACAATCAGCAGTACCTTGCTGCGGTAAGCTTCGAAGTCCTGCGGTTCACCGTTCAGGCGCTGGGCGCTGAAGTCGTAGAGAGTTTGGCTCATTAAATTTGATCGCTCCGGTTTCAGTCAGATGGCTGCACTAATCATATGGCCTTTGAGTGCCGATATCCGGCTTGGTTCGACGATTCGTTGCCTCCCTTTGTCAGACTTGCCATCGCGGCCTGTCGCAAAACCGGCATTTGCGCTGACCAGAAAAATTTAAATCATTGGAATCAACAATCTGGCCTTGGGCATCGCTCTTGCATGAATCAATCCATGCACGCTCACGCCCATCTCGCCAGACCCGACCTCGCCGCCACGGCGCATGAAGCACTGCTCGCCGGCTTCACGCTGCGCGAGTTGCCCAAAGGCTACCTGCTCTCGACGCCGGAATCCCCTCACAACCAGGTGCTGATGGTCCATTCCGGGCGTTTACGCGTTTATCTGGCCGGCGACAACCGGGAACTCAACCTGAGTTTTCTTGAGGCCGGCGACATCTACACGACCCACACGCCGACCTATGTCGAAGCCGTTGTCCCGAGCAGCATCTGGCTGATCGATACGCCGACATTCGCCCGCAAGCTGGCCACCGATCCCTCGGTAACGCCAGCCATGATGCGGGTCATGGGGCGCCTGCTGAGCAATGCAGTCGGCCTCATCGAAGACCTCGCCTTTCGCGAAGTGCCGGCCCGGCTCGCCCGCTTTCTCTGGCAACTGGCCGAGCGGCGCGGCCATCGGCTGGAACACGGCTGGCTGGTACCGCTCGATTTCAGCATGCAGGACATCGCCAGCCTGCTCGGCACGACGCGGCAGAGCGTGTCCTCGCTGATCAACCAGTGGGAGCGCGAGGGTGTGCTGCAGCGCCAAAGCCGACGCAGCCTGCTCGTCCCATCGCTCGATAGCTTGAAGGCACGCAGCAGTCCCGTTCCCTGAGCCAAAACGTCGGCCAGCCGACGGACAGCAGCGCGCGGTGCCAGCTAAAGTTGTTTCAGACAACTTTCAGGAGAACGCCATGCCTCAAGACTGCGCTTGCCGCAAGACCGACCGCTACGTCAGCTTTCAGAACATCGACTGCACCGGCAATGCCCGCCGACTCATGGAACATCTCGACCGGCAACTGAGCATCCCGGGCCGTAGCACTGCCTTCTGGGAATATTTCGCCAAAAAGCGGGCTGGCAGCGCTGCCGCCAAACCCGACGACCTGTTCCTGATTCATTCCAACATCAACCAGTTCCGCGAATTTTTCGAACAATGGAACGACAGCGACGCGCTGAGATTGTTGCTGCAGATCGAGGAAGAGTGCTGCTGACCCCGGAATCCACTGGAAAAATCGCCCACAAATAAAAGGCTATCCGGAATGTAGTGTGGAACGCCCATTGCCGCGGAGAAGGTCGTCGGGGGCCTTCCATAGCGAAACCGGATGGTCTGCAAGGTGCCCACAACGGACTGATGATGTTTGCAAGCGCAATGGCGGCTTTATGATCATAAAGCCGCCGGTCTCGGGAGTCTGCCCTCTGTTTGCTGTCCGGTTAAACCGGCAATCCAACCAGCAAGGGCGGCGACTGCGGTTTGGGCGGTGAAGCAGCCGCTCATAAGGAATGGGCCGAGGATCGAAAGTCCCAGCACATGGATTTGAAACGGATTTTTACCGTTTCTTTATATTTTCCCCCTCATATTTCTCGAAAATTTTAATAGAGCATTTCCTAGTATGACCATGTCGCAATACCAACATGGGGTGTACATATGGATCTCGTCTATCTCGCCGGTATCGGGCTGTTCTTTGCCCTGATGCTCGGTCTCGCCGCCGGCTGTGCCCGGCTGGGGGGTGCCAAATGACCTGGCTTTTCGTTCTTAGCGGCGTGGTCGCCGCCGGTCTGCTGGTCTATCTGATCGCAGCGCTACTCAATCCGGAGGACTTCTCATGAGCAACCATGCCTGGATTCTGCTCGGGATTTTTCTTGTCGTCCTGTTGTTGACCGTCAAGCCCCTGGGGACTTACATCGCCAACGTGATGGAAGGCCGCTTCCGTCTGGCCGGCAAGATCGAAAGCCCGATTTATCGTCTGTGCGGCATCCGTCCGGACGAGGAAATGGGCTGGCTGAAATACGCCTTCGCCATTTTGCTCTTTAACGTGCTCGGCGCCTTGACCGTTTATGCCTTGCAACGCCTGCAGGCCGATCTGCCGCTCAATCCGCAGGCTTTCCCGGCGGTCAGCCCGGATTCAGCTTTCAACACCGCGATCAGCTTTGCCACCAATACCAACTGGCAAGGTTATGGCGGCGAAGCGACGATGAGCTACCTGACCCAGATGCTGGCACTGGCCGTGCAGAACTTCTTCTCG
>JAGTRV010000307.1 GCA_018262245.1 Pseudomonadota bacterium | reverse complement strand
GTCCTTGGCATCCTTCATGCCGCGCAGGTCGCTGTGGCAGGTACCCCAGCAACCGTTCAGATCGGCGCCCTCGACCGTGCCGCCGCCGTCGAACATCATCGCCAGCTTGACTTCATTCTTCTTGTCCATCTTGACGTCGCTGTTCTTCGGCGGTACCCACTCGAAGCGGAAGTAGATCTTCTCGCCATCGTGCGCGGCCTTGAAGCTGACGGGAATCCAGCCCGCCTTGCCGGCAGGCGGTTTCGGCTCCAGCGAGGCTTTGGAACTGCCGACCGGCTTGCCGGCGACGATCTTGTCGCCGATCTCGTTGGCATCGCCTTCGTGGCACTTCGCGCAGGAACGCTTCTTGTCGACGATGTCGGGCACGGCCGAGTGGTCGGCCTTGTTCATGACCCATTCGAGGCTCGACTGGCCAGGGTAAAACAGCTTGACCTTGCGCTCGGGAACCTTGCTCCAGTCGGGCGCCCCGGCATTCGCGCCAGCGCCAACCATGACCCCCATTACAGCCAAAACGATCTTCTTCATTGACCAACTCCTGACATTGAATTGATTATTTTCAAATAATAGACGCAATTCTATTAGCCTGCCGTTCTGGCGGCGCTCTGTTCCTGTTCGAGTTGTTGATGAACAGGCTTGTGGGCGAGACCCTTATGACAGTCGATGCAAGTCTTGCCGTCCTCGATCGCACCTTCGTGCTTGACGACCGAGCGATCCTTCTGCTTTTCCGGATCCATGGTCTTGAAGTCGTGGCAGTTGCGACATTCCTTGGAGTCCCTTTCCTCCATGCGCTCCCAGACACGCTTGGCCATGGTCAGGCGATACGCTTCGAATTTCTCGGGCGTATCCACGGTGCCCTTGATATGGCCGATGATGTCGCGGGCGGCTACGAGCTTCTGGAAAGACTTGAAGAGGTAGTCGGTCGGTGTCTTGCTGCTGGCGACATGACAGTCGGCACATTGCACGGTAGTGCCGCTGCGGTTCTTGTAATGAACCGTCGTCTTCAACTCCTCGAAGGGAATCGTCATCTCGTGGCAGGACAAACAGAACTCCGAGCGGTTCGTGTACTCCATACCCATGTTGAGGGCGCCCCAGATGGCGATGCCGCCCAACACGCCGATGACGATCATGCGCAGCATCGAACATCTCGGCGGCCTTTTCAGGCGAGCGAGCAAACCGGTTTCGGCATTTTCCGGGCCAGGGGCGCTGGAATCGTTTTGTGTATCAGCCATCGTTTGCTTTTCCTTATTCTTGCAGTTGGCGCACGCAAATATGGCGCAAGTCGAAGACACCAACAAACGAACCGGGCAAGGAAAAGGCAGAATGAACATGCAACATGCTGCCAGACAGCACGACATTCATTCTCAAAAGATCTCCTCCCGTTTCTTATCTACTAGCCAGCTTTTTTGGATACATTATTGCAGACTGATATACCTCTCGCAAGGCTCAGTATAGAACGGGTATCGAACCCCTTCAAGTTGGTCAAAACTCGGGCCTGGAGGACAAATCTCGCCTGCCTCCGGCGGGCACGGGGTCTCGTCTGCCTGGTGACGGTCAACGAGGAGTACAGTCACAAAGTGCGGCTGAATCCGGGTGCATTACCGCTTGAATCCGCCCTTGCTCAACGGAGGAGATGACCCGATGAAACCGTCTACCCCTGCGGCAGCGCTCTGGCTGCTGGCCTTTGCCGGCACCGCCCAGGCTGCCGACCCCAACCTGGCCCGTAACCTGGCCGCCACCTGCGCGAACTGCCACGGCACCCACGGCAGGGCGCTGCCGGGTTCCGGACTCGACGACCTGGCCGGCATGGACAAGGCCAAGGCTCTGCAGAAGCTGGCCGACTTCAAGAGTGGCGCCAAACCAGCCTCGGTCATGCACCAGATCGCGAAGGGCTACACGGACGAGCAACTGGCGCTGATTGCCACCCATTTCGCCGCGCAGAGCAAGGGGACGGCACCATGATGCTCATAAAACGACGTGACTTCCTGAAGGCCGGCGCGGCAGCCGGTGCCATGGCCTCACTCCACGGCTGTGCCGGCGGCGGCAAGCCGAGCGGCCACGTGGTCGTGGTCGGCGGCGGTTACGGCGGCGCGACGATGGCCAAGTACCTGCGCATGTGGAGCGAGGGCAGTGTCCAGGTGACGCTGATCGAGCGCAACCCGACCTTCATCTCCTGTCCGATTTCCAACCTGGTCATCGGCGGCACCAAGACCATGGAAGACATCACCGTCAGCTACGACGGCCTGAAGAACAGGTGGGGCGTGCGCGTCGTCCAGGACGACGTCGTCGCGGTCGACGCAGTAAAAAAGGCGATTTCCCTGAAAGCCGGCGGCAGCATGAGCTACGACCGCCTCGTGCTGTCGCCAGGCGTCGATTTCATGTTCGACCAGATCGGCGGCCTCGCCAGCGCCGAGGCGCAGGGCAGGATCCTGCATGCCTGGAAGGCCGGCCCGCAGACCTTCGCCCTGCGCAAGCAGCTGGAATCGATGAAGGACGGCGGCGTCTTTGCCATTTCCATCCCCAGGGCGCCCTATCGCTGCCCGCCCGGACCCTACGAACGCGCCTGCCTGGTCGCCGACTACTTCAAGAAGGCCAAGCCGAAGTCCAGGGTCGTCATTCTCGATGCCAACGAGGACGTCCAGTCCAAGAAGGCGCTGTTCACCACGGCGTGGGCCGACCTCTACAAGGACACCATCGAGTACCGCAACAACAGCGAGGTCAAGGAAGTCGATGCCGCCACCAACACGGCAGTGCTCGAGTTCGACAAGTTCAAGGCCGACGTGCTGAACGTGATCCCGCCGCAACGCGCCGGTGACATCACGTCCAGGTCGGGGTTCAAGCTGATCAACAAGCGCTGGGTGGACATCGACTGGCTGTCGATGGAAGTCAACGGTACGCCGGGCGTGCATGTCATCGGCGACGCCGTCTTCCCGGCGCCGGCCATGCCCAAGTCTGGCCACATGGCAAACCAGCAAGCCAAGCTGGCGGCGGCCGCCATCCTCAACCTGCTGTCCGGCAGCGAGCCGAGCCAGACGCCGCTGGTCATGAACACCTGTTACAGCTTTGTCGACGCCAGGCAGGCGGTCCACGTCGCCTCGGTGCACACTTACGATCGGGTGACCAGGACGATGCAGCCGGTCAAGGGTGCCGGCGGCGTCTCGGCGGCGCGCAATGAGATCGAAGGCAGGTTGGCGCTCGGCTGGGCGAAAAACATCTGGGCCGACATGCTGACCTGAGCCGCGCTTCACCCAACAGAAAGGCCGCATCTGCGACCCTTTCCTTGTGCGGGCGCCGGGCCCTATTCCATCGTCGCGACGTACTCGGCC
>JAGTRV010000306.1 GCA_018262245.1 Pseudomonadota bacterium | reverse complement strand
TGCTGGTCGGCAACGGCCTGGTCTATCTCGGTTACAACCTGTTCACCCGGCGCCTGTGGCGGAAATTTTTCCCCTTGTCGCCGCGCGCTTTCGTCGCCGATCTGTTTTCCGCCTTGAAAGGCCGTTTGTCGCACGACGATCTGAGGCACTACAACATGGTGCAGCGTGCCGCCTATCTCTTCGTGATCGCCGATGTGATCGTGCTGGTGCTCTCCGGCCTGGTGCTGTGGAAGTCAGTGCAGTTTCCCATCCTGCGCGAATTGATCGGCGGCTACGAAGGCGCACGACGGGTTCATTTTCTGGCCATGAGCGCGCTGGTTGCGTTCGTCGCCATTCATCTGGTGATGGTGGCCCTGGTGCCGCGCACACTACTTGCCATGCTTCGCGGACGCTAGGGGACGACTATGAAACACTCGCCATGGCTGGTCGGAAACAAGGACATCATCCTCAAGGACGCGCGCACGGAAGTCAGCCGGCATGTCGAACAGCCAGCACGCCGCGCTTTCCTGCAACGCTCCCTGACGCTCGGCGGACTGTCGCTGCTCAGCGGCTGTTCTCTGGTTGATGAAAATAGCGTCGAGACCGCCTTGATGGCCATGTCACGCTTCAACGACAAGGCGCAAGCCTGGCTGTTCGATCCCAACCGGCTGGCACCAACCTATCCGGATTCGATGATCACCCGCCCCTTCCCGTTCAACGCCTTCTATGGCGAAGACGAAGCCCCAGTCGTCGATGAAGCCGGCTATCAGCTGGAGATCACCGGACTGGTCGCCGACCGCAAGAAATGGTCGCTGGCCGAACTGCGCGCCCTGCCGCAAACCGACCAGGTGACCCGCCATATCTGCGTTGAAGGCTGGAGTGCGATCGGCAAATGGGGCGGCGTGCCTTTCGCTGACTTCTTGCGCCGGATCGGTGCCGACCTGTCGGCGAAATACGTCGGCTTCAAATGTGCCGACGACTACTACACCAGCATCGACATGCCGACGGCGCTGCATCCGCAAACGTTGCTGACGCTGACCTACGACAGCCGGCCGCTGCCGACGAAGTACGGCTTTCCGATGAAGCTGCGCATGCCGACCAAGCTGGGCTACAAGAACCCGAAGCACATCCAGGCGATTTTCGTCACCAATACTTACCCCGGGGGCTACTGGGAAGACCAGGGGTACAACTGGTTCGGCGGCAGTTGAGCACGACATCACCCCTCGACTCAACGCCCTGAAAGCTTGGCAATCCTGCCACTTACTGATCCACACCAAAGGAGCTCACCATGAAAGCAGCGAATCTTGCGACAACCCTGGCCTCGACAATTGTTTCCCTCGGCTTGCTGCTGGCCGGAGGCTCGGCTTTCGCCGCCGACGCGATGAAGAAAGACGCCATGGGCGACGGCATGAAGAAGGAGGCCATGTCCAAGGACTGCGAGAAGGACGCCATGAGCAAGGACTGCATGGCCGAAAAAAAGATGAAGAAAGATGCCATGGGCAAAGACAAGGGCATGATGAAGAAGGACGATATGGGCAAGGATGACATGAAGAAGAACTGATCCAGATCGGCGGGGTGTTGTCCAAGGAGCGTCCACCCACCTCGGCAAAACCTCGCCGTCTATTGATACGGAACGGTGGTGCGTTACCCCGTTCGGACTGAGCCCGCAGAAGCCCGCTCACCCTTCGACAGGCTCAGGGCGAACGGACTTCAACATCAGTCTTCCGGATCAATAGTCGCCCCCCGAATAATTGAACAAGGAGAATCCAGCATGCATGAATCATCCTTTCTGACAAAGACAAGGCTACGGGCGGTGCTTGCCGCCGTCGGTTTTGCTGCAATGATGTCGGCCTGGGCCGCGCAAAGCACCTCGCCGATGCCCACAACCGGCCCGTCGTCGACGGCGACATCAGGCTTGCAGACTGCCGTTTTTGCCGGCGGCTGTTTCTGGGGCGTGGACGCCGTATTCAAGCACGTCAAGGGCGTCGCCGAAGTGGAATCCGGCTACGCCGGCGGCAACGCCAGTACCGCGCAGTACGAGAAAGTCAGCGAGGGCAACACCGGGCACGCCGAAGCGGTGCGCGTGAAATTCAATCCGGCGCAGATCAGTTATCCACAACTGTTGCAGGTCTTCTTCAGGGTGGCACACGATCCGACCGAACTCAACCGCCAGGGGCCGGACGTCGGCAGCCAATACCGATCGGCGATCTTTTTTACCGACGCCGAGCAGCAGAAGACCGCGCAGAGCATGATCCAGCAACTCACGACGGCGCGCGCCTATTCGACGCCCATCGTGACCCAGCTGACGCCACTGAAGGCCTTCTACCCGGCGGAAGCCTACCACCAGAATTATCTGGCGCTGCATCCGGACCAGCCGTACATCGTTTACAACGACCTGCCCAAGTTGGCACAACTGCAAAAGCAGTTTCCCGACCTGTACCAGACGCCAGCCAAACCCTGATTGTCCAAAGGCAGGTTTCCACGAAACGGCTTTCGGATGATGCCACAGAATGCCCTCCCGATCGCCGCCTGAGAGGACTTGTAAACGCCAAAACGGTTACTGGGTCAGTCCATACTCCACAGTAACGACGACCCGTGCCAGCTTATCGATGGTGCTCTTGTCGTAGGTGCCGCCGTATTCGCTGTCGTTGCTGCCGCCCTGGGCCGGCAGGATGTAGAACGCACCCTGATTGGCCGATTTCATCGCGCCAACGCTGGCTTCGCCAGTTTTGGCAAACTCGCTGGCGCGGTCATGGGCGTTGCGTGTGGCATCGGCGATCAGCGACATCTTGACCTTCTCCAGCGTGCTGACCAGATATTCCGGATTCATCACGTCCAGCGCCAAACCCTTTTCCTGAAGCGACACGATCTGCCCGACCGCCTTTTCCACCCGTTTGACGTCGTTGCTGCCGAGCAGCACCGTTTGACTGGCAACATATTCCGTGACGTCCCGCGTCGGGCGTCCTTCCTTGTCCATGCGATACCGCGTTTCGAACGTTTCGCGTCCGATAGTCAGCTGCTCGTCGGCAAACCCTTGCTCGCGCAAAAAAGCCTGCACGACGGGGCGATTGGCGCGCAAGGCGGCGAAGGCATCAGGCAGCGTCTTGCCCGAACCGCGCACGACGATCTCCCAGCGCGCCTGATCGGCACTGACCGGTTTCTCGGCCAGGCCTTTAACCATCACCGACTGCTTGTTGTTGGAAATGCGGTTGATCGTATAGCTCACGATCCCCGACGAGATCACCAGGCCAAGCGCAATGCTGATGCCCAATCCGAGTACGTTTTCCGAGAGTTTCTGCATGGATTCATGAGTCCTGAGGAAGTCAATTTCGCGACATCGCGATGGTCGCATTCTAAC
>JAGTRV010000305.1 GCA_018262245.1 Pseudomonadota bacterium | reverse complement strand
ACCGTGGGAATGGCTTTTAGGCGGCGATTACCAAGTCGCGCTGACCTTTATGCATCCTTTGCCTTCTTGTGTAACCGTCCGGCCACGACCGTCTTGCCGAGCTAACCGGAATCAGGCAGCGGCAGCGAGCTGCGCGGTCTTGGCGATGTGCTCGGCGACATGCCAAGGCAGCAGGTCGTCGAGTTCGCTGATTCGGTAGTCGGCAATTCGTTCGATGACGAAGCGCAGATAAGCTTCCGGGTCGAGGCCATTGAGTTTCGCCGAACCGACCAGGCTGTAAATCGCGGCGGCACGATCACCGCCGGCATCCGAACCGGCAAACAGGAAGTTCTTTCGGCCAAGCGCCACTGCGCGCAATGCCCGTTCCGCCGCATTGTTGTCGATCTCGATGCGCCCATCCGAGGCATAACGGATCAGTGCCTGCCAATGGTTCAAGGCATAGCCGATGGCATCCGCCAGGCCGGATTTCTTCGAGAGCTGTCGTCGGGTGTCGAGCAGCCAGGTATGGAATTCATCGAGGATGCGCTTGACCTGTTCCCGCCCCTTGAGTCGGATGTCGGGGGGTTTGCCACGCACGGTGCTCTCAATGGCATACAAGGCCGCGATCCGCTTGAGCGCCTCGGCCGCAATCGGTGAGCCCTGGGCCTGGTGAATCTCGAAGAACTTGCGACGGGCATGGGCCCAGCACGCGGCTTCCAGAATGTCACCCTGGGCATACAAGGCATCGAAGCCGGCAAAGGCATCGGCTTGCAGAATGCCCTTGAAAGATTTCAGGTGGGTTTGCGGATGCTCGCCCTTGCGATTCGGGGAGTAAGCAAACCAAACCGCAGGCGGGGTGTCATTCCCTGCCGGCCGATCATCCCGGACATAGGTCCACAGCCGCCCGGTCTTGGTCTTGCCATCGCCCGGCGCGAGGACCGGTACTGGCGTATCGTCGGCATGAAGCTTCTCGCCGCCCAGCACGTGATGACGCAGCCGTTCAACCAATGGACGCAGCAGCGCTGAACATTGCCCCACCCAGTCGGCCAGGGTCGAGCGTTCCAGATCAACGCCTTCCCGGGCATAGATGCCGCTCTGCCGGTAAAGCGGCAGGTGATCGCAGTATTTGGCCACCAGCACATGGGCGAGCAAGCCGGACCCGGCCATGCCTCGGGCAATCGGCCGGCTGGCCGCCGGGGCCTGAACGATGGTGTCGCAGCGGCCGCAGGCCAGCTTCGGCCGAACATGGCGAATGACCCGGAAACTGGCGGGCACATAGTCGAGCACTTCGGAAACATCCTCACCCAATGGCTTGAGATGACCGCCGCAGTCCGGGCAGCAGGACTGCTCAGGCGCATGAACCACGGTGTCGCGCGGCAAGTGATCCGGCAGCGGTTTGCGCACCGGTTTGCTGGGGGCTTCTGCTGCCAGGACGATTTCCGTGAGGCCAGCCCGTTCCGCCTTGCCGGTTTCGAGTTCTTCCAGCGCCAGTTCGAGTTGCCCGACCATCTCGTCGATCTTCTCTGAACTCTGGCCAAACTGCATCCGACGCAGCTTGGCGATGATCAGCTTGAGATGCTCGATTTCTGCCTGCTGGGCAACCACCATGGCTTGCAAGCTCGGGGTGTCGCGGGGCAGTGTGGCGCTGTTCATGCCGAAAGTTTACGCGAATCGTTGACCGGTGAACAGCCCCGCCAGCCAGGGATTTCAGGTTTTTTTACGCCGCCCGTTCAGGCTGCCAGGGGCGACTCGGCCGACGCCAGTCGATGCCTTCCAGAAGCATCGACAACTGAGCGCCGGAGAGATGAACCGAGCCTTCGCTGGCCTGTGGCCAGATGAAGCGGCCGCGCTCCAGGCGCTTGGCGAAGAGGCAGAGGCCATCCCCATCCCACCAGAGCAGTTTGACCAGATCACCACGCCGGCCGCGAAAGACGAAGACGTGACCGGCAAAGGGATCGGCGGCGAGTTGCTCCTGAACAATGCTGGCCAGGCCATCGAAGCCACGACGCATGTCGGTGACGCCGGCGGCGAGCCAGATCCGGGTGCCATGGGGCAGACCGATCATCGCCGCTGCAACTCGGCAAGAACCAGTCGCAGCACCCCGGCGTCGGGGCGGCCTTCGATGCGCACGCGAATTTGCCCGAAGTCAATCGTCAGGCAACCCGTGTCGGCCGGACACCTTGGTGTCGGCAATCGATCGGCGGCCATCGACGGCGTGACGGTAACTGGCAGCAGCGCGGACCCCGATTCGGGGAGCAGGCCTTCCCGGTAGGCTTTGCGCCAGAGAAAGACCTGGTTGGCGTTGATGCCGTGTTGGCGGGCGATCCGTGCAACCGAGGCACCGGGTTGCAGGGTCTCTGCAACGATCGATCGCTTCAGCGCCAGCGGGTGGTGGCGGTAGGAGCCTCGTCGTTTCGAGACAATGACTGCCTTTGAGTTTGTGTCCATAAATCCCTATGTGGGCACAAATTTGAGATGCCCGTCCAGGGGCTATTCATTGCTACTGCCCGCTTCGGCGACCGGATTTGTGGACACCTATAATGCCGATGGCTGTTCAAATAGTTGATCCAAGCGCTTCCAAACCTCACCTGTTTCGACGACTTCGACAAATCGCGCTGCAGAGAAACCGTCTGGAAACATCGTGTCGGTCACCTCTTGTGAAACCTGATCAGCTTGCAGCAGTTGGCGCTCAGTAACCGTCCGGCAGTCACCGTCTTTCCGCCGGGATGTCGCTGAACGAAGATAGCCCTTGGGCGGGCATCTCAAATTTGTGCCCACAAAGGGATTTATGGACACAAATACCGAGGCTGTCATTGCTGCGAAACGGCGCGGCGCTTACCAGCATCACCCACTGGCGCTGAAGCGCTCGATCGTTGAAGAGACCCTGAAGCCGGGCGCCTCGGTCGCGCGGATCGCGCGCCAACACGGCGTCAATGCCAACCAGGTCTTTCTTTGGCGCAAAGCCTACCGGGAAGGCCTGCTCCCTGAATCGAAGCCGACGCTGTTGCCGGTGACCATCGCACCGTCGATGGTCAGCGATCAATTGTCGGCACCCAACCGTTCGGCCGACACGGGTTGCCTGACGCTTGAGATCGGACATACTCGAATCCGCATTGAAGGTCGCCCAGACGCCGAGACGCTACGACTGGTTCTCACGGAATTGCGTCAGCGATGATTGGCCTGCCCAGCGGCACCCGGATCTGGCTCGCCGCCGGCGTGACCGACATGCGCCGTGGTTTTGATGGCCTGGCCAGCATCGTTCAGGAGCAACTCGCCACCGATCCCTTTGCCGGTCACGTCTTCGTCTTTCGCGGACGACGTGGTGACCTGGTCAAACTGCTCTGGTGGGATGGGGATGGCCTCTGCCTCTT
>JAGTRV010000304.1 GCA_018262245.1 Pseudomonadota bacterium | reverse complement strand
TTTCGCGCTGCTCGAAACGTATGTCGAAGCCTTCCAGCGCGCGGCGCTCGCCATCAAGTACGCCCAGGTCCCGGTGGTCGCGGCAGTTCAGGGCATGGCTCTGGGTGGCGGTTGCGAGTTTGCGATGCATGCGGCGCGCCGGGTGCTGGCACTGGAAAGCTATGTCGGTCTGGTCGAAGCCGGCGTCGGCCTGATTCCGGCCGGCGGTGGCTGCAAAGAGTTCGCGCTGCAGGCGGCCGAATGGGCCAGCCGGACAGCGACGCCGAACGAGTTGCTGGCTTTCCTGCAGCCGGTGTTCATGAACATCGCCACGGCCAAGGTTTCGAAGAGCGCGCAGGAGGCGGTCGGTTACGGCTTTGCCCAGGCCAGCGATACCGTGCTGTTCCATCCCGATGAACTGCTTTACGTCGCCATCCGCGAAGCGCGCGCCCTGGCCGAGGCCGGTTATGCGCCGAAACAGATGGCGCGCGGCATTCCGGTCGCCGGCCGGGCCGGCGTTGCGACGCTGGAGATGACGCTGGTCAATATGCGGGACGGTGGCATGATTTCGGCCTACGACTACCAGGTCGCCCGCGCGGCGGCGGTCGCCCTGTGCGGCGGCGAGATCGATGCCGGCAGCCTGGTCGACGAGGCATGGCTGCTCGGCGTCGAGCGCCGGCTGTTCGTCCAGCTGCTGAAGAACCCCGAAACCCAGGCCCGGATCAAGCACATGCTCGATACCGGCAAGGTACTCCGCAACTGATTCGCGAAGAGAGACAAGCAATGAGCAAACAGATCCAGGATGCCTATATCGTCGCTGCCACCCGTCTGCCGGTGGCCAAGCGCAACGGCATGTTCAAGAACGTGCGGCCGGACGACATGCTGGCCCACGTCATCCGTGCCGTGGTCGGCCAGGTGCCGGGCGTCGATCCGGCCCGCATCGGCGATGTCATCGTTGGCTGCGCCATTCCCGAAGCCGAGCAGGGCATGAACATCGCCCGCATCGGCGCCTTGCTGGCCGGCCTGCCGGATACGGTACCGGGCATCACCACGATGCCGCCAACCAGATCCGCCTCGGCCTGGCCGACGTGATGATCGCGGCCGGTACCGAGTCGATGAGCGCCATGTCCAACATCATGGGCAACAAGGTCATGCCGAACCCGGCGCTGTTTGGTGCCGACGAAAACCTCGGCATCGCCTACGGCATGGGCCTGACCGCCGAACGGGTCGCCGAGCAATGGCAGATCAGCCGCGACGAACAGGATGCCTTCGCCGAAGCCTCGCATCGCAAGGCCTGCGCGGCGATTGCCGCCGGCCATTTCAGGGCGGAAATTTCACGCTACACCGTCTGCGATTACCTGCCCGACCTGAACAGCGGCGAGATCCGCCAGCGTCTGCGCACCCCGGAAAACGACGAAGGGGCGCGGGCCGACATCTCGGTCGAGAAGCTCGCCAAGCTGCGCACCGTTTTCCACGCCAAGGGCTCGGTGACGGCCGGTAATGCCTCGCAGATGTCGGATGGGGCCGGCGCCGTGATGCTGGTTTCGGAGAAGGTCTTGAAGGAATACAACCTGACGCCGCTCGCCCGCTTTGCCGGCTATGCGGTCGGCGGGGTGGCGCCGGAGATCATGGGCGTCGGCCCGATCGTGGCGATTCCCAAGGTCTTGCAGCAGGTCGGCATCCGCCAGCAGGAGCTCGACTGGATCGAACTCAATGAGGCTTTTGCGGCGCAGGCGCTGGCTGTGATCAAGCACCTCGACCTCGATCCGGAACGCATCAATCCGCTCGGCGGCGCCATCGCGCTGGGCCATCCGCTCGGCGCCACCGGCGCCATCCGCACCGCAACCTTGCTGCACGGCATGCGCCGCAGCGGCGGCAAGTACGGCCTGGTCAGCATGTGCATCGGCACCGGCATGGGCGCCGCCGGCATTTTTGAACGTATTTGAACCAAAAAATAAAAGGAGATAACAGCATGAGCGATTACAAAGCACCCGTCCGGGATATGCGATTTGTGATGGACGAGATCGTCGGCCTGGCCGAGATTGCCAGTCTGCCGGGCTACGAGGAAGCGACGCCGGATATGGCCGATGCCATCCTGGAAGAGGCGGCCCGTTTCACCGGCGAGGTGCTGGCGCCGCTCAACCGCATTGGCGATACCCAGGGCTGCAAGCTCGGTCCCGATGGTGTGATCACGCCCGATGGCTGGAAACAAGCCTACAAGGCCTTCTGCGATGGCGGCTGGAACGGGCTGGCCTCGCCGGTCGAGTTCGGCGGCCAGGGCTTGCCGGAAACCTTCGGCATCGCCATCAAGGAAATGGCGGCTTCGGCCAACCTGTCCTTCTCGCTCGGCCCGATGCTGACTGGCGGCGCCGTTGCGGCGCTGCTGACCTGTGCCAGCGACGAACTGAAGGCGATCTATCTGGAAAAGATGATCACCGGCGAGTGGACCGGCACGATGAACCTGACCGAGCCGCAGGCCGGTTCCGACCTGGCGCTGCTGCGCAGTCGGGCCGAGCCGCAGGCTGACGGCAGCTACCGCGTCTTCGGCCAGAAAATCTTCATTACCTACGGCGACCACGACATGACGGACAACATCGTCCATCTCGTGCTGGCCCGCCTGCCGGATGCACCGGCCGGGGTGAAGGGGATTTCGCTATTCCTGGTTCCCAAGTTCCTGGTGAACGCCGATGGCTTGCTCGGCGAGCGCAACGACGCCCACTGCGTCTCGATCGAACACAAGCTCGGCATCCACGCTAGTCCGACCTGCGTCATGGCTTTCGGCGATCACGGCGGTGCCGTTGGCTACCTGCTGGGCGAGGCCAACCGCGGCCTGGAGTACATGTTCATCATGATGAACGAAGCCCGCCTCGGCGTCGGCCTGCAGGGTATCGCCGTCGGCGAACGTTCCTACCAGCAGGCCCTGGGCTATGCCCGCGAACGCAAGCAGGGGCGCGATGCGGTGACCGGCGAGGCGCTGGTCACCCTGGAGCATCACCCGGATATCCGCCGCATGCTGATGCTGATGAAGTCGCGCATCGAGGCCTGCCGGGCCATCACCTACTACACGGCCGGCCTGCTCGACCGGGCGCATGCCGGGACCGACCCCGAGCAGAAAAAGCGCGACCTGTTCCTGGCCGAGTTCCTGATCCCCATCGTCAAGGGCGGCGGGACCGAAATGGGCATCGACGTCACTTCGCTTGGCATCCAGATTCACGGCGGCATGGGCTTCATCGAGGAAACCGGCGCTGCCCAGCACTGGCGCGATTCGCGGATCACGACGATTTACGAAGGGACGACCGGCATCCAGGCCAACGACCTGATCTTCCGCAAACTGATGCGCGACCAGGGCGCTACTGCCAAGGTCGTCTTCGCTGAAGTCTACGCCACCGCCAAGGCGCTCACTGACTCCGGCAAGCCGGAACTGCAAGCCATCGGCCAGCGCCTCAACGCTGCCTTGAAGGCGTGGCGAGAGGTCAGTGAATGGCTGGCCGCCAACACGAAAAATGCCGTTTCCGGAGTGTTGACCGCAGCCGTGCCCTATCTGAACATCGCCGTCGCCGTCTGTGGCGGCTGGATGATGGGCACGGCGGCGCTGGCTGCCGCAGCACGCCTCGACCAGGGCGAGGGCGATCCGCGCTTCTATCGCAACAAGATTGCCACCGCCCGTTTCTACGCCGACCAGATGCTGCCGCAGGCCGAAGCCTGGGCGCAGACCGTGATGGCCCGCGATCTGGCGATCAAGGATATCGGCAACGATTTGTTCGATTAAGGGCTGGTGCAGCGCGAAAACTCTCGCGCTGTTACTGCCAGGATCACTCTGCGGGTGGGGCAAAAGTGAAGGGCGCTTTTGCCGGCATCGCTTTCGAGGGGGGAGGTTTCCCCCTCTTTTTTTGCCGGTCTTTGGTCGGCCTGCCTTGTGCGCGCCGGATGAAGGGCTTGTAATACGGGTTGGCGGATGATGACAGAGCGAGGCGAGGCGATGGATGACGAAACGATGGAGGAAATCCCCTTTCGTGGGCTGGTCGAGCAGTCCCTGGCCGGCATGTACGTGATCCAGGACGAGGTCTTCCAGTATTCCAACGCCACCTTTGCCGGCATGTTCGGCTACACCGCCGAGGAACTGACAGGCATGCACCTGAAGGATCTGGTGGCGCCGGATTGCCTGCAGCAGGTGGTCGGCAACTATCATTTGCGGGTCAGCGGCGAGCGGCCGAGCATCCGTTTCACGACCCGGGGTGTGCACAAGAACGGTAGCTTGGTGCACCTCGAAGTGCACGGCTCCAGCCTGGATTTCCGTGGCCGGCCGGCGGTGGTCGGCGTCGGCATCAACATTACCGAGCAGGTTCGCCAGCAGGAAGACTTGCAGGCATCGCGCGAACGGCTGCGCGAACTGGCCCGTTACATCAACACCATGCG
>JAGTRV010000303.1 GCA_018262245.1 Pseudomonadota bacterium | reverse complement strand
TGCCTTCTTGTTCAGCTTGCGCATCAGGCCTTCCGGGATTTCGTCAAGGAAGCTCGACGGCACGCAGTAGCGCGTCTGGCCATGCAGCATGCGGGTCTGCGCACAAGACACATAAAGCCGCTGGCGGGCCCGCGTCACGGCGACATACATCAGCCGGCGCTCCTCCTCCAGCCCGTCCTTGCCCTCGTTGACCGAGTTCTCGTGCGGGAACAAGCCCTGTTCGAGGCCGCTGATAAACACCACATCGAACTCCAGGCCCTTGGCCGCATGCACCGACATCAGCTGCACCGCCTCCTGCCCTTCGCCGGCCTGGTGCTCACCCGCTTCCAGCGAGGCATGCGCCAGGAAGGACGCCAGCGCCCCGCCTTCGCCGATGGCCCCCTCGTCATCGACAAAGGTAGCTGCCGCATTGATCAGTTCATCAAGGTTTTCCAGCCGCTCCTGCCCTTCCTTCTCGACCCGGTAATGCTGGGCCAGTCCGGACTTTTCGACGACATGTTCGATGATCTCAGGCAAGGGCAGATTGGCCGTTTCCTGACGCAAGGTCTCGATCAGGCGGACAAAGGCGCCCACCGTCTGCCCTGCCTTGCCGGTCAGGGATGCCGCAGCGTTATAGAGGCTGGAATTGATCTGGTGCGCCGTCGCCTGCAGGTTTTCCAGCGAACGGGCGCCGATGCCGCGGGTCGGGAAATTGACGACGCGCAGGAAGGCCGTGTCGTCGTCCTGATTGCCCAACAGGCGCAGATAGGCCAGCGCATGCTTGATTTCCTGGCGCTCGAAGAAGCGCAGGCCGCCATAGACCTTGTACGGCACGCCCTTGGTGAACAGCTCGTGCTCCAGCACCCGCGACTGGGCATTCGAACGGTAAAGAATGGCAATTTGCGTCGGCGAATTGCCATCGCGGACCAGCTCGCGAATTTCCTCGACAATGAAACGCGCTTCGTCGAGATCCGAATACGCCTCGAACGCGCGGATCGGCTCACCGTCACCGGCATCGGTCCACAGGTTCTTGCCCAGACGCTCGCGGTTATTCTTGATGATGGCGTTGGCGGCAGCCAGGATGTTGCCGTGCGAGCGGTAGTTCTGCTCCAGGCGAATCACGTTGGCACCGGCGTAATCACGCTCGAACTCGCGCATGTTACCCACCTCGGCGCCCCGGAAACGGTAGATCGACTGGTCGTCGTCGCCGACCGCAAAGATATGCGCCCCGCCGCCAGCCAACAATTTCAGCCAGGCGTACTGCAACACGTTCGTATCCTGGAATTCATCGACCAGAATCTGCCGGAAACGCTGCTGATAATGCGCCCGCAAAGGTTCGTTGCGCTGCAGCAATTCGTAGCAGCGCAGCAGCAGTTCGGCAAAGTCACACACCCCCTCGCGATTGCACTGATTCTCGTACTCAGCATAGATCTCGACGCGCTTTTGCGTGTAGTTGTCGTAAGCCTCGGCCTGTGCGGCACGCACACCCTGTTCCTTATGGGCGTTGATGAAATGGCACAACTCGCGTGGCGGATATTTTTCGTCGTCGATATTCAGGTTCTTCAGCAAGCGCTTGACCATGGCCAATTGGTCAGCCGAATCGAGAATCTGGAAGGTCTGGGGCAATCCGGCCTCGCGAAAATGCGCCCGCAGCAAGCGATTACACAGGCCATGGAAGGTGCCGATCCACATGCCGCGCACATTGATTGGCACCAGCGAAGACAGGCGTGCCGTCATTTCCTTGGCCGCCTTGTTGGTGAAGGTCACCGCCAGAACCCCATGCGGCCCGACCTGGCCGGTCGAAATCAGCCACGCAATGCGTGTCGTCAGCACACGAGTCTTGCCGCTCCCTGCCCCGGCGAGAATCAATGCATGGACGGGCGGCAGGGTAACCGCCTGCAACTGGGGGGAATTCAGATTGGCGAGCAGATCGGACATGAATTACTTCACATAAAGTTATTACTAAAGGCGTAGAATGAACGCCAAAAAAAGCAGCGCGGGAAATTGGTCGGACCAATTTGTTGCTATTGTGCAACGCAACAAATACAAGCCGACAGTTTTTTACACACTGCAAAAGTGCGCACAAGTATACTTGGCAAAAAATATATTGCAGTGCACAAAACTTTTTGCCCACAAGGCAGTCGTAATGCATAAGTAGCTACCGCTACCAGTAGAAGGAGTAACAGCATGAACAGCATGAATGCACCCAAGATCCTCCCCTGGATCGCCCGCAAGGCTGGAATCAGCGATGAACTGGCCCTCAAGCTCTGGCGTCGCGCCGTCAGCGAAGCCGAGTACCTGACCGGCAAGGCCGAAGGTTCCGAGTTCTGGGGCCTGTCCGTCGAGCGTTTCCTGTCCATCGTCGAAGACGAAGTCGGCAACACGCCGTCCTACAGCCTGAGCCCGGCCCCGCAAATGTCGTGGATGTGGCGTCACCAGACCCGGATGTCCCTGCTCTCGCTGATGGCGGCAAAGAACGCTTACCGCTGCTGGCAGAATACATTCGGAGACATGTACGGCCAAAAAAAAGCAGCGTGACCGGGCGCCGCTAGCGTGATACCCGGCGATTGCGGAGCGTGCAGGCTCCGCAATCGCGCCCCTCCCGGTCACAACACCCCGCAATCCCCCCAGCGCTTCGCGCATTCGCCCGTCGCCAACGGCGAACTTGCACCAGAACAGCCGAAACCTATCGGCCACGCACCGTATTTGCGGCCATCGGCTAATCGCCTGAGCTGAACCGGTATAATCCGCGGTTAATCTCCGATTTTCAGCGAATGAATTCCGCCATGCCCATGCAGGACAAATACACCCCGGCCGACATTGAGCGCGCCGCCCAGCAACACTGGGACAAGACCGGCGCCGCCCGCGCCGTCGAAGACGCCACGAAACCCAAGTACTACTGCCTGTCGATGTTCCCGTATCCGTCCGGGAAACTGCACATGGGCCACGTCCGCAACTACACGATCGGCGACGTGCTGTCGCGTTTCCACAAGATGCAGGGCTACAACGTGCTGCAGCCGATGGGCTGGGACGCCTTCGGCATGCCGGCCGAGAATGCCGCGCTGCAGAACAACGTGCCGCCAGCCGGGTGGACCTATTCCAACATCGACTACATGCGCCAGCAGCTCAAGTCGCTCGGCTTTGCCATCGACTGGGAACGCGAGTTCGCCACCTGCACCCCTGAGTACTACCGCTGGGAGCAATGGCTGTTCACCCGCCTTTATGAAAAGGGCCTGGTCTACAAGAAACTCGGCACCGTGAACTGGGACCCGGTCGATCACACCGTTCTGGCCAACGAGCAGGTCATCGACGGCCGCGGCTGGCGTTCCGGCGCGCTGATCGAAAAGCGCGAGATCCCCATGTACTACATGAAGATCACCGCCTAC
>JAGTRV010000030.1 GCA_018262245.1 Pseudomonadota bacterium | reverse complement strand
ATCGCCAGGGAAAATCATGACCACGCTTCGCCTCATCCTTGGCGACCAGCTCAATCCGGAACATGGTTGGTTTTCGGCGCCTGATGACCGCGTGGTTTACGTGCTGATGGAGGTCCGTCAGGAAACCGATTACGTCCTGCACCACGCCCAGAAAATCATCGCCATCTTCGCTGCCATGCGCGACTTCGCCCGGCAACTGGAGCAGGCTGGTCATCGCGTGCATTACCTGTCGATCGACGACCCGGCCAATCGCCAGTCGCTGCCAGGCAATCTGGATGCGCTGATCGCCCACTATTCAGCCACCACCTTCGAGTATCAGGCGCCTGACGAATGGCGGCTTGACCGGCAACTCGCTGACTACGCCGCCCAGCTCGCCATTCCAGGCAGGATGGTCGATAGCGAGCATTTTTATAGCCGGCGCGACGAAGCCGCGCAGATGTTCGCCGAGCGCAAGCAATGGTTGATGGAGCATTTCTACCGCCAGATGCGGGTTCGCCACGGCGTGCTGATGGCCGGCCCCGGCAAGCCGGTGGGCGGACAGTGGAATTTCGATCACGACAACCGCAAGCCCTGGCCAGGTCTGCCGCGCGAGCCGGCCGACTGGCGCGGCGAGCACGATCATTCGGCGCTCTGGCAGAGCATCCAGCAAGCCGGCGTCGCCAGCTTTGGCGAACCGAGCGCGCAGTGCTTCCGATGGCCGCTGAACCGGGCCGAAGCCTTGCAGCAGCTCGATGATTTCATCGTTGAAGCGCTACCGCATTTTGGCGATTTTCAGGATGCGCTGACGTTTCGCGCCTGGCGCCTTTTCCACTCGCTGCTTTCCTTCGCGCTCAATACCAAGATGCTCAATCCACGCGAGGTCGTCGCCAAGGCGGCCGCTGCTTATGAATCCGGCCGTGTGCTGCTGGCGGCGGCGGAAGGTTTCATCCGGCAGATTCTCGGCTGGCGGGAATACGTGCGCGGTGTTTATTGGGCCAACATGCCCGGCTATGAGGCGCAGAACTACTTCGATCACCAGATGCCGCTGCCCTCATGGTTCTGGACCGGCCAAACGAAAATGCGTTGTCTGGCGCACGCCATCGGCCAGTCGCTGGAACACGCCTACGCCCACCACATTCAGCGCCTGATGGTCATCGGCAACTTCGCGCTGCTTGCCGGCCTGAACCCGGCAGCGGTCCATGGCTGGTATCTCGGCGTGTATATCGATGCCTTTGAATGGGTCGAGCTGCCCAATACCGTCGGCATGAGTCAGTTTGCCGATGGTGGAAGGCTTGCCACCAAGCCCTACGTCTCAAGCGCCGCCTACATCGATCGCATGAGTGATTACTGCAAGGGCTGCCATTACGACAAAAAGGCGCGGGTCGGTGAGCGGGCCTGCCCGTTCAATGCGCTGTACTGGGACTTTTTCGTGCGCAATGGCGAACGCTTGGCGGCCAACCCAAGGCTGGGCATGGTCTATCGCCAGCTGGCCAGAATGAGCCCGGCGGCCTTGGCTGAGGCGCAGGGCAGGGCCGATGAAATTCGGGCCGGTATCGAGGATTTGTAGGCGGGCTGCCTTATTGGGCCAAGGGATCGGTGTCGCGCTTCCAATCCGCAAACCACTCCGTCAGCGCCCGGCTTTCGCCCAGGCCGGCCAGCCGGCGGTCGATGGCATCGTGATTGCCCCAGACCACGTCCGGCAGGGTGCCGTCGGCCACCTGCTTTTCGATGTCCCGGCAAAATAGCCCAAGGTCGCGCTGCATGTAAAAACCATAGGTACGGCAGGCGACCGGGCGGTGCAGATAGACCGGACAGGCACCACTGGCGCGATCGAGCAGCGGGCAGATGACGGGGCGGGCCGTTGAATTGGCCACGGCGGTAATCTCACGACTGATCGCTTGCAGGTGATTAGGCGCCAAGCCAGCCAGGCCTTCGCGCAGCAGGTCCCATTCGGCCGCGGTCAGTCGCGGCACCTCGGCCAGTCGTTTGCAGCAGCTATCGCAGCCTTTGCCGCAAAGCCAGTCGGCCTTGTTTTCCCGGATGCTGGCCACCCGGGAATCGATATCGGCGTGCAGTTCAGTCAGTTGGCTCATGAATTCTTATTTGATCGGCCGTGCGGCTTCGGCGGCCCTGGCAGAGAAACTCGGCCCCGCAATGTCGGCTTGGCTCAGCCCGCGATTCACATCCAGCCCGATCAGTCGCCAGTCATGTACCGGCAGGCTCGGGATGGGTTTGCGCAGGCGCTCGTAAAAACGGGTTGGCCAGGTGACGCCGGCAATTTCCTTGTGGTCGAAGAAATCGACCTCGGCGATGGCGCCCTGTGTCGATTCCAGCCCTTCCATGCTGAAGCGGATCCGGCGCAGCAGATAGTTTTCCTGGTCGATGAACAGCAGGTAGCGGTCTTCAGTCGACAGGCCGTGGCCGGGACGACGTACGGCGACCAGCGTCGCGCACGGGCGGCCTTCAACGGTTTCGTCTTCGCCCACTTCCAGGCTCAGGTTACCGTCGAGGAAATAGAACGGCCCGGTCAGGAACATCCGGTAGCCGTCGGCGACCAGCGCGGCGGCCGCCAGCACCTCCCGGTCGGTGGCGGCTACATCGTTGTAGAAGACCTGCACATCGCCTGTCCGGCGGATGACCTGCTTGTTGCCCTTGGGGCCGAGGTGGCGCTGGCCGATCAGTGGTCCGCCCTTGAAAATGATGCGCTCTTGCGAGCCCTGGCGAAAATCGGCATCGATCAGCGTTGGCTGAACCTTGCTGACTAGTCCGTACCACTCGCCGGCATAGCCGACACTGAGATCGTCGATCTGGCGGAAGGCGGCCAGGCCATGCGCGTCTGCTGACTTCTGCAACAGCGCCCGTGCCACCGGCTGTTCGCCGCTACCGCTGGCTTGAGGAATGCCCCGCGACATGCAGCCGCCAAGCAGCAGAAAAAAGGCGATTGGCAGCAATCTGATCAGGCTTGGGTGCATGCTTTGCTACTCCGTTTGGTCGCAGAAGATTTGGATTTTGGTTGCCTGTGCATGTCAGCCAATTTCCCCGGAAGCCTCGGCCGCCCACAATGGCGGACCACCGGCTGCGAGAAGGCAAAGGTAGGCGCGAAGATCGAACTCCAGCTGGAAATACTCCGCCTCCATGTACTGGCACAGTTGGTAGAACGCCTTGTCGTGCTCGGGTTCCTTGAGATGGGCAATTTCATGGACGACGATCATGCGCAGGAACTCCGGCGGCATCTCGCGAAAGAGGCTGGCAACGTGGATTTCGCGCTTGGTCTTGAGCTTTCCGCCCTGGACGCGGGAGATCCGGGTATGGATGCCGAGCGCCTTTTGCAGGGTCTGCAACTTGCCGTCAAAGGCCACCTTGCTCGGCTGTGGTGCGTTGCGCAGATAGGTGTTCTTGATCTCCTGAACGTAGTCGTACAGCGCCTTGTCGGTGCGGATCTGATGAACCTGCGGGTATTTCTGGCGCAGCACTTTCCCGAGCTGATCCTGTTCAATCAGGCGCTGTACGGATTCCGTCAGGTGCGCGGGATAGCCGGCGAGATAGTTGGGTGTGGCAGGTTTGGTCATGCGCAGGGGAAGAGCTTCAGGAGCGCCGATTCTACCGGACGCTTGTTCTTTCCATCGGGCTGCGGCCGACGGTCATGAAACGCCGCACTCCTTTTCTGGCGCTGATTCGAAAAACGGCGATAAGCTTGCGGCTATTCCGGTTCCCGACAGACCCATGCAAAATCCCGTCCTCGTTATCGTCATTGCCCAGTTGTTCGGCACCTCGCTGTGGTTCTCGGCCAACAGCGCGGCCGACGATCTGATCCGCGCCTGGGGCATCGCGCCGGCCGACATCGGCACACTGACCAATGCCGTGCAACTCGGCTTCATCCTCGGTACGCTGACCTTCGCGGTGTCCGGGCTGGCCGACCGCTTCGCGGCGAGCCGAATCTTCGCCGTCTGCGCTGTGCTGGGCGCCCTGGGCAATGCCGCCTTTGCCCTGCTGGCCGATGGCATGGGCACGGCCATTCCCCTGCGCTTTGCGGTCGGCTTCTGTCTGGCTGGCGTCTACCCGCTGGGCATGAAACTGGTGGTCAGCTGGGTGCCCGAGCGCGCCGGTGCTGCGCTGGCCCAACTGGTCGGCATGCTGACGCTGGGCACTGCCTTGCCGCATGGCATTCGACTGGCCGGCGCGGGGTGGTCGTGGCAGGCGACTATCCTCATCTCCTCCGGGCTGGCGCTGGTTGCCGCCGCAATGATTTCCTGGCTTGGGGACGGGCCCCATCTGAAGCGTCGGCATGGCGTACCACCGCTGCGGCTTGGCCGGGTGTTCTATGCCTTCTCGGTGCGCGAATTCCGGGCCTCGGCACTGGGCTATTTCGGCCACCAGTGGGAGTTGTACGCCTTCTGGACGCTGACGCCGGCGTTGGTCATCCTGAGCCGACTGGCGGAACCGGGGAGCCGTGAGCTTTCCGGGCTGGCCTTTGCGATCATCGGCATCGGCGCCCTCGGATGCCTGTTCGGCGGCTGGTGGAGCCAGCGTATCGGCAGTGCCCGCGTGGCGGCAACGGCATTGGCTGTTTCGGCCTTCTGCTGTGCCTTGTTCCCGTTGATTGGCGATTGGCCGGACTGGGCAAGGATCGCCTTGCTGCTGCTCTGGGGCGCCAGCGTGGTGGCCGACTCACCGCATTTCTCGGCGCTTTCGGCCCGCGCCTGCCCACCGGAGATTGTCGGCAGCGCGCTGGCTTTCCAGAACTCGATCGGCTTTGCCATCACCATGGTGTCGATCCAGCTTGGTACCGCCTGGATTGGCTGCTGGGGCACGAGCATCGCCTGGCTCCTGTTGCCCGGGCCGCTGCTTGGTTTGCTCGGCCTCTATCCCCTTTGGCGGGCTTCCCGCTGACATCGAGCTACCAGGGGAGTTCGGCCTCGCTGTCGGTGGCGCTGCGGTAGGCGGCGAAGCGCTCCGTCAGGAAATCGAGAAACACTCGCACCTTGGCCGACAGGTTCAGGCGCTGCGGGTAAAGCGCGTAGATGTCGGCCGGGCTGCCGGACCATTCGGGCAGCACACGAACCAGGCGACCCGCCCGCAGGTCGGTGGCGGTGTCCCACAGTGAGCGGAGCAGAATGCCGTGCCCGTCGAGCGCCCAATCGACGGCGACTTCACCGTGATTGCTGCTCAACTTGCCACTGACCTTGATATTCCGGCATTGCTTGCGTGAACACAGCGTCCACGTGCCAAAGGCACCAGTACCTTCGCGGATGACGATGCAGTCGTGGTTGACGAGTTCATCCAGCGTCAGCGGCTGGCCGCATCTGGCCAGGTAAGCCGGCGAGGCAAACAGGTAGCGCTGGTTGGAGGCAATCTTGCGGGCAACGACGCGAGCCTCCGGTGGCTCGCCGAAGCGGATGGCAATGTCGAATCCCTGCTCACCGGGTGTGACTGGCTGGTCGCTCAACGTGAGTTGGATCTCGACCGCCGGATGCAGGTGGACAAATTCCGAGACCGCCGGGGCCAGTTGCCGGCGACCGAAACCGAAGGTGGCATGGATGCGCAGCAGGCCGCGCGGCTCGGCCCGGGTCCGGTTCAGGGCTTGTTCCAGTGCCTCGATTTCGCCGAGGATGCGGCGGCTTTCGGCCAGGTACAACTCACCTTCCGGCGTCAGGCTCATTCGACGCGTCGTGCGGGCCAGCAGGCGAACGCCGAGTCGTTGCTCAAGCTGGGTGAGGCGACGGCTGACCGCCGGGCCGGTCAGGCCAAGCTCGCGGGCGGCCCGGGCCAGACTGCCTTGCTGAACGAGCAGACTGAAGAAAGCCAGTTCGGAACTCATGGGTTTATTGGTAATTTAAATTAACGAATGGAGTTAATTTAGCGATATTTTCCCCTTTCAGCAAAGCAGTATCATGGCCCGCTACTTTTTCGAGTCCGTCCGTGATTCTTGCCCTGAGCCTTGTCTTGCCGTTTCTGATCGGTGCTGCCCTGGGGCTGGCCGGCGGCATCTTCGGGATTGGCGGCGGCATCATCGCCATTCCGGTGATGACTGGGCTGTTCGGCATGGACCAGAAGCTGGCGCAAGGCACGGCGCTGGTCATGATGGTCCCGAACCTGAGTATTTCCCTGTGGCGTTATACCCAGCGCCAGCCGTTGCCGAAACTGCGTACTGCCTTGCTCGTGCTGTGTGCCGTGACGGCGACGACCTTGACGGCCCATTACGCCAGTGGGTTGGCCTCCAGCGAACTGCGTCGCTATTTCGGCGCCTTCCTGCTCTGGCTGGCCATCCACAGCCTGTGGTCCTTGCGCGCCGGGCGCTCGCGCTGGTTGTTTTCGTTGCCAGAACGGCTGATTCCGCTGGTCGGGCTGGTCGGCGGCACCTGTCAGGGCCTGATCAGCATTGGTGGCGGCATGATCACGCCGCCCATTCTGGTTACCTTCTTCCGGCAGACGCAGGCGATGGCGCAAGGTTTTGCCATCGCCCTGGTCATGCCCAGTTCAATCGTCGCCCTGCTGACCTTTTCGAGCGCCGGGCTTGTCGACTGGCAGATGGGCCTGCTACTCGCGCTGGGTGGCGCGCTGACCGTTTCCTACGGCGTGCGCATTGCCCATCGCCTGCCTGAGCGGCAACTGCGCGTTGCTTTTTCGCTGATGTTGCTGGCCACCGCCTTGTGGATGATTTTCCACGGCTGAGTTTTGGCACAATGGCAGCTTCGCCTGAAACCCCTAGCCAATGAATCCCGAAGACTTGCAACGCCTGGTAACCGTGGCCATGCCTTTTGGCAAGCACAAGGGCACGCTGATCGCCGACTTGCCCGGCAATTACCTCAATTGGTTCGCCCGCAAGGGGTTTCCACCGGGCCAGATCGGCCGGCTGCTGGCCCTGATGCAGGAGATCGACCACAACGGCTTGTCCGATCTGCTCAAGCCGTTGCGCGGACGCTAGCAGAACAAGCCTTTCCACACTTGGTGCTCAAATCTATCGGCTGAGCACATCAAATGCCCTTCTCATGTTGATCGGAACGCCGATCGGCAAGTGAGAGAAAGGTGTATTCGCGCCGGCCCCCTCGTGATAACTTGCCTGGAACGGGGGCCTCACCGGCAGGTAGGGAGCCGATCAGTTTTCGGAAGCGGTCATTGTTTTTGGCTGGTTGATGCCAAGAAAATTCATCTTGTTTTATTGATGTGGGTCAACGCCGACTATATAAAAGCTATCCGAAGTGACTAAATCTAATTATCATTTAGTGCAAATATATCAAATTCTAAAGTCATGAAAACAATTTTTCTCGTCGATGATTCGGCCACCATCCTCCTCAGTATTTCCAATATTCTCGCCAAGGCAGGCTATGCCACCGAGAAGGCTGCGAGCGCCGAAGAGGCAATACGCAAATTGCAATCCGGCATCAAGATCGACCTGCTGATCACCGATCTCAATATGCCAGGGATGAACGGGATCGATCTGATCAAGGAGGTTCGCAAGATGCCTGCGTACAAGTTTGTGCCCATCCTGTTCCTGACCACCGAGTCCCAGCAGTCCCGCAAAATGGAAGCCAAGGCAGCTGGTGCCTCCGGCTGGATAGTCAAGCCGGCGACGGCCGATGAGTTGCTCAATACCATCAAGCTGGTTGTTCGCTGACACCATGGACTTCTCGAAACTTCTGCGCCGAGAGTTGATCGTTGCCGCCATGGTTGCGTTCGGCGCGGCAAGCGCCGTCTTCTTCTTTCACGATATTTTTCATCGCACCTTCGCGCCGGCGCCGGCTGCCGATGCTCTGGGAACACTGTTCATCGTCCTGGTCGCCTTCATCGGACAGCGTATTGTTTCGAAAGCCTTTTTCCGGGATTACATGCTGGGTCTCAGCCATATGGCCGAGAAAGGCGAGAGCAAGCGCGACACCTTCCACAAGGTAGCCGAGGAGGTCTCCGGCGAACTGACGCAGGTTCACGATTTCAACGAGGTGGTACGCGGCCAGCTGAAGCGGGTGATCGACGATACCGAGAAAGCCGCTTTCGACATTGTCGAACGTCTGCAAACCATCGATGGGGTGGTGACCAAGCTGGATCGTTTCGTCAATACGACCTCCGATGAAACAGCCCAGCTGGTGCACGACTCCGAAGCCCGAATTGCCCAGAATCAGAGCATCGTGACCAAGATGGAAGGCTACGTGCAACAACGCCTGCAGGAAGCCGATCAGGATCAGGTACGGGTCACGCAAGTTGTTCAGGAAGCTCGCTCGCTGGAATCCTTGGTCCAGTTGATCAAGCATGTGGCCGGGCAGACCAACCTGCTGGCCCTCAATGCAGCCATCGAGGCGGCGCGGGCCGGCGAAGCGGGGCGTGGCTTCGCCGTCGTCGCCGATGAGGTACGCAAACTGTCGGGCGAGACCGAAGCAGCGGTCGTCAAGATCAGTCGGGGTATTTCGGGGGTTGCCGAAAACATCGAAACGCAATTCCAGGACAAGCTATCGAATGTGAACCTGGCCAAAGAGCGAGAACTGCTGGAATTCTTTTCCAGCCAGCTCAATGAACTGGGTCAAAGTTACGAGGAACTGATGCGCCACGAAGCCGACGTTCTCGTCCAGGTTCGGGAAAGCAGCACGCAACTGGCTGGCATGTTCATGGAAGCTCAGGCCAGCGTGCAGTTCCAGGACGTCAGCCGGCAACAGATCGAACACGCCGTGCAGGCACTGTCGCAACTCGACGAACACGCCGGATTGCTGGCCGAACGCCTGCGCGCCTATGAAGACCCCGCCTTTACCTACCAGCCGATCGCCCAGCATCTGGAAGCGCTGTACTCACGCTATGTCATGGAGAGCCAGCGTTCGACCCACCAGAGCACACTCAAACGCGAGACAGCAACCCCGGCCCCGGCCTCATCGCGGATCGAACTGTTCTAGGGAACGACACCATGTCATCCAGCCCACCGCTCGTTATCTCCGATGACCTCACCATCTACCACGCACTTGAGCTGAAACCCGTGCTCCTCAATGCACTGGCTGCGACCAACGAACTGGAACTGAATCTGGCGCAGGTGTCGGAAATGGATACCGCCGGCCTGCAACTGCTCATCCTGCTCAAGAAGGAAGCCCAGAAAACCGGTAAGTGCGTGCGTATCGTCGCTCACAGTCAAGCCGTCAGTTCCGTCATCGACTTCTGCAACATGGCCGCCGAATTCGGCGATCCGCTGGTTATCCCGGCACACGAAGCCACCTGAGCAGCGGAGAAAGCAGCATGGACGAAATCACCAGCGTCTTCATTCAGGAAAGTCGCGAACAGCTGGCCGACATGGAAGCCGGGCTGTTGCAGCTTGAGCAGAATCCGAACGACCACGACAACATCAACGGCATCTTTCGCGCCGCCCATACCATCAAGGGAGGCTCCGGCGTCATCGAATGCCATTTCATCGAAGCCTTCACGCATCGGGTCGAAAATCTGCTCGACGCACTGCGCAACAATGAACTGGCGGTCAGCCCGCCACTCGCCACGCTGCTGCTCGAATGCTGCGACCACATGGTCAGCCTGATCGAGGTGCTGGCTGCCGAAAGCGAGGCACCGGATGCCGAATGCCAGGCCCGCGGCGATGCGCTGACGGAGCGGCTCAAACATTTTCTGGATGGCAAAGGCGAAACCGCCGCAACGCCGGAAGCGTCCTCGCTGGCCGTGCACGACGCCACTGTTGAAGTCGAAAGCTCCGGTGGCGGTATCGTCCTGACCGACAGTTGGCACATCTCCGTCCGTTTTGGCGAAAACGTGCTGCGTGGCGGCATGGACCCGCTTTCCTTCATCCGCTACCTGAGTACGCTGGGTGAAATTCTCGGCATCGAAACGATCAGCGAAGCCATGCCGGCAGCGGCCGAGATGGACCCAGAGTCCTGCTACATCGGCTTTGAAATCCAGTTGCAGACACGCAGTTCGAAGGCCGACATCGAGCGCGTTTTCGATTTCGTGCGCGACGATTGCGACCTGCGCATCCTGCCGCCGAACAGCAAACTGTCCGAGTACATCAAGCACATCCAGGAGTTGCCGGAAGACACCATGCGGCTCGGCGAAATTCTGGTTCGCTGCGGCGCTTTGACCCAGGGCGAGCTCGACCAAGGCCTGCTGAGTCAAAAGTCCTCAGCCGAGAATCTATCGCCGGACAATGGCACCCCGGGCCCCCAACTCGGCGAAATCCTCGTCGACCACAGGGTGGTGCATAAGGAAATTGTCGATGCGGCCGTCGTCAAGCAGGCCCAGATCAATGACAAGAAAGCCAAGGAAGCCCGCCTGGTCCGTGTTCAGGCCGACAAGCTGGACCAGTTGATCGATCTGGTCGGCGAACTGGTCATTGCCGGAGCCTCGGCCAACCTGCTTGCCCAGAAAAGCAAGCAAAGCGATCTGGTCGAAGCCACCTCGGTGCTCTCGCGGCTCGTCGAAAACATCCGCGATTCGGCCCTGCAATTGCGCATGGTCCAGATCGGTGACACTTTCACCCGCTTCAACCGCGTCGTCCGGGACGTCTCGAAGGAACTTGGCAAGGAAATCGAACTGGTCATCAGTGGCGCCGAGACCGAACTCGACAAAACCGTGGTCGAAAAGATCGGTGACCCCTTGATGCATCTGGTCCGCAATTCGCTGGACCATGGCATAGAACCGACCGCCGTGCGCCTCGAACGCGGCAAGCCGGCCTGTGGCCGCGTCTCGCTCAACGCCTTTCACGACTCGGGCAGTATCGTCATCGAAATTTCCGACGATGGTGGCGGCCTGAATAAGGAAAAAATCACCGCCAAGGCCTTGGAACGTGGTGTCATCCAGCCCGGTGAAACGCTTTCGGACAGCGAGATCGTCAATCTCATCTTCGAACCGGGTTTCTCGACAGTAGACAAGGTCTCCAACCTCTCCGGGCGCGGCGTCGGCATGGATGTCGTCCGTCGCAACATTCAGGCCCTGCGCGGCGCGGTCGATGTCGCCTCGGTCGACGGCCAAGGCGCCACCTTCACCATCCGCCTGCCGCTGACGCTGGCCATCATCGACGGTTTCCTGGTCGGCGTTGGCAAGGCCGCCTACGTCATTCCGCTCGACACCGTGGTCGAATGCATCGAACTCAAGAACCAGCTGACCGAGCGCAATTTCCTCAACCTGCGCGGCGAAGCGCTACCCTTCATCCGCTTGCGCGAGCTGTTTGAAGTGCCAGGTGAACCGCCGCCCCGCGAAAGCATCGTCGTCGTCCAGTTTGGCGGGCAACGTGCTGGTATCGTCGTCGACCAGCTGATGGGTGAGTTTCAGACTGTCATCAAGCCACTCGGCGCCATGTTCCGGCACCTGCGCGGCATTGGCGGTTCGACCATCCTGGGCAGCGGCGAAGTCGCGCTGATTCTCGACGTTGCCGCCCTGATTCATGCGGTCACTCAGGCTGAAGCCCAAAAATTGCTGCCGGCCGCGCGGCCCCAGACTTCCCTGTCCACCCCCGACATTTAATTCATCGCCGTACCGAGAAGAGGTAGATCATGTTCAAAAACCTAAAGATTGGCATTCGCCTTGGCTTGGGATTCGGGTTCGTCCTGATCCTGCTGACGACCATTTCCGTCATTTCCTACACCCGCCTCGGCACGTTGAACGAGTCGATCAACGACATGGTCAACAACAAATTCCCGAAAACCGTCATCGCCAATGACATTGTCGACAACATCAATCTCGTTGCCCGTGCCATACGCAACGCCGCACTGGTCAAACGCCCGGAAGATGTGAGCAAGGAACTGGACCGTATTGCCGATGCGCGGAAAAAGATTACCGAGAGCTTTGCCAAACTCGACAAGCTGATCACCAGTGAGGAAGGGAAAAAAATTCTGGCCAAGGCTACCGATGCCCGCAAGCCTTACCTCGTAGACCAGGAGGCAGTGCTTGAACTCCTGAAAGCGGGCAAGAAGGACGAGGCGGTCGAGCTGCTCATTACCAAGGTGCGCAAGTCGCAAGGCGACTACATCGCCGCCGTCAACGAAGTGATCACCTTCCAGTCCGCCCTGATGGAGAAGGAAGGCAAGAATGCCGAGGAAATGGTCAACAACGCCAAGCAATTGATCCTCGCCATGGCCATTGGCGCCATTCTGATTGCCGCTGGCTTTGCCTGGTGGGTGACGCGCAGTATCACCCGTCCGATCAATGAGGCGGTCAGGGCGGCCACGGCGCTGTCCGAAGGCGACCTGACCGTAAAACTGGAGTCGGATAGTCAGGACGAAATCGGCCACCTGATGGCCGCCATGCAGAACATGATCGGCAAGCTGACGCAGATCATCGGCGAAGTGCGCACTGCGGCCGACAACCTGACCAACGCCGCCGGCCAGGTCTCGGCCACCGCCCAGTCGCTGTCGCAGTCCTCCAGCGAGCAGGCGGCTTCGGTCGAGGAAACGACATCGTCCATGGAGCAGATGACTGCATCCATTTCGCAGAACACCGAAAACGCCAAGGTCACCGACGGCATGGCCTCGAAGGCCGCCGCCGAAGCCTCCGATGGCGGCGAGGCGGTCATGCAGACAGTGGAAGCGATGAAGAGCATTGCCGACAAAATTGGCATCATCGACGACATCGCCTACCAGACCAACCTGCTGGCTCTCAACGCTGCCATCGAAGCGGCCCGTGCCGGCGATCATGGCAAGGGCTTCGCGGTGGTCGCCGCCGAGGTTCGCAAGCTGGCCGAACGCTCGCAAGTCGCCGCTCAGGAAATCGGTGGCCTGGCGTCGTCGTCCGTCAAGCAGGCCGAACGGGCCGGCACGCTGCTGGTCGAGATGGTGCCGTCGATTCGCAAGACGTCCGATCTGGTTCAGGAAATTGCTGCCGCGTCGGCTGAGCAATCGTCCGGTGTGGCCCAGATCAATGGTGCGATGGGGCAGTTGAACCAGGCCACCCAGCAGAACGCATCGGCTTCCGAAGAGCTCGCCGCAACCGCCGAGGAACTTGGTTCGCAGGCCGAGCAACTGCAGCAGACCATGACCTTCTTCCAACTCGACGATGGCCAGCGGCGTAGCGCCCAGAATTTCGCCCCGCCCAGCCGTAGTTCGGCAGGGGGCGCCAAACCGCGCGTCGCAACCCGGACGGCAGCGGTTCAGATCAACGAGGGTGACTTCGAGCGTTATTGAGGAGTCATCATGGGATCACTCGTGCAAGCCAACAAAAATGCTGCTGTTGCCACGGTAGCCGAGGCTCCAGCCCAGTACCTGACCTTTTCCCTGGGCGGCGAGATGTTCGGTCTCGGCATTCTCAACGTCAAGGAAATCATCGAGTACGGCAACCTGACTGAAATTCCGATGATGCCGACCTTCATTCGCGGCGTCATCAACCTGCGCGGCAGCGTCGTGCCGGTCATCGATCTGGCTGCCCGCTTCAACGGTCAGCCAACTGCGGTTGGGCGACGGACCTGCATCGTCATTGTCGAGGTGCCAGACGAAGATGCACGCCACGATATCGGGATCATTGTCGATGCGGTGTCCGAGGTGCTGGAAATTCCGGGCAGCGAAATCGAACCGCCACCGTCGTTTGGCGCCAAGATTCGAGCCGATTTCATTTTCGGCATGGGCAAGGTCAATGGCAAATTCGTCATCCTGCTCAACATCGACAACGTACTTTCCATCGAGGAAATTGCCATGCTGACGGCAGCCGATGGTGGGGCGGCCGATGCGGCTACCCCACCGGGAGCGCACTGACCTGGCCGCTATCGCCATAGCCAAAGCAGTCTAGCGCATGGATTACAGCAAACTCCCTTCACTGGAGATCGAACGCCTGGCCCGGACCATCCATCCCGGGGCCTGGGCGATCGAACCTGAACGGCCGCTGGCGACGCTGCTTGGCTCCTGCGTCGCCGTTTGCCTGTTCGATCCGCAAGCGCGGGTTGGGGGGCTGAATCATTTCATGCTGCCCAACATTCGGCGCGGTAGCAACGACGATGTCGATTCGCTGCTTTCCGGCGCCTATGCCATGGAAGCCCTGCTCAATGCGCTGCTCCAGCGTGGCGCCAAAAAGCTGCGCCTGCAGGCCAAGGCTTTCGGTGGCGGTACGATTATCAATACCTCCGGGCCGTCAATGAGCATCGGGTTGCGCAACGCAGAGTTCACCAAGGAGTGGCTGGATCGCGAAGGCATTCCTCTGCTCGCTTCCGACTTTCTCGGCCCATGGTCGCGCAAGGTGCTCTTCCTGCCGACGACCGGCGATGCCTTCTGTCGGCGCATGGTGACCAATATGGCGACGGCAGAAACGATCGCTCGCGAAGAAAAGAGCTACGCCGACACGCTCGCCCAGAAACCGAAGTCCACCGAGAAGAAGATCGAGCTGTTCTAATGGCAGCGACCTACGCCATCACCGACCAGGAATTCGCGCTCTTCCAGCGATTGATCTACAAGATCGCCGGGATCAGCCTCAGCGAGGCCAAGAAAGTCCTTTTGGTCGGCCGCCTGACCCGCCGTCTGAAGGTGTACGAACTCGACACCTTCTCGCAGTATTACCGCATGCTGGCCACCGGCGATCACCCTGAAGAGTTGCAGACGATGGTCGACCTGCTGACCACCAACGAAACCTATTTCTTCCGTGAGCCCAAGCACTTCGCCTTTTTGCGCGACGAAATCATCCGCAAGCGGAGCAGCCCATCGACCTTCCGCGTGTGGAGCGCCGCCAGTTCGAGTGGCGAGGAGGTCTATACACTGGCCATGGTGCTCGCCGACCACTTGCCCAACACGCCCTGGGAAATTGTCGGTTCGGACATCAGTACGCAGGTGCTGGCCAAGGCGGCGACCGGGCATTATTCTCTGGCCCGCACCGAGGGCATCCCGCCCGGCTACATGACAAAGTATTGCCTGAAAGGCGTCCGCTCACAGGCTGGTACTTTCCTGATCGCATCGGAACTCCGCAAGAAAACCAAGTTCTACCAGATCAACCTGATGAATCCGATCGATGCCGATATCGGCGAATTCGAGGTGATCTTTCTACGCAACGTGATGATCTACTTCGACCCGCCGACCAAGGCCAAGGTAGTGCACAATCTGCTGCCCCGCTTGAAATCGGGCGGTCACCTGATCATCGGACACTCTGAAACACTCAATGGCATTACCGACCGGGTCGATGCAGTGATGCCGACCATCTACCGCAAGCCATGAGCGCAGCGCCGAGCGAGTTGCATGAAGTCTTTCTCAATCCCGGGGAGTTTCACTTCGGCGAGAGCAATACGCGGATCTCGACCCTGCTCGGCTCCTGCGTCTCGATTACTCTGTGGCATCCCCGGAAGCGCATCGGCGGCATGTGCCATTACATGCTGACCGAGCGCAAACGGCCACCCAATGCCGCACTGGATGGTCGTTTCGGCAGCGAAGCCTTCGAACTGTTCCTGCAGCACGTGGCGGCAGCGGGAACCAGACCCGGCGAGTACCAGGCCAAATTGTTCGGGGGCGCCAACATGCTGACCGGCCCCACCGGCAAGCAGATGGATATCGGTCCGCGCAACGTGGCGCTTGGCCGGCAACTGCTCGCCGCCAACCATATCGCGCTGATGGTCGAACACGTTGGCGGCAGCGGCCGGCGAAAACTGCATTTCGACGTATGGAGCGGCGACGTCTGGCTCGCCTTCCCACAAGGCGCCGACGCCGAGATCAGGAATGCGCATGGCTGACAAGATCAAGGTGATGATTGTCGACGACTCGGCACTGGTCCGCCAGGTCGTCGCGCAAGCACTGGCCAGCGACCCGGGTATCGAAGTCACTGATGTCGCTTCAGACCCGATCTTTGCCCTGCAGAAGATGAAGGTGCGCTGGCCGGATGTGCTGGTCATCGACATCGAAATGCCGCGCATGGACGGCATCACCTTTCTGAAGAAGATCATGGCCGAGCATCCAACCCCGACGGTGATCTGCTCGTCGCTGGCCGAAAAGGGGGCCCAGGCCACCTTTGAAGCACTGGCTGCAGGCGCCGTGTCGATCATCACCAAGCCCAAGATCGGCCTGAAGAGTTTCCTTGAAGATGCCTCGAACGATATCGTGCAAGCCGTGCGTAGTGCAGCCCGGGCCAACCTGCGCGCCCTGAGCGCCAGTGCCAACCCGGCGATCAATCGCCCCAAGCTGTCGGCCGATGCGATGCTCAGCGCCGGTAGCCACCGGGCACTTGAACGGACCACCGACCAGCTCGTCGCCATCGGCACCTCGACCGGCGGCACGCAGGCCCTGGAGGCGGTACTCACCCGCTTGCCGGCAACTGCGCCAGGCATTGTCATCGTTCAGCACATGCCGGAAAAATTCACCGCGATGTTTGCCGAACGCCTGGATGGTCTTTGCCAGATCGAGGTCCGCGAAGCCCGCAACGGCGACCGCGTGTTGCCCGGTCTGGCCCTGATTGCCCCGGGCGGGCGGCACATGATGCTGAAACGCAACGGTGCCCAGTACGTCGTCGATGTTGCCGACGGACCGCTGATCAATCGCCACAAACCGTCGGTCGATGTGTTGTTCCGCTCGGTTGCCAAGTTTGCCGGCGCCAACGCGCTTGGCATTATCATGACCGGCATGGGCGACGACGGGGCGCGCGGCATGAAGGAGATGCACGATGCCGGTGCCAAAACCATCGCCCAGGACGAAAGTAGCTGTGTCGTGTTCGGCATGCCCAAGGAAGCCATCAAACTGGGCGGCGTAGATCAGACCATGCCGCTCCAACAGATTCCCGGCGCTATCGTCGGTTACGGTAAATCCTGCGGAGAAAGGTCGAAAAATGGACGTTAAGGCTGTTTTCGAGAAGATTGCTGGTGATGCAAGTCGCGGTGAGATGGTGTTTCCGACCCATGCCGAAATCGACTTGCTGGTTCGACGCAAGCTCGACGACCCGGATTGCTCGACCGAACAATTGGGCAAGCTGATCGCGGCTGAACCCATCCTTTCGGCCAAGGTGGTCGCCATGGCCAATTCGGTCGCCTACAACCCGTCCGGGCGGGGCATCAGTGATGTTCGCAGCGCTATTTCCCGGCTCGGCTTCAATACCTTGCGTACGCTGGTAACGGCTCTCCTGATTCGTCAGATGCAGGGCATGTCGAAATTACCGGAGCATCAGGCGCTGGCGCGGCGGCTTTGGGAGCACACCGCACAAGTCGCTTCCCTAGCTCGGGTCATCGCCCGACGTGTCACCCGGCAAGACCCGGAAGCCGCATTCTTTGCCGGGATCGTTCATGAAGTAGGTGGCTTCTACCTGATCTCGCGTGCGGCCGAGTTTCCGGAACTGTTTCAGAATAATCTGGAAGCATGGTCGGACGAAGGGGAAGCGCTCGTGGGCAGGGCCGTGTTAAATACCCTGGGGGTTCCGGCGGCTATTCGCGACGCGCTTGAAACGCTCTGGGATGGCTATCTTGCCATGCCGGCCGAGTCGCTGGGCGATACCTTGCTTTTGGCCGATCAGCTCGCATCGATCGAATCGCCGCTCCTCGAACTTTCAGGCATGGGCTGCAAGGGCATGGCGGCCGATATCAATCTGCAGGTGGACGGCGATACATTGAGCGCCATTCTGCTTGATTCGGCGGAAGAGGTTGAATCACTGACGTCACTGCTGAATAGCTAGGATTCGATTCGCTATACCGACGGAGCCGGGACGGCTCACGGAACAGCCGGTTCGTACCTCAAAATGCCTTCTTGAGGTACGAACCGGCTTCGGGCGAGAAAGCTATTTGACGCGATAACGTGACCTGGCGAGATTACTTGACGTTGAACTGCTCGCGCAGGCACGCCTTGTGTTCCGGGCCGAGCTTGTCCTTGCAGGCTTCGCGGGCTTTCTGGTGCAGGTCGCAACGGGCCTGATTGGGGGCCTTGCTGCAGTCGACCGGTGGCATCTTCTGTTGCACGCACTGACGGAAGGCGGGGCCGGCTTGGCCCTGGCATTCCTTGTAGGCCATCTTGCGTGACTCGCATTGCTGCGGGTTGCCTGACTTGGCGCAGTCGAAGTTCTGCATCTGCTCGTGCATGCATTGCCGGCGCTGCGGTCCGGCGCTGTCCTTGCAGGCTTCGACGGCTTTGGCGCGAGCCTCGCGGTGCGCCGTGCAGGCGGTGGGGTTCGGTGCCTGGCTGCAGTCGCGTGGGGCGCGGGCGCGCGGTCCTCCGCCCTGTGCCATGCCAGGCCCCATTCCGGCGCCCATTCCTGGCCCCGTGCCAGTCATTGCCCCCCCCATGGCACCCGTTCCCGGCCCGGGTTGGGCACTGGCCGGCAGGCAGATCAAGGAAGTCATCAAGGCAGTGGCGATCATCATCAGACGGGTTTTCATTTTCTGCTCCTTGTGAGTGGTTACGGTTTCATTCTAGGTGCCTGGCGGCGAATGTTCCCGGCAAGTTGTAAAGGAGTGCAAACAGGGGGACGGCTGCTTACAAATCGTTACGTACTGCATGCTATATTGCCGCGCATGAATGACAAGAATGTAGGCGAACATCGCCTGGCACTGACCGAAGTGCTCGATTGGATGGTGGAGGATGGGCTGGTTAGCCGTGAGGCTGCCGACTCGCTGAAGGCCGAGCGCCGTTTGCATGGGGGAAAGATTCATCCCCTGATCGTCATCGCCGATCAAAAATGGCGCACAACCAAGCCGCCTATCCGCTTGCTCAGTCTGGAAGTGCTCACCGAGTGGCTGGCCGCCCGCTGCGGGTTCGACTACCTGCATATCGACCCGTTGAAAATCGATTTCACCGGTGTTGCCGAGGTGATGTCCAGCGCCTACGCCGCTCGCTTCGGTATCCTGCCGGTGCAGGTGACGACGCGGGAAATCGTCATCGCGACGGCTGAACCCTTCGTTCGCGAATGGGTTGAGGAGTTGCAGCAGATTCTGCGCAAGCAGATTCGCCGGGTGATGGCCAATCCGGATGACATCAGCCGCTACCTGGTCGAATTTTTCAATCTGGCCAAGTCGGTCAAGAAGGCGGCCGCCAAGGGCGAGGTCACTTCCGGCCTGTCGAGCTTCGAGCAACTGGTCGAACTGGGCAAGGGCAACAAGCAGTTCGACGCCAACGACCAGCACATCGTCCACATTGTCGATTGGCTATGGCAATACGCCTTCGACCAGCGGGCTTCCGACATCCACATCGAGCCGCGGCGCGACCTCGGTATCGTTCGTTTCCGTATCGACGGCGTGCTGCACCAGGTCTACCAGATTCCGATGACAGTCATGAACGCCATGACCAGCCGCATCAAGCTGCTGGGCCGGATGGATGTGATCGAGAAGCGTCGGCCGCAGGATGGCCGGATCAAGACGCGCACGCCGGCCGGGCAGGAGGTCGAGCTGCGTTTGTCAACGTTGCCGACCGCCTTCGGTGAAAAGCTGGTCATGCGGATTTTTGACCCGGAAGTGCTGGTTCGCGATTTCCGCTCACTCGGTTTTTCTGACGAGGATCAGGCGCGCTGGAAGCAGATGACCGCCTTGCCAAACGGCATCATTCTGGTGACCGGTCCGACCGGCTCGGGCAAGACGACGACGCTGTACACGACGCTGAAGCAGCTGGCGACACCGGAGGTTAACGTCTGCACCATTGAAGACCCGATTGAAATGGTCGAGGCTGCCTTCAACCAGATGCAGGTTCAGCAGAGCATCGATCTTGGTTTTTCCGACGGCGTTCGCGCCCTGATGCGCCAGGACCCGGACATCGTGATGATCGGTGAAATCCGCGATCTGGAAACCGCCGAAATGGCCATCCAGGCAGCCTTGACCGGTCACCTTGTGTTGTCGACGCTGCATACCAACGATGCTCCGTCGGCGATTACTCGCCTGCTTGATCTCGGTGTGCCGGCCTATCTGATCAACTCGACCCTGCTTGGTGTCATGGCCCAGCGTTTGGTCCGGACACTGTGTCCGCATTGCAAAAAGCCGACGCCGACCACCGAGGAGCAACGCGCTGCCTGGCGTTCACTGGTGGCGCCATGGAAATCGGCGGAGCCGGCGCAGATCTGGCAGCCGGTCGGCTGCCTGGAGTGTCGAATGACCGGCTATACCGGTCGGGTGGGCGTTTACGAAATTCTGGTTAACTCGCCTGAGATTCGCCGGCTGATCAAGCCACTGACTGAAATTCCCAAGTTACGCGAGCAGGCTTTCCGCGAGGGCATGCGACCACTACGCATTTCCGGTGCCCTGAAGGTGGCTCAGGGAGTGACCTCGCTGGAAGAAGTCATCAAAGTCGCCCCGCCGTCTGATGATAGTTAAAATTAACTAGCTAATTTGCACTAGTCAGCCGGAAACATTGTGTAGATAATTGCCCCCTCTTTGATTGGGGGTATTATGGCCGTTGAGCTTTTCAATGATGGCAATCACATCGTCCACGCGTTCTACGATCTGGTGGACGATACGGCGAGCGGTGCCGTTCAGTGCAACCAGTTCCTGGTCGTCGATCACGGCCATGGCGCCCTGATCGATCCCGGTGGCAACATGACCTACACCGGCTTGTTGATGGACATGCAGAAGCATTTTTCGTCCAAGGATCTGGACTACATTCTGGCCTCGCACCCGGACCCGGACATCATTGCCTCGGTCAATAAATGGTTCATCGCCTCGCATTGCAAGGTGATGATTTCCAGCCTGTGGACCCGTTTCGTACCGCATTTCACCACCGGCAAGGACATTTCCGACCGCATCCTCGGCATTCCCGATCAGGGCGCCGTCATTCGCCTTGGCCAATGCAAGATACTGGCTCTGCCGGCTCACTTCATGCATGCCGAAGGCAACTTCCAGTTTTACGATCCGATTTCGAAAATCCTGTTTTCCGGCGATCTGGGCACCTCAATGGTCAGCCACGAGCAAGCCGCGCTACCGGTCACGGATTTTGCCAGTCATGTGAAATACATGGAGCCCTTCCATCGTCGCTACATTGTGTCCCGCAAGGTCTGCCGATTCTGGGCCAACATGGTTCGCCAACTCGACATCGAGCAGATCGTGCCGCAGCACGGCGCGCGTTTTGTCGGCAAGCAGGCGATCAACGATTTCATCAACTGGGTCGAAGGCATCGAATGCGGCATCGATCTGATGACGCAGAACAGCTACCAGATTCCCCGTTAAGAACGCCCGGTCGGGTTCAGATCAGGCTGGACTTGCGGCGCACCGCGTCGACGTAGGCCATGGCGTCCATCGGCTTGCCTTCGCGCTGGGCGCGCCAGATCGTTTCGCCCAGGCATTCGAGTAGCACGTGTTCGGCATCGTGCGGGTCCATCCGGGCCCGTAACTGTTCGTAGGCCATGCGGATGCCTGGCGGCTGGTCGATGCTGACCTGCTCGTGGATGGCCAGGTGCAGCGACAGGTGCAGGAAGGGGTTCATTTCTCCGCCTTCCGGTACCCATTCCTTTTCCACGGCCGCATTGGCATCGCTCAGCATCGCCTGGTACTCCGGATGGCGGGCGGCGATGTCGGCGGCCGTGACCTCGGCGCCGACCAGCGGCAGGCGTTCGATGTGCTTCTTCCAGGCGTCGCAGAAAAAGCGGCGAACCTGATCGCGGGAGGGATTAAACATGGATGCTTTCGAATAACAGGGTGAGTACGGTGTTGTGGAACAGGCGGTTTTGCCCGCCTTGCGGAATGATCTGCCCGGTACCATAAGCGCCGAGCAAGGGAGTGTTGGGAAAAGTCTCCCGAAAGGCCTGCAGATCGTGGTCATCGTCGCCGTAAAACAGTGGTCCGCGACCGATGCAGGAGAACATCAGTCCGAAATCCGGCGGTTTATCGGCGTCAGCCACGGCCTTCAGCGTCCGGCGCATCTCATGCTCGGCGGCCAGTGGTTGGCGGATCGCCCAAGTAATTGTCTCGCCGTCATTCAAGGTATCGGCCAAGGTCAGCGAGCCGTCTCCATTGACTGACAGGATGGCAATGCCAGGTTCGTCCAGTTGGCGCAGGATGGCGATCTGGTGCAGCGGCGGGCGCTCGCGCAATTCCGGCGGCAGGGCGCGATAAAGGCTGTCAACCGCCCGATGGCCTCCGACGCGTCCCAATTCATAGCCATGGCAATGCTCGACAGGCAACGGCTCGCTCAACAGACGCAGGCCGCTGGAACGGGCCATCCGAACATTCAGGCCGGGCAGATGGCACTCAGCACAACCGTTGCTCGCGGCTCGGCCATTCGTCCAGGTGACGGCATCGGCATCGAGCATCCCGGCCCGAGGGGTATCTTCCTGCCAGTCAAAAGGGAGGCAGCCATGGCCGCTGAAGGAAAGGGTTGGTGATTCGGTCGCCGTACGCTTGTCTGGTGAGGTATAGACGAGCGCTGCTGCCGCCGGCTGGTCCAGTTGCCAGCCGTGCTCGGTAAACAGACCGCCCGTCGTGCAGCCGCTGACCGAGAGGGTGCCGGCAGCGCGTGCCGCGGCAAGAATTGAGGGTTGCGGACTGCGGATGAAATCGCG
>JAGTRV010000302.1 GCA_018262245.1 Pseudomonadota bacterium | reverse complement strand
ATGATGATCCCGTCGATCCTGCCGGTTGCCGTGCCGATCGTCGTCGGTCTGGTGCTTGGCCCGCAGGCCCTGGGCGGCCTGCTGGTCGGTACCATCGTTACCGGTCTCTTCGTCGCGATCTCCATGACCACCGGTGGTGGCGCCTGGGACAACGCCAAGAAGTACATCGAGGACGGCCATTTCGGTGGCAAGGGTTCCGACGCGCACAAGGCGGCCGTCACCGGCGATACCGTCGGTGATCCGTACAAGGACACGGCCGGCCCCGCGGTGAACCCGCTGATCAAGATCATCAACCTGGTGGCGCTGCTGATCGTGCCGCTGATGGTCTGATTCCGCAGCACACCCGCAAAGGCGGCCGCAAGGCCGCCTTTTTTGTTGCCCGGCGAACGCCAGGGCTGGAGCATCAAATCTCCCTCGGATGGACGCTATTTCAAGAGAGTCTACAAGCCCCTGTCATAACCCCATGATCGTGAGCGATTTTTCTCTTTGCGCAGGCTGACGAAACTCAGCCCTCGTGCTTCCTCAGATTCGCCACGCTCGGAATATGGATCTTCCTGCCCTCGACGACGATCAGCCCGAGTTCGGTCAGTTCGTGGAGGATGCGCGAGAAGTGTTCCTGGGTCAGGTTGAGGCGCGAGGCGATGACGCCCTTGTTGGTGGGCAGGGTGACGGCGACGTCGGTGCCGTTCTGGTCTTCTTTCGCTAGTTCGCGCAGCAGGTAGCCGATGATGCGCTCCTTGCCGGAGTGCAGCGAGTAGGATTCGACGTCGTTCATCAACGTGTGCAGGCGTATCGCCATGCTGCCTAGCATCTTGCGGCTCAGCCTGGGATCGCGCTCGAGTTCGGCGAAGACGGCGGCCTTGGAGACGTGCAGCAGCAGCGAGTCGGTCAGCGCCTGGGCGAAGACGATGTAGGGCTTTTCCATGAACATGATGGCCTCGCCGAAGCTCTGGCCCTGCTGCAGGATCTCGACGACCTTCTCGTTGCCCTGCTGCGACGTGAAGGCGAGCTTGATCTGGCCGTAGACGAGCAGGTGGAAGCCGGTGCAGGGATCGCCCTTGTGGAACAGGATATCGCCCTTGCTGGCGCGCACTTCGCGTGTGCCGTGGACAATGCGGGCAAGTTCTTCGACGGCGAGCCCTTCGAACAGCGGAATGTGCGTGAGCAGGGCTTCGACGTTGACCGGATGGTGGGAGTGCATATTTTTGATATTTGCCAAAAATGGGGTGGGCGGATGTTGGCACCCGCTCCTCCCGCGGGCAATACGACTTTAGAACTACTTCCTGGTCAATTGTGCATGGAGTAGCCGGAACCCCATGCGTTGTGCCTCGCGCGCGGCGATCCGCGGGTGCTCGATGCCTTAGCGTGAGCCGTAGAGGTCGTCGCGCCTGCTTGACAGGAACGAATTAGAATCTGGATCGTCCTGGAGAAGGTGCCACATGGTTTCGAGCGGGTTGTTTATCCTCAGTGTGTTGCGCGCGCTGGTCGAAGTGGCCGGGATGTTCTTGCTCGCCCAGGGTGCGCTGCATGTGCTGGCCGGCGCCAGGCGGGAGGCCAACATTGTTTACAGGGGTTTCAAGGTCATTACCCGGCCCGTGATCAGGATGGCGCGTTTTGTCACACCGGGTGTGATCGGCGATCGCCAGGTGCCGGTCGTCGCCTTCTTCCTGCTTTTCTGGATGTGGATTGGCCTGGCCTACCTGCGGCGCGTTATTTGCGACGCCAATGGACTGGCTTGCGGGTAATTGGCGTCCCCCGCCAAGGCGGTCACGCTGGCAGATTCCCTCCCCGGGCTTTATAATTACCGGTTTTTTCGCGAGACGAGTGTGAATATGCAAGCCGTGACGGTTCCTTCCGGAACGCCCGCTGCGCTGGCCCGCGCCTGGTTGTGGCTGGGCATGATGGCGCTGATTGGTTCCGGCTTGCTGGCGATAGTGCTGGTTTTGGCGCGCACGCCGGGTATTCAGGACGTTCTTCCGCTCAGAGATTTCTTCCGTGCCGCGCTGGTGGTGCATGTGGATCTTTCGGTCGTCGTCTGGTTCATGGCCTTTGCCGCGGTGATCTGGAGTGCCGTGGGCGGCGCCGGGCTGGCCTGGATGGGCTGGAGCGGTTTTTGGGTGGCCGCACTGGGTACGCTGGTGATGACCGTTTCCCCGTTCTTTCCCGGTGCCGAGCCGATCCTCAACAATTACGTTCCGGTTCTGGAGCAGCCCCTGTTCTTCGCTTCGCTCTGGATTTGCGGTGCCGGCTTCAGCCTGGCCGTGCTGCGCGCCTTGTTGACCACGTGGCCGCGGCGCGTCTTTGACGAGCCGTTGCGGCTCGGCGCTTTCTTTGGCGCGGTCGCCGCTTTTCTTGCGCTGGCCGCGTTCCTCTGGTCCTGGTGGGCGGTGCCGCGGATCGAGGAAAAGATCTATTACGAAGTCTTGTTCTGGGGTGGCGGACATGTCCTGCAATTCCAGCATGCGATTCTGATGGTCGTGGCCTGGCTGTGGCTCGCCACGCATCTCGGCAAGCCGCTGGTGGCCTCGCCGCGCGCCCTGGCGGTGTTGTTCCTTGTCGCTTCGCTGCCCCTGCTGGCGGTGCCACTGATTTATCTGACGGTACCCCCCGGCTCGTTGCCGCACATGGAGTTGTTCGCCAAGCTGATGAAATGGGGCCACCCTTACATGGGGCCATTGATCCTGATGGGGGCCGTGTCGCTTTGGGGCCTGCGCCGTGTGCCTGCCGATCCGGCCAAGTCAGCTTTCGTCACTTCCTTCGCCCTGTTTGCGCTGGGCGGCGTGCTGGGTTACATGATCCAGGGTGCCGACGTCGTCGTTCCCGCGCATTATCATGGATCGACGGTCGGCGTCACACTGGCCTTCATGGGGCTGGCCTATGTGCTGCTGCCGATGTTGGGTTTCGCCAAGGTGGAAGGCCGCATGGCGGTCTGGCAGCCCTACGTTTATGGTGGCGGTCAGCTGATTCACGTCGTTGGGTTGGCCTGGTCGGGTGGCTATGGCATGCAGCGCAAGATGGCCGGAGCGGATCAGGCATTCGTCTATCTGGAGCAGAAAATCAGCATGGGCATGATGGGGCTGGGTGGGCTGATCGCCGTGATCGGCGGCCTGATGTTCGTCGTGATCTGCCTGAAAGCCATGTCGGGGCGGAAGACAGGATGAAAGAGCAGACCGCGCTGCGCGTCGCCATTGCGGCCGGCGTGGCGTCACTGCTGACCGTCGGTCTGCTCGGGTATCGGCTGCTCAATCACACCAGCCCGGAGTCCGTTGGTCGTCCGCCCGGGCTGGTCTCCGCGCAGACGTTGACGCCGGAAGAGGCCAAGGTTGCGGTCGACGCCATTTTTGCGCTGAATCTGCCCGATCTTGACGGTCGTCCGCAGCCGCTTGCCCAGTGGCGAGGCAAGGTTCTGGTG
>JAGTRV010000125.1 GCA_018262245.1 Pseudomonadota bacterium | reverse complement strand
TCGCTCCGCCGACCAAGATGGATGCGCTGATCCTGACCGAAGAAGGCTACTACGGCGTCCTCGGCAAGTCCGGTGCGCGTATGGAAATGCCGGGCTGCTCGCTGTGCATGGGTAACCAGGCACAGATCCGCAAGGGTTCCACGGCGATCTCCACCTCGACCCGCAACTTCCCGAACCGCCTCGGTATCGACACCCAGGTTTATCTGGGCTCTGCCGAACTGGCCGCCATGTGCGCGCTGGCTGGCCGCATCGTGACCGTTCCGGAATACATGGAGCAGATCAAGCTGGTGAACGCCAAGGCCGGTGAAGTCTATCGCTACATGAACTTCGATCAGATTCCGGAGTTTGTCGAGCAGGCTGCGACTGTCGAGATGTAATTTGCGAAAATTCGCGCTTCTGAAGCGCGGTGTGCAATAAAAAAGCCCCCGCCGGGAAGCCGGCAGGGGCTTTTATTTTGGCAAGTGCCGAGTTCTGTATTGGCTGCTGTCGTGTTGCAGGCAGGGGGGGTATTTCCTGTTGCTGCGCGACCTATCTGCGCTAGACTTCCCGTCCCGCCGTCCATGAGCGTCCAATGAAGCGTCTTGCTGGTCTCCTTGCGCTGCTGTTATTTGTTTTCCCAAGTCTGGTCTGGGCCATGTCAGTCGCCTTCATCAATCCGGGAAAGTCGGATGAGGCTTACTGGCTCACTGCGACCAAGGCAATGGAGGCGGCAGCGAAAGACCTGGATATACGCTTCGAAGTCTTTTATGCCGAGCGGCAGCATCCCCGGGTGTTCGAGCTCGCCCGTCAGATTGTTGCCCGTCCCGTTGCCGATCGACCGGATTACGTGGTGATCACCAATGATTATGCGACCGGACCGGAGCTGTTACGGCTGTTCGACGCTGCCGGAATCAAGACTTTTCTGGCCTATAGCGGTATTTCAGAGCCGGTAGAGCGGGCTGTGACCGGCCAGCCGCGGGAGCATTTCAAAGGTTGGTTGGGTTCTCTCGAACCGCGGGCCCAAGAGGCTGGTTATCTCACCGCCAAGGCGCTGATCCAGCAGGGGCGTCGGGCTCAAGCTCAGGCAGCCGATGGCCGTTTGCACTTTTTGGCGATCAGTGGCGATCGGTCGACGCCGGCATCGAATCGGCGGGGCGAGGGAATGCGCCGGGCGGTGGCCGAGGCGGGCGATGTGGTGCTCGAGCAGGAGATTTTCTCCGGCTGGAACAGGGCCAAGGCGGTCGAACAGAGTGAATGGTTGTTTCAGCGCTATCCGCTGGCCAGACTGGTCTGGGCGGGAAATGATCAGATGGCCTTTGGCGCAATGCAGGTCTGGGAGAAACGCGGCGGCAAGCCGGGTAAGGATGCCTGGTTCAGTGCAGTGAATGCTTCGCCCGAGGCGATGGCTGCCCTCAAGTCCGGCCGCCTGGCGGCACTGGCTGGCGGCCACTTCATTTGCGGCGCCTGGGCGTTGGTCATGCTCTACGACTACGACCATGGCCGGGATTTTGCAGAGGCAGAGGGCGTAGAGGTGAATCAGTCGATGTTCACGCTGTTTTCGCAGAAAGATGCGGATCGTTTCATGGTGCGCTTTGGTCAGCTGCACTTCGATCAGGTGAATTTTCGCCGTTTCAGCAAGGCGCTGAATCCGAAGTTGAAACGCTATGATTTCAATTTCCGGCAGCTACTGGACTAAGGATTGGGATTCGATTGAGCGCCTCCCTGTTTCGACCGATCGCCACGACCCTGATCCGCAGTGTGTTTTTGTGGGCAACGTTATGTGCCTTGGCCATTGGGTCTATCCAGGCGGCTTATTCCTACATTCATGTCCAGGATCGTTTCGAGCTGGCAGTTCGGGAGATCGGCCAGACCAATGTGCCGCTGTTGTCGGTCAGCATCTGGGACATTGAGCCTGAAGCGATTCGAAGACAGCTCGAAGTGATCGCTGCCCGACCGGAGATCGGCTACGTAAGTCTGACGGTAACCACCGGGCAGACTTTTTCGGCTGGAGACAAAGGACTGACGAACGATCGGCCCCGGCACTTTGATATTCCGCCGCCCGGCCGGCCGGTTGGGGTAATCGGCAATCTGGAGATATTCGAGAACCCCGCTGCGTTTTACCGAGAGCTTATTTATACCCTCGGTGTCGCTTCGCTAGGTTATGGGGTGCTGACGCTACTTATCTGCACACTGATTGCCTACCTGCTAAAGCGTGATCTGGAACGCCCCTTGCGCCGAGTGGCGCAATTCGCCAGTGAACTGACCCCAAATCGTCTGACGATTCCACTGGAATTGGCGCGTTCGCCTGGACACGGTCGGGACGAAATCGACTTGGTTGTCGAAGGTTTTTCCGTACTGCAGTCCGGGATCAACAGCCACATCGCGAATCTGGACGAGCAGGTCGCACAGCGAACGGCTGAACTGGAGTCAGCGCTGGCGGCTATCCATCGCCTGTCGACTATTGATCCCTTGACTGGTTGCTTCAACCGTCGCCTCTTCAACGAGAGAATCCAGGAGGAGCTTGATCGGGCGATCCGCTATCAGCGCGCTCTGGCAGTGATTTTCTGCGATATCGATCACTTCAAACGGATCAATGACACTTGCGGGCATCTGCTTGGCGATCAGGTCCTTCAGGAGGCCGCCGAGTGCTTCCGTCGGGAATTGCGAGGGCATATCGATTGGGTCGCCCGCTATGGTGGTGAGGAGTTCGTCATCGTTCTGCCCGAGACCTCGCTGCCGGCGGCGATAGCGACTGCCGAGCGCCTGCGTCTGGCGCTGACTGAAAGCATGGCGACCTTGCTTCCCGGCTTGACGGTGACGGCGAGCTTCGGCGTGACGCAGCATGTACCTGGTGAAACCGTTCAGGAACTGCTTCAGCGGGCCGATAACCTGCTCTATGCTGCCAAGGCGGCCGGGCGAAATCAGACCTTGCCGAGGCTATGAATCGGTGTTTCCGCGTTACCAGGCCGGTGCTTCGTCAATCTCAATTGGCATTATGACCAGCGGGCGGCCGGAAAACTCTCTAGGGATTCAGGCAACCGGTATTTTGGCCAGAAAGCGATCCAGCTGGTTGGCGAAGGCCTGTCGATCGGCCTGGCTGAAGGCATTGGGGCCGCCGGTCTGAACGCCGGCACTGCGCAGGTCTTCCATGAAGTTGCGCATGGTCAGGCGTTCCCGAATGTTGGCGGTGGTGTACATCTCGCCGCGCGGATTCAGTGCATGGGCACCGCGCTCGATGACCAGCGAGGCGAGCGGAATGTCGGCAGTGACGACGAGGTCGCCCGCCACCACTTGATCGACGATGTGTGCGTCGGCCACGTCAAAGCCATGCGCGACCTGGATGGCGCGGATGTATTTCGACGGCGGCGTGCGCAGCATCTGGTTGGCGACCAGTGTGGTCTGGATCTGCCGACGCTCGGCGGCGCGGTAGATGATTTCCTTGATGACGCCGGGGCAGGCGTCGGCATCGACCCAAATCTGCATGTTATTTGGCCAGCGGTGCAAATTCGGCTGGCACCCAGGCGTAGCCCTTTTGCTCCTTGCGGACGTGACCGATGCCCGGGAAGGGCAGATGCATGCCAGCCACCATCAGTCTTTCCCTGGCTGCCTGGCGGAAGATGCGCTTGCGGGCGATGACTGCTTGCTTCGGATCATTGTCGAATTCGATGGCGACATCCGGGTGGGCAAACTGGACGGCATGGTTATGTATCAGATCGCCGAGAATCATCAGGCGCTGATCGCCACTCTGCACGAGGTAGCTGGCATGCCCCGGCGTATGGCCGTGCGTGTCCACACTGGTGACGCCGGGCAGCAGTTCGCGGTCGCTGTCGAAGGTTTTCCACTTGCCGGCCGCAAGGTAAGGGGCGGCGGCATCACGTGACATCTTGAAGAAGGACTGGAAATCCTTGGGCGCCTTGGCGGCAATTTCCTCGCTCAGCCAGAAAACGTTGTCGGCCTTGGCGGACCAGATTTCTGCATTGGTGAAAACACGTTGGCCTTCCGATGTAACGAGGCCGTTGACGTGGTCTCCGTGCAGATGGGTCACCAGCACGACATCCACCTGCTCAGGTGCATAGCCGGCCGCTTTCAGGTTATCGACGATATTGCCAAGGCCCGGCCCGAACAGCTTGGCAGCACCGGCGTCGACCAAGATCAATTTGCTGCCGGTGTTGATCAGATAGGCATTCACTGCGGTCTGTACCTTCGGTCCCTTCAGGAACTCGCGAGCCAGCAGGCGCTGGATATCGCGCTGCTGGATATTCTTCAGCAACTTTTCGTCGAGATCGATGGCACCATCGTATAACGCGGTGACTTCAAAGTTGCCAAGCATTAGCCGGTAATAGCCCGGGACTTGGGTCTTTTGCTGTGGCGCTTCGGCGGCGGCAAAGCTTGAGGCGAATAGAAACAGTGCGGCGAGACAGAGGTGGCGGAGCGAACCGCCGATGAATGAAGAAACGGCACTGGGCATGGTGATCTCCTGGCAGGGAAGAGTGAAAACGAATGCAGATCCGGAGCGGCTTGTCGGGCGCCGCTTTTACCGGAAAGCGAATATTGCCATGGAGTGGCCTGTTGACAAATGCATCCCGGCTGCCGTTTCATGAGGCAAAACCGGTTGCCGCCAATTTTCCATCCGGCGAACGGGTGCCGCGTTTTCCCCATCCGCCAGGAGATGCCCATGATCCAAGAAACTCTCCGTCTCTGCATCCTGCGCGCTGGTATCGTGACTTTCCTTGTCTTTCCGGCCGGATGGGCGGGGGCGCAAATGCCTGACAAGCTACCGCCGGCTCCCGATTATCGTGGCGAAATTCGTCGGACGCCGGACGGACGCTTGATGGTTATTTCCGAAGAGGCAAAACTGTTACGCGCCGCCGATTTGCCAGCCACCATGAGTGTTGGCCCAGGCGAAAAGATTACGACGCTGACCGAGGCTGCCCGACTGGCCAAGGATGGCGAGGTTATCGAGATTCGGCCCGGTGATTACCGTGGCCAACCGGCGGTCTGGACGCAGACCAACCTGCTTATCCGGGGTGTTGGCCAGCGGCCGGTCATGCTGGCCGAGGGCCAAAGTGCCGAAGGCAAGGCGATCTGGGTGGTGCGTGGCGGCACGGTGACGATCGAGAACATCGAGTTTCGCGGTGCACGCGTGGCCAGTCTGAACGGGGCTGGCATCCGCTTCGAGAAAGGGAGCCTGACGGTCCGCTCCTGCGCCTTTTTCGACAACGAAATGGGCATCCTGACCGCTAATTTTCCAGAACTCAGTCTCGAGGTCATCGATAGCGAATTCGGCGATGCGCCACGCCACAAAGGCGATCTGCACCATTTGCTATATGTCGGCGCTATCGGCAAGTTCCTGTTGCGCGGCAGCCGGTTCCACAACGGTTACCTTGGGCATCTGGTCAAGTCGCGGGCACGCGAGAATCACATCCTCTATAACATGCTGGTCGATGGCGCCGGTGGCAGGGCATCCTACGAGCTGGAGTTTCCGAATGGTGGTATTGCCTACGTGATCGGCAATGCCGTCGGCCAGAGTGCCGGCACCGACAATCCGACCCTTGTCTCCTACGGTGCCGAGGGGCCGCGCTGGCCGGACAATGCACTGTACATGGCCCACAACACGCTGATCAATGATGCGCCGGCCGGCAATTTCGTCAATGTGCGTATCGACAAAATTGCGTCTGACGTCGAGGTCTGGCTGCTCAACAATCTGTTGGTCGGTAATGGCGATCTGTTCAAGCCGGCTCAGGGGCGTTTCGACGGAAATCGCCTGGTGGCGAGAGGGGAACTGATTGAGTCCGGTGGAATTCCGTTGCGCCTGACCAATCTGTCGCCGCTACGAGGCGCGATCCGGCCACCGGGGCAGGCCAGAGGGGTTGAGTTGTTGCCCAGTGCCGAATTTCACTTTCCGGTTGGTAGCCGGCCGATGCGTCCGGGCAGTGCGCTGGCGCCCGGTGCTTTTCAGTAGCGAGGGCGCGGCAGCTTCAGTTTGCCTTGCTGCCCATCTGTTCGCCCATACGGATGGCCCGGCTTGGTGACCAATCCGGGTTGAAGGCGAGGGTCTTCTTCGGAAAGAGCATGACGACCGTCGATCCGAGCAGGAAGCGGCCCATTTCCTGGCCTTTTTTCAGCCTGATGTTCTGTTCGTCATAGCGCCATTCGCGGATAACGCCGGGGCGCGGCGGATTGATCGTGCCATGCCAGACGGTAGCCATGCTGCCGACGATGGTGGCGCCGACCAGGGTCAATACGAAACTACCGAATTCGGATTCGAATACGCAGATGACGCGTTCGTTGCGGGCGAACAGACCGGGGACGCCGCGGGCCGTGGTCGGATTAACCGAGAACAGTGCACCGGGTACGTAGATCATCCGGGTCAGCTTGCCGTCGCAGGGCATGTGGATGCGGTGATAGTCGCGCGGGCTGAGATAAAGCGTGGCGAAACTGCCGTTCTCGAATTGCTCGGCCAGTTTGCGATCGCCGCCGACTAGCGCGGTGGTTGAATAGCTGTGACCTTTGGCCTGGAAAATCTGGTCACGATCGATCGGGCCATACTGGCTGATCGCACCATCAACCGGGCACAGAAAGTCGGCGTCGGCGGCCGGCCGGGCGCCGTCTTTCAGGGGGCGAGTGAAGAACTCGTTGAAGCTCTTGTAGCTGGCGATGTCCGGATTGGCCGCTTCCGTCATGTTGACGTTGTAGCGACGGACGAACCAGCGGATGACGCTGGTAGTCAGGCCACCGGCTTTGGCCGAGGCCAGCTTGCCGGCCAGTACGGTCAGTGCCTGTTTTGGAATCAGGTATTGGGGCAGGACGGCGAGGCGGTCGGACACAGGCAAATTTCCAGACAGAAAACCGTCAATTATACGGGGTCGGCCGCTGGCGGAGTCGCTTCGGCTGTCAAGGGCGCAGTCTGCTCGGCGAAGGCAGGAACGGCATAGGAGGGCGCGGCAGTCCACCGTTCGCGGCGCCACTTTTCGCGCTCGCCGTTGCCGCAGAAGGTCCAGGCGACCAGGCGGCTTTGCTTTTGGCCTTGCGCCATCGGAATGATGCGCGACTCGACGACCTTGGCCTTCTTCAGTGCAGCTTCGATATGCGGCAGGTTGTCGCCTTGCGAGAGCAGGCTGGTGAACCACATCACCCGCTTCGGGATGTTGCAGCTTTGCTCGATCATCCGTTTGACGAAGGCACGTTCGCCGCCGTTACACCACAGTTCACTACCGCCGCCGCCGAAATTCAGGCGCGGTTCAGCTGCGCCACGTTTGGCACCCGGCTTGTTCAGGTTGTTCCACTTGCGCTGGCTGACCGCGTGGACATCATCCGGCGAATTGTGGAAAGGCGGGTTGCAGATCGACAGGTCGAAGACTTCGCCGGAGCGCAGCAGACCGGTGTAGATGTTGTCCCACACCGGCTGGTGGCGCAGTTCGATGTCGCTGGCCAACTCCGGGTTTTTGCCGATGATGCTCTGGGCGTTGGCCAGTGCCGCTTCGTCGATATCGACACCGAGGAAGGACCAGCCGTATTCGGCATGGCCGATCAGCGGATAGACCATGTTGGCACCGACGCCGATGTCGAGCACGCGCACGCCGGGGCCGCTCGGAATGTTCTTCTTGTTGCAGGTCGCCAACAGGTCGGCAACGCTGTGAATGTAATCAGCGCGGCCCGGAATCGGCGGACACAGGTAGCCGGCCGGAATATCCCAGCCCTTGACCCCGTAGTGATGCATCAGGATTGCCCGGTTGAGCATCTTGACGGCAGCAGGGTTGGCGAAGTCAATGCTGGCCGTGCCAGCCTGCGTCGTCTTGATGTGCTTGGCCAAGGCGGCCGAGGTGGCGGCTAGTGCGGCAAAATCGTAGCCTTCGGCATTCTTGTTGCGGGGGTGCATGGCTTACTCGGACGGACGGCGGGGGGCGAAGTATCCCACGAATCAATGTTCCCTGCCGTCGATGCGCGGCTGCAGCAGCATCGGGATGGTGCGCCAGGCCAGGATGCCGAAGGCTGCCAGCCAGCAGGTGGCCGACAGATGTATCCAGCCGATATAGGCGGCCGGTGCCAGCTGTGGCAGCAAGACGCGGATGAAAAGGGCGGCAAGCATGATGTAGAGCACCAGCCGGTCGATGCCGTCGAATACTACCTTGCGGCCGGTGTGGCCTTTGGAGATACGGATGATCATGGCCGGGATGACCGTGCCCATGGCGCCGAAGGTGAACAGGTGCACCGACACTGAGCCGACCCAGACGAAGTTGACGACGTGGCCGAATGCCTCAATCAATAGCTGGCCAACGATACTCAGGTAGCCGATGTACATGATGCCGATGTCGATGCGTGTGAAGGCAAGTTGTGGCTTCCAGTAGAAAAAGCGGATGGTGAGCAATGTAGCCAGCAACAAAGAGATAACCGCCGTCAACGGGCGGGGCAGGACAAATTCGATGACCAGCAGCAGGCCAAGCAGTTTGATTGCCATGTCCAACTTGGGATGGCGCAGGATTTGTGCCTGAAAGGCGGCCTTCATGAAGCCGGTGAGCGTGCGTTCCAGCATGACTAGAAAAGCCAGCCGGAAGAGCGCGATGGCCATGCTGTAGCCGGCCGTGAAGTCGCCGCCCGCCAGCATCAGGTACTTGGCAAAGATGAAGGCTGGCAGCATCACCAGAAAAAAGGCATTGTCGCGATAGCTGTCCTTGTCACGGTGACGGATCAGCGTCCACATCAGCATGGCAATGATGCTGCCCAGAAAAAGGTTGTTTACCAGCAGGAAAAGGGGCATTGGCCAGGTGCCGCCAAAGCTCATGCCTATCCGTTCGGCAAGCCAGGCGCCAGAAAGCCACATGAGCGCCAGGCCGTGATAACCGCGAATACTGACCCAGTTCTTGGTTGAGGTGAGCAGGAAGCCACCGAGTACCGCCCAGCCAAAACCGAAGAACATTTCGTGGGCGTGCCATTGCACCGATGTGAATGGGTTTGAAGGCGCTGCGAGGTGACCGCTGAAGATCTGCGCCCAGAGCATTGGCAATAAAATGCCGGCCAGACAAGCCAGGGTGAAGAATGGACGGAAGCCGACCAGCCAGAGAGGGTGATTTGAAACGCGCATGGCGAACCTGTTGCCCGATGAGGTATCTAAATCATAAGTTTAGCGACACTTGACGCGGACAAAATTGATTTATCCCTGCCTCGTCAAGCATCGG